>JAEOTX010000106.1 GCA_016839605.1 Candidatus Thorarchaeota archaeon | reverse complement strand
TAAGAAACCTGACAACTATGAAAACATCCCTGACACCGATGTGATTTCAGAACAAGGTCCTCCAGCATTTTTCACCAACATCAATCCACATCACTTGGTTGAGGCGATTGAGAAAGAAAATATCCCAGCATTTGTCAGCTACCATGCAGGTATCTTTGGATGCAACTGGATCATCTACAAGGTTATGGAGTGGATCAATACCAATAGATTGAATCTCTTGGCAACCTTCATTCATGTACCACCCCTACCTGCGCAAGCGATAGAAAAAGAAAATCCTAATCTGCCAACGATGCCACTGGGTGCAATCGCTGATGCAATCAAGGCGGTAATTCTGAACTTGCCCAAATGACAGAGGGCAAAATGTTTTAGGGGCGCATACATCCACCGCGGCCGTGACCCGGAGGAAGCTGAAGTGTCAGCCGAGGAATCATTTGACATCATCATAGTAGGCGCGGGCGTCATTGGAGTAGCTGCAGCATATTATCTCCAAAAGAATAGTCCAGAGAAGAAGATCCTGCTTCTGGATAGAATGGCTATGGCAGGTCAGGCGAACACCGCGATGAGTGCAGCAGCTGTCAGAAACATGTTTGCGTCATCTACAAATCAGATGCTGACTGACACGTCTATCAAATACTTCGAACATGTCCAGAATGATATTGGGTATGAATTGCTTTTCGAGAAGACGGGCTATCTCTGGCTTCTCAGTGAAACCCAGTTCAAGCATGAGAGTGTTCAGAACTGGATGAAGCGGATGAAGAAGTCCGGTATCCATCACGAGGTCTATGACAAGAAACAACTCAAAGAGATGATTCCTGGACTCAATGTAGACTTCTCGGACGATGAAGAAGCAGAGCTGATGAATCTTCAAGAAGCAGACTACGGCTTATTTGGCGGAGATTGTGGTGTGCTTGATCCCACACGCCTCGTTGAGTGGTACTTCGAGGAGTTCAAGAAGATTTGTGACATAAAACCAAGATTCAATGTTAACGTGGAGAGCCTACTCCTTGAAGCAGACCCCAAACTAGATCTTCCTGGAGAACCTTACGTATGGCAGAAAAAGAGAGTGACAGGTGTAAAGACAAAGGACGGCATAATCAGAGCTGATGTAGTAGTCCTAGCCACTGGTGCGTGGACGAATGAATTGCTTGATCCAATAGGAATGGACAGCAGGACTAAAGCTAAGAAGAGACACATCTATGTCCTTCATGCAGAAGGTAAGCCAGGCATGGAGGAACTCTTGGACACAAAGGGATTCAGTGACATGAACACTATCCCGTTCACGATTCTACCTTCAGCAGGTGTATACTTTAGACCCCAAGTTCAAGAGCGTGGCTTTTGGATAGGATGTGGGGACAAGGTTGGAAGGAGATACGATTACATTCAACCTCCAGAATACGACAACCCTGAGAGTGCCTACTACGAAAACAGTGTCTATCCAGTTCTATCGAAATACTTCCCCGGATTTGAGGGTGCTAGGCCAGTTGGCAGCTGGGCAGGCGGATACAGCTATAGTCCAGATGCAATACCATTCGTTTACTATGACTGTGGAGTACTAGTTCTAACTGGGGCAAGTGGGTCAGGCATTATGAAGGCTGATGCAATGGCTAGGATTGCTGATGCTCTCTACCGCGGAGAAGATGAGGCAGAGCTATTTGGGGAAAAGAAGATACCAGCACAGACTTTGAGTCAGAAGGAACGAAAGGTCGAAGTCGAAAGCGTTGTTATTTAGTCAGTCCTACTCTTGCGGGAAGACCTAAAAGTGTTGGAGAGAAAATCAGTATTGCTTCCTTAAGGGTGCGAAACCCAATTGCATTCTAGGTTCCAAGAGACTCGAACCACTCAAACGTAACACACACACTAGAAAAGAAGGTGACACAAAATGGATAGAGGTGAGCTCGATGACGACGGCGGAAAAACCAGAGACCAGCGTACTTACTATCACTGCACTAGAGAGTGGGATCGAGTATCCCGACCTAGAGAGCGCACCAGACGAACCTCTGCTAATTCAAGTAGTTGGGATCTGGCCTGATATTCTCGCTGAGCTGTCTGTCAAATTTGAGGTCGACTTAGAAGACCTGCAAGACTTACAAGACCTTGACGAACGACCTAGACTTCAGATTGAGGACAAATTCGTCATGGTAGTGCTCCGCGTACCGGTAGACTTGGAGGGATTAGAGAGGGAGTACTCTACGAATCCTATAGGTCTCTTCACGAATGGACGTGACATCATTATAGTGCAGAACGCGGAAATTCCTCTGCGCAAAAGGCGTCTCAAGGGAGTCCTGCGTCGTACAACAACAGTAAGTGGCGCGATTTACAATACTTGGGAGATAGTCATCCATAGTTTTGAAACGATGCTTGATATTATCGAAGCTACAATACATGACACTGAAGATCAAATCCTCAAGGAGCTTTACCCTTCTCAACTAGACCGTTTCTTCCAACTCTCACGAGATGCGATCTATATGGAGGCTGCACTGAAATCTAACATGAAAGTGCTGCGTCGGATGAAAAGGCTCCAGAGCTTTGGAAGACTTGTACTTGATGAAGACCGCCTTGAGGAGCTAGAAGTCGATCTACAGCAGCAGATGGAGCTGAGTGCAATCTATAGAACTCTCATTGCCAATGCGATGGACCAATATGATTCCATTGTGGGACATAATTTGAACAGAGTTATGAAAACTCTCACGTCAATCTCGCTATTGGTGAGCGTTCCCACACTTATTGCTTCAATCTACGGAATGAATGTCGATTTGCCATTAGAACAGGACCCACTAGCTTTCATAGTGGTGGTTTTAGCCAGCCTTGTCATCACGGCACCATTGCTACTCTTCCTCAGACTCAAAGGAGTAGTCTAAAGAAAATACCGTGGCTTTCATATATGCTCTCACTGGAAATATAAGGTGGGTAAGCTGAAATTTCAGCTGGAGGGCATATTCCTTGTCAGGGAATGACTCAGAGGTAAATGGGGCGGGAACTGAAACCACTCCTAAGAAGGCTTCTTCAGTAATTGACGTGCTGAGTGGATTCGATTTAACAATAAAGGACATACAGAATGCGTCTCAAGTGCTTGACTTTGTCCAGTACCTACTTGATGATGACGCAAATATGACCAAGTCTTTTGGGCTTAACAAAGCTTCTAGAGACCAACTTGAGGCACGGATCAAGGAGGTGTTCGAGGGTAGGCTAGCTTTGGAGGTCGATAATCTTGATTGAGAGTATTCGCCTCCGCAATTTCAGACGATTTGATGACCAGACCTTGAATTTCAGGCCAGGTGTGAATCTCATCGAAGGCGTCAACAACGCAGGGAAGAGCACAATACTCTATGCTATTGAATACGCTCTCTTTGGCCATGTCAGGGGGTTTAAGACTAAGTCATCCTACACCCGACGTGGAGAGAAAGACGCAGGTGTAGAGCTCATCATTAAGGGTCGAGACGAGAACCACTATCGCTTGCTTAGAGTTCACAAACTCTCCAAGAAGAATAACAGGGTCAGTTCGAGTCATTTCACTTTGAAGCGAATAGGATCTGAGGAGGAAGAAGGAGAGGAGTACATCCTCTCAAGTGATTTCGGAAATACTGAAGAACAACTTGCTTTGAAGGTCCGCGAAATAACGGGTATATCCCGCAGACTGTTTGAAGTAACAGTTAGTGCACGACAAGGTGGAATGCCTGATATTCTGCGAGGTTCTAGCTCATTGGATATTGTTCTTGGCGCTACAGCTGCAGAAGCTCTCAGTCAAGCATTCAAGGACCGCAAGAGAACACTGGAGAAAGACCTGAGTCAGATGCCCATTCTTGAGGCACTTCTTGAGAAGCTGGAGCAAGAGCAGAAGCAGTTGGGAGATGAAATTCAGAAAGTATCTGAAGAAAAGAAGAAGGTCTCTGCAGAGCAAAAGGCATTGAAGAAGAGTTTGGCAGAAGCAGATACTACAGCTAGGACCTTCGCAAAGCTAGACAAAGTACGAGATGATTGGGACCGTGCTGAAAAGGACATCTTGGTGACTAAGACATCACTTGATGACATCAAAGTACAGCTTAAGGCCAAACGCTACAAGGGTGACATCACACCATGGGTTAAGGATCTAGATGACGCGAAAGAGGCATTTAGCGTTAGTAAGACTGACTTGAGAGCAACCCGTACCAAAGGAGGAAGAGCTTCCAAGAAGGTTGCAGATAAGCAACAAAAGCTTGGCAATCTGGTGGGCCAGCTTCAAACCTATACTAAGGCACTATCCATCGGACTAGATGAACTCTTCGAGCAAGCTAAGTCTGCCGAATTACTTGAAGACATCGAGAAGGAAATGAAGGATGCAAAGAATGAGCTAAAGGTCCAAGAGAACGATTTGAAGAAGCTACGGCACGAAAGGGGAGATCTTGAAGGACGAGCATCACGCAGGAAGAGTGTTGTAGGTGAGCACAACTGCGAATACTGTGGAGCAGAGTTGGATCCTGCGAAGGTGGCTCAGGAACTGAAAGAACTTGAGACCAGTCTATCTGAACTAGATAAGAAAGAGAAGAAAACTAGTACAGCAATTTCAAGACTAGAGAAGAGAGTTGTACAAATAGAGAAGAAGAGAGCGCTTTCAGAAGCTAAGGCTACAGTTGAAGAGGTATCAGAAGCAAAAGAATTACTGAAGAGTGCGCAGGTTGAGAATGATGAAATTCAATCAAGCCTCGAATCTTTGATTCGAATGGAGTCGGAAGCTAAAACACAAGTTGATGAAAACCAAAAATCCTTGGATGATATTCAAGACCTAGCAAAGAGGGAATCTAAGTTAGGAAAAGACCATGGTCAAGCTATAGCTAAGCTAGATGGCTCCAAAGCAGAGCTGGTTAAACTTCTTGGAAAGTTAGACAAGCTAGTGAAATCAAAATCCAAGTCAGAACTTATGCAATCAATCGGCGAGAGATTAGCACTTATTGTCAAGAAGGAGTGCAAAGAGTTCCCATCAGAGCTACGTGAAATCGATCAGTTCGTTCGTGAGATGCAGACTGAATTTCGAGTCAAACTTGACCAGAGTTCCTCTAGAATATCTGAGCTTGCAAGTCGAGAGGAAGATCTCAAAGATAGGTCCATGACTCTAGATGCGGACATAACGGAGACATCGATAAAACTAGACAGATTAGTCCAAGCAAAGAAGCACACTGAGAAGTATAATGAGCTTGCTGATGGCTTTAAGGCAGTACAAGAAAGCATTCGAGAGAATGCTTCAAAGAATTTGTCTGAGTCATCACTTGCATTCCATAAACAGATGTTCCCTGAAACAGAGGTTGAGCGCCTAAAGATTCGTCCTGAAGATTACTCGATGGAGATAGCTCCGGCAGGTTGGGATGAAACAGTCCCTGTGACTGTATATCAAGGAGGAGGAATGCAGCTTCTGTTGGGACTCTCCTACCGATTAGCAATTGGAGATTTTCTCAATGGTGTCCCCTTCCTTTTCGCTGATGAACCTACGTATGGGGCGGATAGTGAGAATCGGAAGCGAGTTATATCAAGTTTCGAGGACATCTCCATTAGTAATCAAACACTCCTAGTGACTCATCAATCAGACGCAATGCAGTTCTCGCCAGCGAATGAGATCACTGTGTATAGAGATGGTATGTTAAGCAGGGCAACCATGAAGAAGAAGCTCGAAACTTCAGATGAGTCGGAAGATGAGGTCACTATGTCTGATCCTGAAGAGGCAGATCAGACAGTGCAATTAAGACTCGATGGCGAGGAACTAGATGAAGACGAATTAGAGATTCATCTTGGAAGAGAGGAGGAGGGATCATCATGAGCTACAATGACGCATTTGGTAGCCTCAGCGAAGCTCTCTCAACTAAGAAGCAGATAGAGCTAAAGGTAGTGAATCGTGCTTCCTCCTTATTCCCGAAAGAAGTAGAGGAGCTAAAGAAGTTCTTTGATGCCTCTGATGAGCAAATCAATTCAGTCATAGTAGATGCAATCGATTTCGTAAGCCAGAAAGACAAGAAGAAAGCAAAGGGCGAGTTCTTTGGAGGACTAATGCGTTCACTGGGCGTTATGCTAAAGAATTCACCTAAGGAACACTACAAATTCAAAGCAGAGAAACTAGCAAAGCTTGACAGATGGGTACCTCTTTACAAGGTGGTTGTTGCCGCTCGTGCTCGAGAACTCCAATCATCAAAAGTACTGTATCGAAGAAGAAAGTACGATCTTTCAGAGATTAAGCAGACATTCTATGGCAAATTGGTGTTAGAAGCGTTGGGTTTTGGTAATAGATCCGTTTTGGACAAATCTGAGTATGATATCTTCTCATCCAAGGTGAATGAGATGGGATTCGAACTCCCTGAAGAAGTATCACCAACTACAGCAGAATTGTATTTTGAGAGCAGTTCAGGAGATGAATAAAGTGAGTAAACAAAAAAGTACAGAGAAAACAACAAGGAAAGAAGCAGGCGCAGAGAAGGACTTTGCCAAGCTGCTTGAGATGAAACGCGTTGAAGACATTAGAGAGGATGTCAAGCTGGTTCTTGAGGGCCAGTATAAAGAGGCGTACGAAGCTATGCTTGATGCACATGCAGCAGGCTTGTATGTTGGACTCGTGGGACCTGTGGGTTGCGGGAAGACAGCCCTCTGTCGCAAGTTCGCGTATGACCTTGGACGTGAGTTCTATTGGGTGACATTCTCTGATTTGGTCAGGCCTGCCACCTTGATTGGGAGTTTTGACCCTACTTTGGTTTTCAAGTTTGGATTCGCTGCTGAGTCATATGTGCCAGGACCATTTACTCTCGCGGCACTTCAAGGAGGATTATTCCTCGCCAATGAGATAAATCGTGGTGACGAATATGTCCTTAACTCAATGCTTGACGCGATGGAAGAAGGACGTCTTTACATTCCCCAACTCAGGAGTTGGATCAAAGTTGATGAGGACTTCTACGTAGTGAGTGCTATGAACCCAGCTGAGATGAGAGGTACAAGAAAGTTGCCTGAAGCCATTAAGGATAGGATAAAGGTCTGGATTCATCTTGATTATCCACCGAGGTCTCTTGAGCGGAAGATAGTGGAAGCGAATTGTCCAGAGTACAAAATCCCAGCTATCGCTTATGAGAAGATATTGGAATTGCTGGAGCAATTTCGTGGAGATGCACAGGTTGAGTCGCCCCCAAGCTTGCGTTCCAGTATTGGGATGGCTAGACTCGCATCAGAAAGAGCAGCACGAACTAAATCTAAACTAGACAACAAAATCATTGCAGAGGTCGCAAATTTGATTCTTCCAGACTCATGTCAATTCAAGCCTGGAAAGAAACCTGAACAAGTTGTTGCACGAATTGTGCGGGACACTCTGGGTGCATCATAATGGCGCATGACATATGGGGACTTGGAGAGGCATGGAATCCAATAACGTTCTCTGCCGAGTTTATCCATAGAATGCGTGCGATCGATGAGAAACTGCTAGGGGGAACTCCAAGTACTAGACAAGCTATAGCAATCCCGAGACTTCTCACAGCACGATTCCATAGGAAGAGGGATCTGATACCCGAGGACTATATTCAAGCTGCAGTCTTCACAACTCCTATCCTAGACCAATCTCATGCTAGAGACATCGCCTTCCAAATTCTATTCCCTGAAAGGAGGAAGAAAAAGAAGAAGAAGAAAAAGAAGAAGACAAAACCAGAGGAAGCACCTCTCAAAGCACCTGATGGCGAGGTAGCCGATAAGGATGATGAAATGGAAGAGGTCGATAGGGGGCCACCATCAGTTCTTGACCAAATCATGTCAGAACTATCTGTCTTAGGAGAGAGCAGCGTTGATCTCGATGATGTAGAGTCTATGATTGAACATGAGCTTGACGCGATGTCTGAGCTACTAGATTTCCTTGAAACGCTATCCAGTGCGGAAACTGCAGAAATGGAGGCATTCAGGAGTCTACTGACATCAAGGGGAGGAGATGAGACTGCACTCAGAATGGGACTCTCAGACAAAGAGAAACTGGAACGGTTCTTGAGGGATGAAGTCCTAAGCGAGATCGATAGTCTGCCTCCAGAAGATATCAAGCCCGCGGCAGAACTTGGTTGGGGCGAGGAAGTTCTATCCAGGACAAGCTCACCATGGGAAAAGCTTGCTACAGAGTATGCAATGGAGCTAGAATCATTCAAAGATGAAATGGAGAAGATTTTGGCAGGGGATATGGAGACCGCTGCTCGGAGTCTGAAATATCTCAAAGATGCAGGTTTTCCGAAAACAGAGCTCGATAAAGAAACCAAGAGTCTAGTGAAGAAACTCGACAAGCTTTGGGAAATCTCCGAAGTTTCAGATATGCTGGAGGAAGTGCCTGAGTTTGATAAAGAACGAGTCTTTGAAGATAGCCTAGAGGATTTAGGACGAGCTTTTCGAACTGCTTCGAAAATGGATGAGAAGTTTGGCACAAAACATCGTGAGGAGCTTTTTGACGCCTATGAAGAACATGTTCGAAAGGAAGGAAAAACTCCCACACTAGATGACATAGCTCTGAGTGCTGTGGAATCTCCAGAGTGGGCTGAATTAGCAGAGAAGGCTTTTGAACACACATTGAAATCCATGAAAAAAGAAGGCGGCTCGACTCGAAGTTTTGCAGAGCTAGCTGAGAGGATGAAAGAGTACGCTGAGAGTTTCAGGGAGTCCAGCCATTCTCATGCTGGCAAATTCGAGAAGTTCTCTAGTAGTGCAGCTGTAAAAGCCATCGAAGAAACAAAGGGAGAAGCTGCTTTTCTTGATCTTCTTGATTCGTTCATGGACAGTGAAATCGGCCTCTCTCCGACTGACGTGATGAAAACAGGTCTTGACAAAGGATTCTCAGATGAGAGAATACTCGAGCGCATAGGAGACACCTATGAAACACTCAAGCATCTCGTTGACGCGGGTGCTGGCACTGCAGATACCCTTGGCAGCATGATGAAGAGACTTGGATTCGGTGGGACTTCACTTAGAATGGGGAAGGGATTCACCACTACTAAAGGCAGTAGCATGAGGGGACGAAAAGAAGAACTATTCAAGGAACTAACTCGGTCTGCTCTCAAAGCAGGACATACAGAAGCCCTTGCTGCAATGGCCCACGCAGATCTCACAAGTACTCTGAAGACTGCTAAAACTCATGGCGAAATTGATGCAATAGAGGAGTTCATGTCTGACCATCCTGCATTTGGTTCAGTCGGAGAAGAAGGTCTAAGCAAGCTCGCAGAAAAGATTCACAAGTCCAGGAAACGAGACCTAACAAGAGAGCTTGAAGACCACATTGAGAGAATTAAAACATTGAAAAGAACTGATTCCTGGCGAATGCCTGACAGACCAGATCCCTTGATGAGCATTGACCCAACTGCCTTGATGGAAGCAATTAGGTCCATTACCGGTTCTCCGCCTCCAATTGACGAACACTCAGCTAAAGATATTGCTGATAAAATTGAGAAAGTGACAAAAGACGGCAGTGCGAAATCAATCGAACGTACATTCGGTTCAATGACTCGGGGTCCGGGGGAGAACTTAGTTCTCCAATGGTTCAATCATCGCAAAGACCTCCCGAAAGATGCTAAGGAAAAGGTCAAGGAACTAGCTAAGCAGGCACTTATTGAGGTCGCGATGAGTTGGCCCACAGGGAAAATCGGGTCAGGAGAGAAGGGTCTTGCTCCTAGCACTAAGGTCCGACCATTTCGAGATGGAGATGACATAGACCAGATAGATATTGAGAGTTCGATAGAGAGCATTTTGATGTCTGGAAAAGACCTAAACCTACTGACAAGTGACGACTTAGTAGTCTGGGATACGGTACGTGGAAGAGTTGCCGCATGCTTTCTTCTTGACATAAGTGGTTCAATGAGTGGAGAAAAGCTCGCAATGTGTGCCATTGCTGTCGTGATGCTGCTGGCTAATCTCTTACCTGAAGAGATAGCTATTGCATTCTTTGAAGAGAGCACGCACGCGGTGAAGGGATTTCAGGAAAAGCGGGATATCGATGAGGTAGCAGATCAAATACTTGACCTCAGAGGAAGGAGAGGTACTAGCGCTGACGCAGCTCTACGTTGGGGCGCAGACCAGCTAGAGATGATGACTGAATCCGAAAAGAGACTCCTGATGGTGCTCACTGACGCCTTCGTTGAGGACATCTCAGTTTTAGAACCGCAGCTGGAAAGATTCAACGATCTTCAGTCTCGGTTCATCGTTGCCCTCAATGAGAAGATGGCAAATACTGAGAGGGCAGAGGAGATGGCTGAGCTGACTCGTGGAGAGGTCATTACGCTGGGATCTCTTCATGAAATACCCAAAGTACTCACCGATGTGCTAAACGGAATCAGATGAGTTAATGCAAAGGAAAGATAAACCCGATGTGCGTATGATATAGGCAACCCCTTCTGGAGTGATTGGCCTGACCTTCAAGTACCTCGCAGAATACCACATGTGGTCCGGAAATAGAATGCGAGCAGTTGTTGAACGTCTTAAGGACAAAGAGTTCACCAAGAAAGTACTTGGAAGTCATAGCGTTCGGTCGATATGTGAGCACATACTCATGGCACTAGTCACTTGCTTCAACTTAGCTGACGATAAGCGGGATGAAAGTGTCTACAAATGGATCTCTCAGGCATCGAAACTTGAGATGATGACCAAATGGAATGAATATGACTCTCGACTAGCTGATGTTGTGAGAGAGATACCACAGGGTACCATTGAAGTCCCACATATATCCGATGTGCCGTTTGAGATTGAGGCGATGGACTTCTTCATGCAATATGTCCTTCACACAACTCATCATCGGGGGCAACTTGCTTTAGCTTTAAGGCTGCTTGGAAAGGATGTACCAGGAACAGATTATCTGATGTTCTTCAGAGAAAAAGCGGGACATTGAGAAGTCATTTCGATATTGACGCACAACTGTTTTTATTTCAGAATGCACTCCGTTCCCGTATGAGAGTTGCAGTCCTGACGAGTGGCGGCGATTCGCCTGGCATGAATGCCGCAATTCGAGCTATCACCAGAGTTGGAATAAGACGGAACTGCCAAATCTATGGTATATTCGGCGGTTTTCAGGGAATCCTTGACGAACAGATGCACGAATTGAATTCTCGTTCTGTTTCTAGGATACTTCACCGGGGTGGAACCTTTTTGACAACTGGAAGGTCGGAAGAGTTCCGGACAGATGAGGGTCAGATTAAAGCTGCAAAGATACTCGATGAACGGAAGATAGACGCGCTGCTGGCAATTGGTGGTGATGGCACGATGCGTGGACTTGCTGCACTGAGCAAGCACTGGAAAGGCAAACTGATCGGGCTACCCGGTACTATTGACAATGATCTCTATGGAACTGATTATACAATCGGATTTGACACCGCTGTGAACAATGCTCTGGAAGCACTCGATAAGATTAGAGACACAGCTCAAGCATTTCAGCGTATTTTTCTCGTGGAAGTTATGGGACGCCACTCTGGATTCATTGCAGTCCATGTCGGAATTGCCACTGGTGCGTCAGCAATACTGATTCCAGAAACGCCGACAAAGATTGATGAACTTGCTCAGAGAGTGATCGAGGCTCGGGAAAAGGCGAAATCGAGCGTTTTGATCGTTGTTGCAGAGGGTGATGAGCTTGGTGATGCCAGTGTTATAGGGAAGGAACTTTCGGACCGATTGGGAGAGAAGTGTAGAGTTTCTGTGCTAGGCTACATCCAACGAGGTGGATCTCCATCTCACTTTGACAGGATTCTAGGCACCAGACTGGGAGCATTTGCGGTAGAATGTCTCCTTGGGGGAAGAGATGGAGGATTGGTCGGAGAGATTGGGGGAAAGCTGGTCTTGACTCCTTTTGAAGAAACTTGGTCCAAGCCCAAGCCGTTTGATGAATGGATGATGGGCCTAGTTGATGAGCTCTCAGGGTAATCGCAAGATACGTGCTTATCAACATGCCATCGGCACAATGAGTTATGAGGCGTACTGTGCAGACGAGACTGACCGACTTTGATGAGTCCACCAAGGACAAGAAGAAGAAACAGGACTTGTCAGACAATCTACGCCTCCCCACAGGAGAACTGTGGGAGAAGACCATCTCCAAGAGAAAAGAGTGGGGTGTCTGCAACTTCGATGGAACTGTTCTCTTTGTACGCATAGTTGAAGGACGAATTCATACTCACGGGCGAGAAGCAGTCTGCAAGTGGTGTGGGGGTGAACTTGAGATAAGGGAGGAAAAGGTGTTCTGTGAGGGGCCTTGTGAGAGATATCAGGGCGAGTTCTCAAGAGACCTTAGCGCCTATCTCTGGTGGGAGGGTGCCAAGTCGTACACTCTCCGAAAGAGAGTTGCCGAAATCGAGGAGCTTGAACTACAGCAGAGAGACCTCGAGCCAATCACATATGCGCCACATTGGTCTGTGCTTGAGGAGTATGAGGAAGAACAAGACTAGCTTAGTTTTGAGGAGTCGAAAGAATAATCAGTCACGGAAACACTATTTTGCGATATGACCGAAATTCCAATGGCTGACGATAGTGACGCTCAGAGAGGTGCAAGGCCCAAAGAGGTCACTATGGCAGGCTATCTAATGATCCTCAATGCGATTGCAGGAATCATTGTCGGGGGACTGGGATTTGCCTATTGGGAGGACGTTGCTTCTGGCGCAGGTCTCATTCTCGGTGTGATTGCGATATTCTTGTATTTCCAGGTTTTAAAGCAGGACCGGATGTCTTGGACGCTAGCTGTAGTCTTCCTCATTGCTGGAGCTCTTTTGTATGCATATGGTGAGAACTGGGCAGGGGTGGGGCTAACCGCCATCACTATAGTCTATTATATACTTCCGACCACCAGTCAGCATTTCACCTAGATACAAGGAATTATCGAGGAATAGGCTGATCTATCAGCCTTTCCCTGGTTTTTCTAAAGCTCTTTCTCATACAGTAGAAATCGTCGTCCAACGAATTCCTTGGGGATATCAATGATGTAATCCACCCATTGCTCAACTCTAGGTCCAAGAAAGAATGCAGCCCGCTCGGTCTTCTCAGTTTCAAGATAATCCAAAGCTCTAGAGAATATATCAACGAACACGCTTCGATTTGTTGAGAAAATCGAGAACACAGTTATCTTTTGACCATCTCTATCGAAACTTGAGAAGAAGGTGAGGGATTCCGCATTGCCAGTATCCCCAAAAACCACTTGGGCTTCTTCTCGTTCTAGGATTGCCTTGACGCTCACGATATCTTTCTTATGGAATTCCCATCTTATGGCGAAGTTATCACCTGGGATGATGTCGTTGGTTTCTAGTATTCCATGCAAGCGCTCAGCATCAATTCGAAGAGGGTGAATAGTAGGGCTTGGTTGGGGGTGTGGGGGAAAGGGTGGCTCAAGTCTGAAGTAGCGGACATCGCTCACAAGTGTAAAACCGAGATTCTCTGCCACTTTCATTGATGCGACATTCTTAGAACTGGTGGCATATCGTAGAGTCTCCAGCCCAATCTTCTTAGCTCTCAGAATCATATGATCGATGACTCTGGAAGCATATCCTTTCCTTCTCTGCGTTTCACGTACTCGTAGTCCCTTGACCCATCCAGTCTTGTTGCTGGGCTTGATTTCGAGATTGCCGATAGCCTGAAGAGCATCACCTTGAAAGACGCCAAAGGGATGGTTGAGATCATCACCAAACCATTTCGGGAATCTATGAGGGATATAATCTTTGCCGCCCCATACACCAATGCAAAGTTCCTTGACCGCGGGATGATCTGACAAAACGAGATCTCTGAGTTCTCCAGACATGACTTCATCGCATCAAAGTGGTCTTTATGAACCATCCGAATCGAATTTTCGTTTCAAAATGCGCAAAATGATAAGACGATTATTTTTGTTATAAGCTTTAAAACGGGTTTTTACATGCAATTGGCTGTTGAGTTTGATATCAGGTGTGTGTGACTGACTATTAGACTTCGTGGATAGGAGAGGAATTTACTGCATAACCGAAACCGGTTGATATGCCTGATAGTCTCATGTGCGTTTCTCTTAGTACTAAGCACCGCTATTTCGACAGGACATGCAGCCGAATTTAGAGAAAATGAATCAAGTGCGCTAGTCCCAACAAAGTCATCCATACCACTGACTCTAGCGGACCTTCCAGCACCACAGTTGATTTCACCAGTTGACGGAGAGATCTTTGGTCAGAGTACGATTGATACAGAACCAGTTTTGTTTGATTGGAACGCTGTTGATGATGCACAGGGGTACGAATTGATGCTCATGACACCCACCCGGACTGTGCCGATATATATCCGAGTGACTGGAACATCGTTTCAGCTCTGGCTAAACTCCGCATCAGGCATTCCAGGTGAAACTGATGGTGACTATTCCTGGGCAGTGAGGACACTCGATGAAGATGGGGATGATGAGGACGATGAACTTGGGGATTTCAGTGCGCTCTGGACATTTCAGATAGACACATTATATGATGGGCAACCTTCATTGATTACACCTTTGAACGGCGAAACCTTCACTCAGGGACCCGTTACTCTCCAATGGGAAGTGCCTTCAGACATCAGTGGAACACAGTACACAGTTGTACAGGTCTTTAATTCCAGTATTCTCGCTCCTGAGAATCTTACCCATGAAGAAACTGTATTTGCTCCCAAGATGAACTTGACTTTGACATCTCTTGAAACGGGCACATACTTCTGGAAGTGTCAGGCTTTCGACTACACTGGAAATCCCTGTGATTGGAGTGCTGTGTGGAATTTCTCGGTTGAGGTCATAGAACCTGAATCGTCACCAATGAATACACTAGAAATAGCATCGCCAATGACTACACTAGAAATAGGGACGCATTATTTGGATGTGAACGGGACAATATATGTCACCTCTATGACAGAGTTCACCCTCATATCTTCAGGTGAATTGGCATCGGATATCACAACCATGTACAGAATCAATGAAGAATCTTGGTTAGAATTCTGTGAGCCATTCTACCTTTCAGGTCAAGATGGAGTTCGGAATATTTCATTCTATAGCGCTGATGAGATTGGGAATACTGAGGAAATGCAGAGTATTCAGGTCGTATTGACTAGCGTAAGTCTAAAATCATCGATCTCCAAATCTCGATTCTTCTCAGACAGGATCAGGTTCAATTTTCTGTTGGAGAACAACTTGCCCATAGAAATATGTGAACTGGAAATGGACCTTGATATACCGGAGGACTTCAGAATAAGACAGCTTTTCGTCTGGTTTAAGGAATCAGGACGCTGGCCCAGACCTGTATTTCTATTCCTAGACTGGTGCAGTTCAGATGGTTGGCCAAGGATGTACAACTTCATGGATGAAATGGAGACTACTTTCGGGGACAACAAACTCTCTGTTCCATGGCTTCCTGCAGGCGGCAAATTATACGTCTTCATAAATCTTGAATGGGCTCCAGAAGGAGAAGACATGAACTCACTCGAATCAGCCCTCCCAAGTGAGTATACCATTGGAGTGATGGCTGTTGCTACTGCCACCTCTCCATATGATTCTGAGCAAGGTCTGATTGAAGCTTGCTCTGCCTATGAAACGATTGAGATGTTTGCTAGCGATGAATTCGACTTTCATTGGTAAGACTCAGATTGGCACCATTAGCTCTCGAACCCTATTGCAAGAACTGGTATTCTTCCCTGTTCGGTAGTCGTCAGTCGTCGCTCTTGACCTGTTTCTGGAGAATCAAGCAGTAATGATGGTGTACATTCGAAACATAGGTCGAAGGAAAACCCCAGCACCCTAATCTTTTGTTGTCCTGACACCAGACCTGTTCCTGACGCAATTCATAGGTCTCAGAGAAGCGACTCGCTAAGTCCCAGGCGATAGGTCGAAAGATGTTTCCTTCATCTCTCATGTTTTGAACTACTATTGTCAGATAAGCACCATTAGTCATGTAAGGGAAGACTGCATCGAGAACTAGACCAACACACTCTAGATATTCTTCATAGTACTCTATGTTTCCCAGGTCTGATGATGACCCGCTATAGTACTGCTTGAGACCTTTCTCTCCTCTCTCTTTGTGAACGGTTTCATTTCCACCTCTGGATTTCCTGAGCATGTTATAGTATGGTGGCGAAGTGATCAAGTAATCAAACTTGGGAACATCCTCTCCAAACTGCGTTTCCAAGACAGCGGCGATATCTAATGAGTCACCCGCTAAGATGTGGTGAGAACCTGATCCAGTTGCTTCATTCAATTCTGTTTGCCCTATGTCGATAAACTCAGGATTGAGCTCAACTCCAACCGAGCTGCGATTCAATGTCTTGCATGCCACTATAGTACTAGCTACGCCAGCAAAAGGGTCAATGACCCACCCGCCTGCTTTGGTGAAATACTCCACAAAACGAGTGACTAGCTCCTCAGGAAACTTTGCGGGATGCGTCATTTGGTTTTTGGTTCTTGCACGTGGATTGACCACGAACCAGGATTTAGTGCTCTTGACCCATTCCTTCCCATCTAAATCATTGAGCTTCTTTCCGGCCATGCGTCAGTCTCCCGCTTGGGATAACTATGCAAGCTCTGCAGGATGTCATCATAAACTCTTGCTAATGAAAAATAATCGGCAGTGGAGCTCTGCCCAGCTCCACTCAAAGTATCAATATGAATTCCAAAATCAGAAGCTGCAACTCATCGATGAGCGATTGTTAGATTTGTAACAAGTTTGACACATGACCCTATCAAGCAATTTCCAATCGGGCAGTTATCGTGAGCAACATCAAATAGTCTCTCAAGCTTTCTATCATTGACCCCTTTTGGTACAGTCACCTTTGTGTCGATTTGAATCGTTGTGAATCGGCTCTGTCCAGATTTCTCATCGGTCTCATAATCTCCAGATATATCTGAATGGAGGTCGATAAGAGAGATTCTCGCTTTTTCGAGAGCTATCTCAAAAACAAGATTGACACATGCGGCAACCGATGCAAGGAATAATTGATGAGGACTAGTTGTCCCCGGATTCTCCTTTGCCATAGGGGGAGGGCAAACGGCAGCTGTTTGATAGCCGCCAAGAGTTATGGTATGGATCTTAGCTACATCAGTAGCTGTGAGGTGTGCAGTGAAAGTTGAGTTACTCAAGGTTTTCATCTCTTACATGAGTTTGGATGACGTGAAGTCATCCTCAAGTAATATGAATCAATATTCATAATAAATGTATAGAAATGGACATGAGTATTTTGGAAATCCAACATACGCAGAATCGCTTCGGAACGCTCAGTGTTCCATTATCACATCTAAAGCTATATTGTCTGCATGATCACTGATTCTCTCAAGGTTCCTGAGAGTTTCCACAAAGACCGTATCTGCTTCAGCTAGGCAGATTCCATCTCGAAGCCGCTGCTCATGAGATTCTCTTATCTTGCGTTCAAACACATCGACTTCATCTTCTAGTTCCACTGCTACTCGGGCTAACTCCTTGTTTCGTGTTCTCAAAGCTTCAATAGATGTGGAATACGTCTCCTCAACCATCTCAAACATCTTTAGAAGATCATTAACTGCCGCTTCGGAAAAGAAGACACCATTCTTCATGCGGTGCAGAGCAAACTCAGCTATGTTCTGAGAGAGGTCTCCAACACGTTCTACATCAGTCAAGACTGCAAGCAGTTTCATTCGCCAAATGATGTCAAACTCTCCAAGCTCTTCTTCGCGTATCTTGTCAATGAACTCCTCTGTAGTTCTACATCGGTCATCGACTTCATCCTCTAGCTGTATGACTTTTTCTCCCTCTTTCTTCTCGTGCTCAAGCAGTGAAATTCTACTGCTTTGTATCATCTGCATAGTAATCTCTGCGGTGCGTACAATCTCTCTCTCAGCCTCGATAAGGGCAGCCTGCGGCAGATTTAGCATCTGTTCGTCAAAATGGTAGCGACCAATCACCTCGCCCTCCTTGTCGGGAATGAGGCGCTCACATAGCCTAACGAGGGGACCCACAAGTGGTACAAACATGAAACTTACAATCAAGTTGAAAATCGTGTGAGCATTAGCCAACTGCCTAGGTAGCTCAACGGCAGTAGTCTGTGACAAAGCTGTGAAGGGCGCAAGAAACGGGAGGAATATTGTTACACCAATGATGTTGATGAGTGTCTGAGCAATAGCGGTCCTCTTTGCTGGAGTAGTGGCACCAATAGCAGCGAATAGCTCAAGAAAGCAAGTACCGATGTTGGCACCCATAACAAGTGCGATTCCTGGCCCCAGATCTATGACACCCGCAGCACCCATGGCGATCACCAGGCTTGTTGTTGCCGAACTGCTCTGAGTGACGCCAGCTATGAACGCACCAATCAGGATGCCGAATATTGGAATTGCCCCGTAGTCATTAATGAGGTCTCTGAAGAAGGGGTAATCAGTTGTAAGTGGAGCTGCTCCCTTTTTCATGAAATCCATGGCTAGAAACAGCAAGCCTAGACTGAAGATTACCCTTCCAAGGAGCTTGATTCTCTCATTCTTTGAGAAGAAGCCCATGAAAAAACCAATGGCTACAAGAGGCCAGAATGCGACGCCGATATCAAATGAAACAAGTTGCGCTGTAACTGTTGTGCCAATCTCTGAACCAAGCATGACATTGACCGATTGCCTGAAGGTCATCATCCCAGCATTTACAAAACCAATCAGAGTCAATACTGTGATGCTCGAGCTCTGAGTCATGAAAGTGGTGGCGGTGCCCGCAGCCATGCCCTTTATCGGATTGCTACTCACTCTCTCCAGAATCCTAACAACCCTGGCGCCAGACATCTTCCCCAAGGTTTCTCTCAACATAGTAATAGCGAACATAAAGAGTGCAAGGCCACCAACAATGTTGAAGGTAATCTCCACCACTTGCATAGGCACAACGTAGGTAACCCGTATATAAAGATTCGAAATCATCAAATCGCTTTCGAATATCCATATTTGATTCCCACTACAGAAGCACTGATGTGCAAATGCACATTGCTTAACTATGGGTTTAGCGGGTAGGCAAATAGCGAAGGAGATGCAAAAGAATGGCCAGCATCAAAAGACAACTCATGGTGTTTATTCTTGGGATGCTTATTACTCTCGGATTCGTTGTCATCCTGACTCCACCCAGTGAATATGGTGGAGGGCCTTACACAATAACTACAGCCGGTTCAACAACTGTATTCACTCTTTCTCAAGAATGGGCCACACGCTTTCAATTTGATTACCCCGCATTTGTTGTGAATCCAAGCACAGGAGGTTCGGGTCTCGGTCAGTCACAGGTTGCCCAACAGCTTATTGATATCGGAGCCACAAGTTCATTCCCCGATAATGACTATGTACTTGCTAATCCCGCAGTCAAGGTAATTCCAGTCTCTGCTGATGCATTAGGTATTGTGGCTAATCCTGATGTCAACGGTTCAACATTGAATCTTGATTGTGATATGGCCGTAGCTATTTTTCAGAGGAACATCTCAACTTGGGAGGAGCTGGAATCCACTTTTGGTGTGGCCATCGCACAGAGTGGTTCCATCAATGTATATGTTAGATCAGATGCGAGCGGAACGACAGCCACTTTTGCACGATGGCTAGAAACTTCGGATGAAACTGCGAATCCTCACGCGAACTATACGTGGGCGTTGGGACATAGTGAAACTCTGTCCTGGGCTCCTGAGATAAGTTCGGTTGATGGCAACCCCGGAGTTGCAGCAGGAGTTCTTAATGATGCACAGGGAATTGGCTATGTTGGACTGGCATTCATGTCGGGATTGATTTCTGCGGATTTGTATAATCCTTCAATCGATGAATATATCAAACCCTCACTCGGGAATGCCTTGAAAGCTCTTCCTTCAGTTTTGTCGGATCCTGGAGCCAATCTAATGAACTCCGATCTCGAGGGCTCTTATCCAATAGCAAGGCTTCTCTACTATCTCGTTCATGAAGGAAACGTCGCATGGTATGCATTAGTCTACCTGAATTGGGTTCTCACTCGAGGACAGACTTTCATCTCTGATGTGGGCTATGTTCCCATTAATGGAACCTCTGCAATTATCTATTCACTCAACTTGGTCAGCTTGTTGGAGCCAACAGACTCTTGAGAGGAGGATTGACGATGAGTCAGCAAATCAAAGAGGACCTCTCACAATTCATCCGAGAGCTCAGGTCAGCTAAGGGGTCAGCGCGCATAGACCTCCTTGGTCGCTTTGGCTTGCTCATTCCAGCACTCGCTAGTTCCGCCGTCATAGTGCTCATTCTGACTTTCCTTTGGTATGAATCCGCACTCATATTTGCGAGTCCTGAGGGAGGAATGGGAATCATAGTCAATCCCACATGGAATCCAAATCGGGACTTGTACGGTATCGCCATCTTCATCGCTGGTTCCTTCATGTGCACCATATTAGCTATTGGAATAGCAGTTCCATTGGGGATGGCTGGCGCCCTTTTTCTCAGTGAATTCTGTCCTCACAGACTTAGAGGGCCAATTAGGATGGTCATCGAGATGATGGCTGCAATTCCATCTATCGTCTATGGACTATGGGCGTATCTTGTAGTAACACCGTGGATTGGTTCAGTCCTTGCACCGGCATTTGGAGTCGAGTCTAATGGACTCAGTCTTCTCGCAGGCGGCATTATTCTCGCAATCATGCTCCTTCCAACCATAGTGACTGTTTCAGACGATGCACTTCAATCGGTTCCTAGGACACTCAGAGAGGCCTCACTGGCCCTTGGCGCAACCAGTACGGAGACCGCTAGGAAAGTCGTCATGGGGGCAGCAATGCCAGGGATTGGTGCTGCTGTAGTCCTATCATTAGGAAGAGCGGTAGGCGAAACAATGGCGGTCCTGATGGTTACTGGCAACGCTCTGCAAATACCATTCTCACTTTTCGATCCCACTTACGTCATGACGTCAATCATAACAAATCAACTAGGGTACGCATTTGTCTTCCCACTCTGGCGGTCTGCGCTTTTTGCTGTGGCACTCGTACTGCTCCTTATGTCCATTTCATTCACAATTATGGCGAAGCTATTCATCCGTTGGGGAATGAAAACACGGGGGTTGAGGTGAGATGGTCTCATGAGTAGCCAAACGCGACAGTTAGAGCAGGACCAGGTATTCAAAGAGGAGATTCCACCTCCAGAAGATGGAAGGCTTGCCCTTATAATCCGCTACCTCAAAATGCAGGCACGAACCAAGAGAACGTTGTCAGATTTCCTGTTCAAGATACTCCTTGCAATATGCATCTTGGTAATCGTGGCTCCCTTCTTCATGGTCCTAGTACAAGTTCTGTCAGTAGGGATACCAGAAGTATTTGGATCTGGCCCCGGTCAGGGCTTGGAGTTCTTTGGAACATTTCCTGGACCAGGATTAGAGGGGGGTATCAGAAATGCTATTGTTGGCACAATCCTGCTTATGGTAGTTGCTTGCATGATTGGCATTCCCCTCAGTGTGTGTGGTGCTGTATATATCACAGAGTATGCAAAACCCGGGACGGTGACTAGTGCTATTGAATTCGCAGCAGACGTAATGGCGGGAATTCCTTCGATTGTTTTCGGTGCTTTTGGATTTGCCTTCTTTGTCGACTTTCTTCACATAGGCATGGGACTGATAGCAGGAGGATTCACTCTTGCCTTCATGATGATTCCAACTGTCCTTCGAACGACACAAGAAGCACTCAAGCAAGTTCCCATGGCATTGAGAGAAGCTTCACTCGCACTTGGAGCAACCAAATGGACCACGACATGGAACATCACGATCCGAGCCGCAATTCCAGGAATAATCACCGGGATTCTCTTAGCTGTTGGCAGAGTAATGGGAGAAACAGCTCCTCTGATTTTCACTGCTGGAAACACTCTTGGTGTCCCAACAAGCGTTACCGGTGGAGGATCATGGGTGGCATCTCTTCCATACACTGTCTGGTCCTACATTACTGATCCCAGAGAGTATCTGCAAGCCAAAGCGCATGGTGCGGCTTTGGTCCTTCTACTCATGGTCTTAGCGGTCGACATCATAGCTAACATCATACTTCGAAAACTGACACGGAGGGTGGTCTAGACCAATGTCCTATGATTACAAGATAGAAGTCAGAGACCTGTCAACATGGTTTGGTAAGAAGAAGATTCTGAAGGAAATCAGCTGCTACTTTGAAGACAACTCCGTGACCGCAGTAATGGGTCCTTCAGGGTGTGGTAAGTCGACGTTGCTCAGAAGTCTCAATCGATTGAATGACACTATTGGGAGTTTCAGGATGAGCGGTGAGGTCTTGCTTGAAGGTGAGAACATCTACGCACCCGATTCCGATGTTTATGACCTAAGAAGACGTGTAGGGATGGTCTTTCAACGGCCCAACCCGTTCCCTATGAGTGTCCGCGATAATATCACATATGGACCCAAACTTCACGGTATGAAGGACATAGATGAGCTTGACAACTTGGCAGAGCAGTCCTTGAAGAAAGCAGCCCTGTGGGATGAAGTCAAAGATAGCCTCGAGGATCCAGCTCCCAATCTCTCTGGGGGTCAACAGCAAAGGCTCTGCATTGCTAGAGCTCTTGCAGTGGATCCTCCAGTGCTTCTCATGGATGAGCCTGTTTCTTCACTTGATCCAATAAGCGCCGGGAAGATAGAAGAGCTCATCACTGAGCTGAAAAAGGAATACACCATCATAATGGTCACTCACAACGTTCAGCAGGCGTTTAGAGTTTCAGACCAAGCAGCTTTTCTATATCTTGGAGAGCTAGTGGAGTTTGACAAGACAAAGAGAATTGCAGAAGCACCCTCAGATGACCGAACGGAGGCATTTATCACAGGGAGAATAGGATAGGTGAGCGCTATGCGAACACAGTTAGAGATTCACATTGAAGAAATTGGCAATCGATTGAAGGAACTCCATGCACTCTCATCTGGAGCTTTCATGAAAGCTATGAAGGCATTCGAGCTTCTGGATCAGGAAGTGGCAGCAGAGGTCAAAAGGAATTCCCAGCAGATAGAGGAGTTGTCCATGAAGGTCGAAGCCAAGGTATTCGAGACCATTGCAAGAAGACAGCCAGTTGCATCTGACCTCCGAAGACTCGCGACCTATCTGCAGGTTGCACATCATCTTCACCGTGTCGGCAGATACGCCTACAAGATAGCACATATCGTCAAGCTATGTAAAGACTTGGAGCATTTCAAGGAACTGCAGTCCTTGCCCTATGTAGCTAAGTTGGCGAAAAAGACGCTTGAAATAGCAATGAAAGGAGTTCTGGACAATGACCTCTCACACCTCGATGATCTTGAAAAGATGGAAGCTGACAGCGATCGGGAAACCTCAGAGATGTTTGAGGAAATTATCGAATACCTGAGAAAAAGAAAAGACATCACGACCATGGCGATGTTTTATGTCATTGTTGGAAGATATTGTGAGCGTGCGGCAGACCAAGCTTTTGCCATAGCTGAGAGGGCTGTATACATGGTCACTGGGGAAAAGAAGAAACTGGGCCTGGCCTACAAAGGGAGCTCGGCAGATGCTCCACACTAGGACTTACGAGCACGGATGGTCCGTACAAGATCCTGGAAGGTCTTATCCACGTTCAGGCTTTCAGTGGCACTTGTCTGCATCAGTTTCAGACTGCGTTTGTCGATCTCAGCTTGGACAGCTTTCTGGTCAAAGACTGGGTCAAGGTCTATCTTGTTCTCTATGACCGCAGTGGGAACATTCCCAGCAGAGGCATAAAGTGATTGTAGCCACGTATCGATGGTGCCAAGTGTTTCTGGACGCCCACGATCAAAAACAAAGAATGCACCACTCGCGTTAGTGCAAAACTGCTGACGCAATTGCCTGAAAGATTCTTGACCACCAAGGTCCCAAATTATCAGCTTGTAGTTCGTATCTTCGAGTTCGATTGTCTTCACATGTAAAACGGCGCCAATGGTCTGCGCCATCTCGGGACTCAGACTGTCGTATACGAATCTCTGCACTAGTGAAGTCTTACCAACTCCAGACTCCCCTAGAAAGACGATTTTGTAGACAAAGTCGGGTTCACTCATGGCGGCACTCCCCTCGCCATATTGTATATTTCACATGTTAACCTTCCGCTTACCTCTGGTGTCACATTGTAGCGGTACCTTTTCCTCTAGTCTTCTCGAGGATTTCTCGAGTCATCTGTTTGAATGCCTCTTCGACATTTGTGTCCTCTTTTGCACTTGTTTGGACATGCGTGAAACCGTGCTTCTTGACAAGCTTCTCTATCTGCCCGGATTCAATCTTACTCTTCAAGTCAATCTTGTTCTCGACGAGTACCAGCGGGATTTGCTTGGTCACACCGTAGAGTGCCTCGACCCATTCTTCGATTCTCGCAATAGTATCCGGTCGCGTGCAGTCAAAGACGAAGAATGCA
The DNA here is from genome assembly GCA_016839605.1 of Candidatus Thorarchaeota archaeon. Classification (GTDB taxonomy): domain Archaea; phylum Asgardarchaeota; class Thorarchaeia; order Thorarchaeales; family Thorarchaeaceae; genus SMTZ1-83. Next base: position 13,348 of record JAEOTX010000106.1, on the reverse strand, counting down.
CCACTGGCATTCTGGTAGTAAGCCTTTCGCAGCTGGGCGAAGTCATCTTGGCCTGCAATGTCCCACACGACGAGCTTAACCATCGTATCTTCTAACTGAACGGTCTTAACATGTATGTCCGTGCCAATGGTCGCTAGATAGTCACCTTCGAATGAATCATACACATACCTACCAACGAGACTTGTTTTGCCAACTGCCCCCTCACCAAGGAAGACCAATTTGAACAGGTATGAGATACTATCCGGCAGGTCTGATACGCTCCACGATTAGGCCTATTTACGAAACGACTTCATTTGAGTCATATAATGCTTACGCAGCTCGATGGGGTTATGCTTTTCCAAGCAATAAATATGCCTGATTTGGTTCGAGAGAGAGCTTCCGCAACGTCGGACCAAAACTAACAAAAGCCAGCCAATTTGAACCGTTTGTGTGGTCTTCCATGGAGATAGGAACATTCGCAAGACACATAGATCAGGTGAAGAGGGGTATTTCTTTCAACCCAGAATTTATTGATCTACGAATGGACTTAAACTACAGCCTGGATTTCCGGGAAGTCAGAAGGATTCTAGAGGATTCCAGCATCACACCAACTCTGCATCTGCCCAGTGACCCCTGCTGGAGGCCAATGGACTTTCCCAGAGAGATCGTGCCATATATCGACGTAGGTGCAGAGGTCGGTGCTGAATTAGTCACCACGCATACCGCACTCTCAACGCTATTCTACAGTGATGATGAGATTGATTCATTTCTTGAGTGGGTACCACTTTTGTGCGATACCGCAAAAGAGAGCGGCATTCAGCTCGCGGTAGAAACACTTGGCTTATACTACACAGAGCTGACTCTTTTGTTTGAGCGATGCCCTGACATGAAAATAGCGCTTGACATTGGGCACGGACAAATTATGGCCACAAGGAACAGAGCGTTGGATGTGATTCAATCATTCTACGATCACATTGCCGTCGTAAATGTGCATGACAATCATGGAGCACAAATGGTAAGCAAGGTCAGAGACCTCAGACGCGAGAGGGAAGTTGCTCATGAAGAGCTATTGGTCATTGCAAGAGAATACGACGAGCATCTCCCCATCGGAGAGGGAGAAATAGAATTCGAACCAATCTTCAGAGAGTTAAAGGAAAATGGGTACTCAGGCAAGTTCCTAATGATGTGCAAGGACCCGGAGAAATTCCGTGATGAACGTGACAAGTTCATGAAAATCTGGCTGGAAGCTTAGCCGCCTCGTGCAAGAGAATCGATAAGCCTCTTGGTTTCATTGAGTCCGGTTTCATCACCAGCTTTCTTGTATAGACTCCTTGCAATCCGAAGACTCTCATTGGCACGGTCTGATTTTCCCTGCACAACCAAGAATCGAGCCTGTTTGAGGCGGGCTGCACCCATTGCGCTATAGACCTCAACCGGATACTCAAACTGGTCGATATTGGTCGCTTCTCCGCAATTGTGACAAATAGTGACATGATCTAGTTCATCCTTTACTGTCGATACTGGAGTTATCGTTTCTTCGGAAGTGGAAGGCTGAGGCACTGTTGTTGGAATGGGCTGAGGAGTTGCCGTTGGAGTGGGCTGAGGTGCCAGAGTTTCCGCAGTCACTGTGGGCAAAGTGTCAGGCATCCTTATCCCGGGTTCTTCATCTGCTTCTTCATATCTTGCTGAACTGAATCCGGCGGAAACGTCTGTGTCCAGTTGCTTTTCCGGTTGAGGAGTCACTTCTTCATCTGGTGCAACAAAAGCCGATTTTGTACCTAGAATCTGTTCTTCTAATGCTTGAGGCTGAGGCATTGTCGGTTGCATGAGTTCCATTTCTTCGGGAGTTAAGGGCTCTGAACCCTCCATCATCATAGGTGCTGGAACTTCGGGAGTAGCATGAGTGGAAGCGCTTTCCAGCAGTTCTCTGACCTCGCTGGCACGCAACATACGGGTCTCTATAATCCCTGTACCATCCTCGTCAATTCCGACATCCTCTGCTCTAGCAAAAGCCTCTTGAGCTTTCTCCAGTTCTGTCTTCCGCGCTCCTCCTGATGCTGTGCGTACTCGATCACGAGAGACCTCACTCGGTTTCACCCATTGATCGTCGGTAGTCGGAGGTGGTGCAGCTGACTCAGCAGCTTGGCGAGCCATAGACGCTGCGGTGGTTACACGACCAATCTCGGGAACTTCAGGCTTTGGTGCTTCATCTACGGCAGCCCTCTTCTTAGGCGGGACAATTAGTGACGCAGCGCAGCGGATACAATACTTTCTAGTGGGCAGATTTGATTTGTTGCATTTTGGGCAAACCCTCATGGGTCACACCTTCTGGCTCCTCTACAACCTATTCAATATGCATGGGTCCAGATATACATTTGCTGAATCTCCTTCTGCCAGTCTAATGCATTAGATTCATTTGATAGCAAGTTGTATAGCGTTTGAAACAGACAGGGCACTATCATAGCAGTCTGAGAGTGTTGCAGAGGTCTTTATCACAGTACACACAGGATCACCTCTATTCACAACAACACCCTTTGGTGTACGGTCCACTGTGTTTTCATATTTACTCAAATCAGGAACCTTTCCATTTCGTCTAGAAAAGACTACAAGCTTTATCGAAGGTGAGAATGGAGGAATGTCTGTAGGAAGAATTCCATTGCACACAGCAGTGTGTAATTCAGTTACCGATATGCCTCCACCTCGCTCAAGCATTTCCAACGTCCCTTGAAATCTAGGATTAATCTCTAGAAACCACACTCTCTCCTGCTTGTCGACAACAAAATCAATCCCATTTGTACCTTGAAGTTCGAGAGTTGTGCATATCAATTCGCTACTATCCACAATCAGTTGTTTCACAGAATTAGACAAATGCATAGGTGTATAATTACCAGAATAGACGAAGTCACAATTCCTCCCTGCTGATGGCATGCCAATAAGCTGGCCTTGAACGGATAGAACTACAGACTCGGTACCTGTTGAAAGCACACAGGAAGATCCATCAGAGCCTGCAATGTATTGCTGGACAATCACCTCGGGGGATTCTATTTCAGCCTGTAATCGCCAGCAGGCTGCTTCCACCTGACTCGGGTCACTAACAAGAGAGATTCCACTTCCACCACCAGATAAGGGAGGGCGTATAACACAGGGGTAGCCAAGTTCATCGCAGTTTGCATATGCCTCATCGAGTGTTCTTGCGATCAAGCTTGTGGGAATATGTAGACCCTGACTTTCAACCAGCTTTTCAATAGTCAATCGATCTCGAGCTTTTTGCATCTGGACTGTCGAGTTACCAGTGATTGCAGTCCTCTTCTCCAATTTCGCTAGTGAATGAGTATTATCATCGAACCCACTCCCCACAAACAGATGGTCTATATCCTCCTGCTCTATGGTTTCTATTAGGTTTTCAACCAAACCAACATGAACTCGTTTCTCTAAGGGCGCCCTTTGTCGCTTCCCAGGAATCGGTGTCAAAATTGCCGTCCACTTTGATGAGCATGCATCGAGATCTTCATCACCCCAATAATCAGAAACAATGACGCGTGCCCCTGCTCTTTTAGCTGAACAAGCAATCGGTCTGGCATTGAAACCTAGCACTGCTACCGTCTTTCCTCTGAGGAGAGAAGAGTTTGCTGTCATCGATGCATGGTGATTCAAAGGACTCTCATAAGCGCTTTCATTCCACAAGCAAAATAGATTATAACCGCTCCATCCAGCTTTACTCGGCCAGCATGAAAGCCGGCATAGGGCCTTAGAGATTAAGTATAAGGTCTAGGGGGACATTCTCACAAACCTTATACCTAACGTATTGCTCTTATCATTTGCTCGGCCACTGAGGGATAGACATGGCTCCTGATGAGAAGTTAACCGACGAAGAAAAGGCGAAACTCCAAGAATCGCTCAAAGAAGCATCACTAGATGAAGTTCACATACAGGGAATGGCACAAGGTCTAGATGAATCTGATCCAGTCATGATGCCCGTTGATTCCAGCGATGATCTGCTATCAGCTGCAGCGGTGGCGTTGGAGTTTGTTGAGGGTATGGAAATCCCAGAAGGACGAGAAAGTCCCCTTGATGCTGGTGAAGCTGTAGCAGGATTTGATGCACTTCTTCGAAAACTGGAGAATCTTCGTTCCGATATCTCATCATTGCAGAGAGGTGTAGTGGGAGTATTTGCAGCCCAGCTACTGACCTTCAGAGGAAAGGTTGTCGAGCTCAAGTCACGAATTTCAGAAGAGATGGTTGAGCGGCTTAGAATGAAGTTCTTCAAGAGCTTCATCGAAGCTACCTTCGTAGATATTGTTGACAATGAGTTTGCTGCACTTGAAAGAGATCTGGTTGATAAAATCGTGGAGCAAACACAAGAGCGATTCAAGGAATTCGCTCAAAGAGTGCGAGAATCGGAACTCGACCTTAGAACCACAATAGTAGAGCAACAGGATATTGTTAGATCATTCATGTCAACTCTGGAAGAAGATGGAATGTCCTTGCAGACTGGTCTATCTGAAAAAGATTCAGCGATAGCCAAGCTCGAACTTGATATCAAGGCCCTTCAATCTGTCGTGGACAAATCAATGACAACTGATGCTGCTACTGAGGAGATGGTTCGAAAACTCAAGGAATATGACGATAAGGTAGAAGCCCTGAAGCAAGATATTGCAAAGAAGGACGCCTCAATCAAAGCACGTACTGAGGAACTTGACAATGTCAGAGCAGAGGCGAATGACCTTCGTTTGAAGTACAAGGAATCTGAGAGCCAGCTTGATGTCTACAAATCTGAAGCAGAAGCAGCTAAAACAGCTAGTACTAAGTCTGATGCTGAGTACGAAGCAATAGAGGCGAAAATAGCTCTTGTCGAGAAGGCACTTGAGGAGAAGCGTGCAGAAGCAGATAAGAGTCAAGCGCAGATTGTGGAATTGGAGAGGCAGGCAGAGAGCTTGACAAAAGAGAAAGAAGCTGCAGATGCTGAAAGTCAGTCCAGACTAGATGAACTCACTGCAGTCCAAGACAAAATTAAGGGCATCAAGGATATGGAACAGCAGATTTACGATTTAGAAGGGGAATTGAAGACAACTCAAGATAAGATTCCACTAGTTGAGATGCAAAAGGAAGCCTATGAGAAATCTACACGACTCATGGAAAAGGAACGGGACATAGCCCTGGAAGAGAGAGATATCTCTGATGAAAGGGTAAAGAGGTACATCCAGGTCTTGAGCATGGAGTCTAATACCAAAGTGCTTATTCTCGTTGATGAAGTCGGGTCAATAGCTATTGCTGATCTGGCTAAGACACTTGCACAGCCAGTGGGTCTCGTGACAAAATGGATTCGTCAATATGACAAGCTTGGTGTCTTGAAGAAGAAGGGAGACAAGGCGGTCTCCACTCTACGTGAAATGAAGACCAAGGAAGGCGAGGTTGAGGTAGATAAGTCTTAGAATGCGATAGCCCGGTCCCCACCTTGAAAAGAGCCAACAATCTGAGTCCAAAAGTCCGCCATCTTTCCAAGTGAGCTGGAGAAATCATTTGCCAGCCTAAACTCGCCCATTCGTTTTTCAACAAGTCCTGTGTCTCTAAGTTTCCTCATAACTTTGACATAGAGACCTCGACTAGAGAGAACGAAGCGTCGCCAGTCTGAATCAATCACTACACCATCGCTTTGCACAATCTCATTGAGAATCTTTGCTGCTTGCTCAACCTGCATCTCTGTTGTGAATACGTATCTTAGGAGGTGCCGGGGACTGATCAAAGAAGGTCTCCTGACAATCTGTATCTTTGTCATACTCTATACCCAAGTATAGGAGGGCCCCTTGAAATATGGAAGTAGGTATTACCGTTGCCCGAAACTTATACAGACTTGGACATAACATTCCATGATCGATGTTCGGTTCCTGATTCATCGGGACTGCATCATAGGTGCAGGACCTTTTGATGTCTAACGACCTCTCCAACAGGCGTTTTCTGTCTCCGTGCAACTCGCGGCGACTGTAGAGTTAGTTCATTGACGTGGTTCTTGCCATTGATCAACTCTATATCATACTGTCCAATTTGAACTATATAACCACCTGTCCAAGTTTGGTGCAACTGACTACCCTTCTGCCCTTGTACTCTTCACCATAAGGAGGATAAGCATTAGAACGACGAGGACTCCGATTGCCACAACTGTCTGAAATGCAGCGGTTCCTATCGCAAGATAGGAGAGTGCAATACCAGATCCAAGGCAGCCAAGCAATGGTATCAGCTGGAGAGGCGTCTTTATCCTTGCAAGGCCAGCAACTAGAATGAAGAATCCATACCCGAGAGCTGCAAACGCGATAGCAAGAGCAAACATCACAGCAAGAAGCTCATATACGCCATAAAGTGCAAAACCAGCAGCAGGCAAAGCATATGCCACACCCAACCAAATTAGATTGAAGACTACAATGAATATCAGACCTGTCTTGGCATTCCTGATATCAACATCAGAGGGTGCGTTGCTGAACATTATTGTCATTGCTAGAAATGACACTAGCCAAAAAAGCGGATTGATGACTGTAAGCCCTGAGAATGCATAGAGGAAATCGTAGACAAATCCTCCAATCTGCTCCGCTGGAAGCATCCAATTGCTGAGTGCTATAGGATCGCTCTTGATAGCAATAAGAGTCTGCCACAGATCAATAGCCTCTCCTCCAAGATGCGAACCTGGAACCAAGTAGGTCGCAGCAAGAGCGAAGAACGTGAGAAGCACAAGAGATACTGCAACAGGTGCTAGGTTTATGACAGCTCTCTTGAGTGAACTTGTTGGATTCACATAGCGCACATATCCCAGGATGATTCGATCATCCTGAACTGTCACATTGATTGGCTTGAACTCAACCACCTTAGTCCTAGTGAAGACACATCCTAGCGCATGAGACGACTCGTGTAGCGCAACTCCAGGGCCAACAAGCATGTACCATGCTCTTGAACCTGGATTTCGGGTCGTGCTCAGAACATAGCTAGAGAGAGTTTCAAGCAGCCAACCGAGACCCCACACTACAAAAAACAAAATGAAAGACAGCAGCACTATCATGAAGTATGCATTCATAGAGAATCCTCCAACATAATCCCTTAGCGGCTCATTTCATTACTAAGCTCGTTCTTCAGTCGTTCCTTCTCTTTAGCCTTTTCTTTCTTCACCCTTATCGTTGCTTTTGCCGCTCCTTCTCTATCTCGCGAATTCTCTTATCTCGAGTCTTGGCTGCATCCTTGATTCGCTTTCTCAGCCGGTCAACACGCTTCCTAAGGTCTGAAACCTGCTTGTCTTTTTGCTTCTTGGCAAACTCGTAATCCTTGTCTGCAGACCTCCAAGCGTCCTCAGCTGCCTTGTACTCATCTCGTCGTGCCTTAACGATACTGCGGAACCGTTCAATGTCCGCATCGAGGCGAGAGTCTAATCCTTGTAGCTGCGATTCTGCTAGACGAAGCTCATCCTTGAACTTGTCAATGTCATCGTCAATCTTCTTTATCTTCTTGTCATCATCATACACAGACATTGCTATCATGCTGTGCAATGTGTTTGAGTATTTCACTCTTTGCAGGAATGGAAGATGCATTAGAGCTGCTGCACGTAGTTACGCATGGTTCCTAGTCCTTCCATGGTGATTTCTACTAGGTCACCATGTTTGAGCGAGAAGTCGTCAGGAGGAACGACTCCTACGCCAGTCAACATAATAGCACCTCTGGGGACTGGATTGTCTCTGAAGAGATGCGTTGTCAGCTCTTCGAACTTGCGCTTCATGTTTGCGGTGCTTGTTTCACCTGAGAATACTACCTCACCATCGCGATGGATGACCAAGGATATGCCTACGTTTCGCGGATCTTTCACTTCATCAGCTGTGACGAGATATGGACCAATTGCACAAGAGTTACGCCACACTTTGGCCTGGGGTAGATATAGGGGATTCTCCCCTTCTATATCTCTAGAGCTGACATCATTTCCAATCATATATGCTACAACATTCTTCTCTCCGTAGACAAGAGTAAATTCTGGTTCAGGAACGTTCCAAGTGGCATCGCTCCTAATACATATGATATCATTTGGACCTACAGTTCTGTAACCAAGTCCCTTGATTAGAATCTCTGGACGCTCGGATTCGTAAACCATGTCGTATATTCCCTTTACACCGGTTTCATCCTCACGAGCCTCCACACTACGCTTGTACGTCACTCCTGCGGCCCATACTTCAGAAGGGACCATAGGCATAATGAATCGGGGCTCCACCCATGACAAATCATAGGACAACGACTCCTGCCCTTCTATTTGCGCTTTTATAAAATCACTCAGTTCAATTTCATCTGGTTGAAATTGCTCAATGTAGTCACCGAATGGGTCAGATCCCAGAGCCTCATATACGTCGACATGGTCATCAATCACAAGTCCGACGACGACTCTTGATCCTTCTACAAATCTAGCTAGCTTCAATGCAAGTCACTAACTTTCTGGCGCGTTGCCGATTGTTATGAGTTACGGTCTGACGCTCTCCATGCTGATATAATAGCTTGAGCGAAGTCGGTTGCATTTGCACCGATTAGTATTGCTTTGTTGTTTTTCAAAACTGTCTGGAGCTTTTCAACAATGGAATCCTCAGTAAGCTGAACACCCAAAAGAGACTCCTCCAATTCCTCCAATATGTCCTCGGGATGTAAGAAGAAATCTCCGAGGAGAGTGATTGCTTGAATGAAATCATCCTTTGACTCAATTCTGACTTTGATGAGCTTCCCCCCAGGAACTTTGTGACTGTAGTAGCTCATCATGATCACCTCTTGAGGTTCCACTCATCTCGACTATATCTCTCAGATGCAATTCGTTCTGCAGATTCAATCTCAGACACCGTCATGCTCCCTGGCACAAGTCTGACATCTAATGCTTCAGCGAAACCAACTGCCAGTGCCTCTCTAAGCTCGTCAAATTTGACTTCCCGTTCTAAGAGGTCTCTGACGGAGGTCACACGTTCCTTCACGTCTGCAATCATCTTGTCAGAAATCTTCTCTTGAGGCACCTTCAAGACTGAGAACATTGTTTCAACATCAAGATCAAGCAAGGTGGTACCATGTTGGAGTACACATGAATGCCTTCTTGTTTGGGCGTTTCCTGAAACCTTCTTTCCTCCTGCAATTACGTCGTTTATGGGTTTGAATTCAGCTTCAATACCCAGATGTTCGAGGCCCTTGACCACTCCCCCACAAAGAACGCGGTAAGACTCAAGAATATCGTCTGGAGCTAGCTTGTGCCCCCTAGGCAAGATAATGCTGTAAGTGATTTCACCCTCATAGTCATGATAGACAGCCCCTCCTCCTGTGATTCGCCTGATGTAATCGATTTCACGGCTCCTGCAGAAGTCCAGATCCACCTCCTCGGTCATCCCTTGAAAGGTCCCAATAGAAACAGCAGAAGGGTTCCATCGATATAGACGAAGAGTTGGAGGAACAAGACCATCCTTCAAGGCCAACATAATCGATTCATCAATTGCCATATTCGTGTGTGCATTGTTTGTATCAAGGTCGAGGAAGCGAATTTCTTCCATCTCAGGTCACCAGTCCAGTCGCTGCAATGGCTTCAATAGCCTCTTCTTGTGTAAGTGGTCGCGGATAATTATAAAGTGGGCCACTAGGACGTTCATTATAGTAGGGGCGGTTGCAGTCTTTGCAGCCAGATGTCTGAAATGCAGCCCCTGATGATAAGATTTGCTTCAAATGTGACGGTGGTAGAGCGAGCTGAATAGCACCAGCTTCCGTCACTCCGATTTGGTCTTCGGTAATGATTTCATTTGAAAGTAGATAATGAGTAACCTGAACCCGTCTGTACTTCGAGAGGTCGGGTTGTTTCCTATTCTCCATGGCGGTTCCACGAATGTTAGTGAAAGCAAATAGGCCAACCCGGATATTGCGAGCCTTCATCATCTTCAAGAACTCTACAATTTCTGCCTCAGACTCACCTAACCCTATTATTAGATGCGTAGCCACATTTCCTTCACCAAACACCTCAATGGCATTGGATAAGGCTTCGATGTGACTTTGCCATCTGTAAGTTGATCCTCGGCCGTTTCCCTTAACAGATTCAAAGAGTGACTCTGTACAGGCATCAAATGCGATGCCGATACTGTCAGCGCCCGCGTCATGAATTCGTTTCATCTGACCTATTGTTAAAGGATGAATGGAAACTGAGATTGGAATTGATGTTTCAGTTCTGAGAAGCTCGATTATCTTTTCTACCTCATCTACTACATCAGGTGTATTCAGAACCTGGATGCATACACGTTTGAAGGAAGTATCATCTGAGAGCCGTCCAGCCACTTCGTTCCAATTGTATTCTGGCCAAGCGATTCTGGATAATCGATCTGACGATGATTTGCTTTCTCTAGCTTGTGGGCAAAAGGCGCAATTCGCAGAACACTTCCCCTCAGCATAGGTCATGAGGAAAGCTGTTGAGAAGAAGTCGTCCATCTTGCCAGATTCTAATCCCATCTGAATTGCTGTTCCGATAGAAAGACGAATTCTCTCGACCAATGCTACCATTGTCGAAGGTGATTTCCTTCCGCTTTAACCATATCGCCATATCCTTGGCGGCAAAGGTTTATTCCTTTTCTTGTAATCTTATTCATGGAGATTGAGATTCAGTTGAGGGTCTATTGATGGGCGAAGAACGCTATTACCAGACTATAGACGACAGTCTATCTGATACTGGGCGAAATCCCAGACTCTTCATTCTTGCTGGACTGCTTGGTAGTATCATAGGGCTATTTGGCACAATTTCCTCTCTGATTTTCGTTCGGCCTATTGGTCCCATGCCCTTTACTGAACTCGTTGTGGTCATATCTAGCATAATGATTTTGGCTAGGACAACCGCTGCGGTTCTTGTGATTCTAGGGGTATACGGGCTTTCAATCCAGTATAGGTCATCGATCCTAGTTCTGGTAGCCATTCTAGAAGGTGTTCTTCTGATTCTTGATGAAGCCGCCAATACCTATTTCATTGCCATGATGCCTCTCGAAACTCTGGTGCTATTCAGCTTAGGATTCTTCGCTCTTAGTGCTGCGGTGTCAATTATTTTTGGCATCACCCTCTTGCGACTTCGTTATAGAGCCCCTCAACCAACTGTCTTCACGGCATATGGTCTCATAGAAGCAATTTGGCCAGTTTCCTATTTTCTGATTGCTCTCTTCGCCATACTTCAAGCATTCATTCTTGCTCAGGCGATTGGATTAATCGCGGGAATTCTTGCGATAATCCTGTTTCTCAATGAGCATCAAAGAGGGCCAATCGTACTAGTTGATACTGACTGGGTTCAGTCATCTCAAGTCTGGGAATGAGTCAGTTTCATATCATTGGAATCAAGTCGAGTGTCAAAAATCGAACTGATGCTTTAGGGCGAACGAAAAATCAGCTACTAACTACTTAGGGCCCGCCACCATTCCGCCACGAATCCTGCTGCACCGAAGTGCATGTCTTGAATTAGCCCTTGTCCTGCATTGCTTTGAAGGCGAGACGCTTTGCGGTTTCGCGCATGCGAGTAATCTCTTTAGCCTGTACCTTTATCTCACCAAATAGATCGTGACGAGATGTTATTGCCTTTTCAACGAAAGCAGCAACCGCTTCAGATCGACTCTTGAAAATCTCAAGTTCGACAAGAGCGTCAAGAATCTCAACAATATCCGAGCTCATTCGGGTCATCACCGATATCTCTCGTTTCTTTAGACCAAATTCCTCTGCTGATAGTTGCCCAAGGAGTTCTTCTCTTAAGCTGAGCTGTGCAGCGCCTTTCGATGTACGTTTCTTATCGGCCATATAATCACCAGTGTTCGTATATTCATTGAATTGGATTCTAATATATCTTTCTACGTAACACTATTACAATCTAAGTTGCTATTAGTCCTTCATGAGGATTTACTAAATTGGATTTACCATACGGAATGGATCACCGTGTTCTGATAACTATCAATGGCCTTAGTTGCAAAACACAGGCTAGTTAACGATTCTCTTCGTATTAAGGCCCAGCCACAAGACATATATGTAATTTGTAATACTATCACGTGGAATCTTCAAGTGTAAAGGACAAAGTTCTTGCCTTCCTTGCGTTCTCGAAGTGCCGGGCTTGAAGGTTCCGCCCTCCTTCTCTCTGTTTTCGCCATCGCTTTCAAGTCATACAAGGCTTTTGTCTATCTGTAACATGGCAGCAAAATACATATATAGTAGTTTACGTAATACTATTACGTGGTTAAATTCAATGTCTTCGGAAGCTCGGATTGCACGGACCCTTTGTTTTTGGAAGGGATCGCTCTTCGCAGACCTCAGGACAACTGTCAGCGTTGTTGGCAGCGGCACGAATTTGACCGCAAAGCATCCAATAGAGGAGAGTAGGTAATCTTGAATAAAAAGACTATATTTGCAGCGGGAGTAGTCTTCCTTCTTGCTCTGTCAGCTATGGCTGTGTTCGCTAGTGCAAAGTACACTATGTCTGCGACACCATGCCTAGACGATTCAGGCGGGGATGATACTACTGTGGACCGAGAACCAGTGCCAAAGGAGATCCATCGTAGAGTTCCAATTGAAATCCATGAAGATCCTGGCTCATACGATGTTGTAGATGGGGCTGGCGGCCTCGGTTTCTCCGCATATGATTTCAAGTGAGGGTGTATGACATCCCGTTTTTTAGGGACACCCCTTAGCAGAGAGGAGTTTAGCCGCTCCTCTCTATCTTTTTCTATTTTTCCATAGACAAGAATGAAAGACCTCCGCCGTCCGCTATTCAATTATGTTTCCTGAATAGAAAGTGATAGCACGAACCAATCACCTTCATTCAATCTGCCCTCATACTGTCCGTAAAGAGCGGGTATCAAGAAGATTGGTGGATGCTTATTTGCCAGCTGATGTTTTGAATAAAGATGATGCGAAATTCCCCGCATTCTGTTTTGACCTAGAAACACACTAACGTTCGAATAGGTTGAGAACACAGTCATTCCCTCTCTTGAATCAGTAGCTTGTCCAACATCAGTGTTCCAAACTCTAATTGCTTCACCAGTTTGAATTATGCTATCTCCGATTACTCCTCCATGCCCATAGTGCGGAATGCCTGCATCAATGAGTCCTATATTGCGATCATCACCCAATACAGCAAGATGACCGTAGATGTCGCCAGCTTTTGCGAACGCGTTGTTTCTTGGTACAACAACGATTGTATCTCTTGTACAACTAATCACTTCACATTCAAACTTGTTCGTGTCCTCTCCGGAAATAACTTGAGCTGCTCCAAATCTAAGATCAAGTGGGAATGACTGAGATGACCTCTGGAAGTGATTTGGATCCATGACTTCCATATGATAATGAGGCCTTGTCCAAAAGCAAAAGTAACGTGACC
>JAEOTX010000105.1 GCA_016839605.1 Candidatus Thorarchaeota archaeon | reverse complement strand
TCATAATCAAGGAGGGGAAGAAACCTGAGGGCAATGATTAGACTGTAGCTGTATCTGTATGGGATTCCAATCCTGGTTAAGGAGTGTGAGAGGAGAGTAGGATTGGTCACTGAAACAAACAGCATGCTTGCGAACACAATCAGAAGAAATCGCAATGAGATTCCTAGCCCGCGATCTAGTCCAAAATCAGTGATGGGGAAGAATGGACCAGCATCACCAATCTGAGGTATGAAAAAGCCTAGAACAGTCCCATTGGGAGTAAGCAGAACTTGAAGAACTAGTAATGCTATTGAGAACAGAATGAGAAATCTGACACGTGTCATGCTCAATTGCAGTTTAATCCCAGCAGATACGAATCCAATTAGAATGAGAAGAATAATTAATCCACTGATTATCCAACTTGGGTAGACCATTATTCCTGTAACGATTAGGATGAGCGAAAATAGCTTCTGAGAAGGGTTCAGCCGATGCAAGAAGGTGTCATTTCTGACGTAACCAAACCTTGAATGCAATCTATTTGCCCACCTCCATCTCTGCGTACTCTGATCTTCCCATCTTCTCAAGCCGTTCCATTACATGCTTAGGAGAGCCATCAAGCATTATCGAGCCATTATCCATGAAGAGTATTCGACTGCAATTTCTCACGGCAAAGTTTGAGTCGTGAGTCACAACCACGGAAACCCCCTGAGTTTCCGCGTGCTTTCTCAGGATTTCAGATACGAACTGTCTCCCAGGAAGGTCCTGGCCAATCAATGGTTCATCGAACAGATAGATTCGGGGACTATGGGTAACGACCGATGTGACATTCAATTTCCGCTTCTGACCATGACTTAGAGAGAATGGGTTACGCTCCCTGATGCCATCAAGATTGGCCGATTTCAGACTCTGTTCAGCATCCTCCAACGAATCATCACTTACCATTTCTAGAACTTCTAGATTCAGAATCTGCTCTTTCCACACGGTCTTCTCGAAAATCTGATAATTTGGATTTTGAAAGATCATTGCGATGTTCTTGGCAATATCGCGACTTGAAAGATTCCGAATTAGATCAGTATCAATCAATATAGAACCGGAGTCTGGTTTTCGTAAGCCACCAAGCATACTCAGGAGGGTTGTCTTACCCGAACCATTGTTACCCATGAGGCCTATTGTTTCACCTGGATAGGCGACAAAGCTCACATGATTGACTGCCAATTGTTCACCATACGAATAGCACAAGCCCTTTGCTGAGAGCAGGGGCTTCTTATCACGGGCCTCGACCTGGAGACTTAGTAGCGGCTCACTCTGGATGATTTGTTCAGATTGCCATTCTGATAATTTACCATCTTTAAGTTCTAGAATTCGATCGGCTATTGGAAGGACAGTTGGCAATCGATGTTCTATGCAGAGGATTCCAACATCGTTCTGCTTCAAGGCAATTAGGACCTTTCTCAATTGAACGACGCCGCTCGGATCCAAGCTTGACGAAGGTTCGTCTAGTATCAGATATTTCGGTTGGCATGCTAGCATAGCTGCTATGACAACGCGCTGCTTCTCACCACCTGAAAGCGCGTATGTTGGGCGTTCATGAAGATGAGTAGCCCCAACGGAATTGAGTGAGTCATCTACTGTTTCCTGAATCATAGCGGGTTCGATTAGATAGTTCTCTGGCCCAAAAGCCACTTCATCTGAGACCTGCAGGGTACAGATTTGTCCTTCAGGGTCTTGTTGAACCAGTGCAACATGCCTAGCCATTTCTGCAACAGGTATGCTGGACGTGGTGATATCTTCCAATGAGATTTGACCTGAGATTTCACCGGGGATGATGCGAGGTATGAATCCTGACAGTATCTTAGCAAGGGTGGACTTCCCCGATCCTGTAGGTCCTAATACTCCAACGATTTCCCTTGGGTTGAGTATGAATTCTAGAGAATCAAGGACTGGATTGAGTCCGTCATACGAGAAAGACAAATCCTGCGCTTTTAGCATAGTAATTCCCTAGTATACTTCTAATCTTGTGACCATCTTCACCCACAGAGATCCATCATAGTCACCTGCTATTAACCAAAGACCATCTTCTGTTTCAGCTAATAGGAATCTGGGATCATTCATCACGCTAGTTAGATCAAACACTGCAGCATATCCATCCCGGGCAATCACTCGCAAGCCAGTAGCATCTTGTTGTGCATTTGCCACCAATAGAATCGTACTCACAAGAATACCTGTATAGTTTTCTGGCGGTATGTGGATGTATGCTCCGATCAGTTCAGCCTCAATCATGACTTCTTGACCAACAAATGAAGATGGATGGTAGACATATGGACTGTCTACTTGACCAACTACGTCGCATGAGTAGGGGTCAGCAAATGTGTTCGCCACAGCCACCACATAGTATGTCGATCCCAAGACCAAGAACATGACAAAAGCAATTGCAGGTAGATTGCGTCTTACTAATCCGCTCTTAGTCTGAACGTTAGATCTAGAAGTGATGAAACTGTAAGACATCACTCCAGCGTCGTTAAGAAACTCAAGGGTCTCCCATGCGAAGTAGCCTGAGAATATGACACCTGAGCAGAAAGCAAGTATTGCGATTACTGCAATATACACGAATGGTACTCCGGCGAAGTAGAATAGCTGGAAGACTATGACATTAGATGAAGCTGATATGCCAGCTCCTAGCCACCACGCTAGCTTTGAGAGAGTCCCGTTATTCTTAGGGCTACCTCCAATTGTGGCTGCTGCATCGATCAGTAATCCCTGAGTTAATGACACAATGACTATGACAATACCATGCGTACTCCCGGTGAACATCTCGACTACTCCCTTCAATAGGCCACCGGCAGTCCCAACTCCAGTCTTTGGAACAAGCACTCGCATGAGAACTAGCCAGAATACATGAAGACCCGCCATGAACTGACCTGCTCCGAATGGTACACCTAGTGAGAGGTTGATTAGATTCCCCAAATATCCAACAAATGTGCTGAGAGCCCCTCCTAGAGAAGCTAGAATTGCTATTGTGATGATATCACGGGTTGCAAGCAGCGGCTCTTTGTCACTCAACCCTTTATCACCTCAATAAGGGAAACATATCTGACCCATCTTGCACCTGCGGACGGGTAAACGTGATAGCCCATCCCAGGTGCAGATGTGTTAAGGCAGTCCTCGTTGCTGTAGCCTTCATCTGGAGAAAGCATGACTAATCG
>JAEOTX010000104.1 GCA_016839605.1 Candidatus Thorarchaeota archaeon | reverse complement strand
TGATTGCTAGCGGGTTTGCTGATGAGATGATGACCGACCGCCAGCTGCAAGGAATTGCAGACAGATTGCTTCTCAAAGGGCGTTCAAGTGATTGGCATAATGCGTTAATGGACTATGGGTCAGAGGTCTTGACCTCAAGTACGACCGGAATAGCACCCACTTCGAGCCAGCCGAGGTTCACAGGATCTAATCGACAGGTGCGGGGAGCGATTATCCGACTTTTGACATGCACTGATTCTCTAAGCATTGACAGTCTTAATTCATGCCTAGCGGAAGAAGGCATTCACTCTGATGATCCCGAAGCGATCCTTGAACAATTAATCAGTGAGGGCTTTGTAGAACGAACAGCTAATGGAGAGTTCAGGATAGCTGAATGCTAAGTTCTCGCCGCTAGGATTACACTTATGGTAAACTTAATATACTTAAGTCCATTATATTTTACTTGAGTATAATCTGGTGGTTCGCATGAGTCGACAGAGTAAGACTGAAGATGCCAAACAGAAGAGAATGGAACGGGAGCGACTGCAGCGTCGGAGATCTATCATTGATGTGGCCGAGGATTTCTTCACCCGTGAAGGCTACGAGCGTACAATGGTTGACAAGATCGCTCTTGAAGCTGGATACACCAAAGCGACAATCTACAACTACTTCGAGTCAAAGGACGACCTCTTCATGGCAGTAGCGTCCAGAGCTTTCGTACATCTGCACAAGGTCATGGAAGACACGTTAAGTCAGCCGGATGCACTATATGAGCTACGGTCTCTGGGAGATGCCTATCTTGCTTTCGCGGTCAAGTACCCAAAACATGCAGAGATGATGGACTCAGGTCAATTGAGTGTTGCATTCAGTGGGATAGTCAGGAAGGAAAGCATGAAACAGAGTTTGACAGAAAGCGAAGACGAGCTTAGACAGCATCAACTGAAGATAGAGAGTCTCATGACCGATGTCATCGCCAAGACAATGGAGAGGTCAGGAGTCCAGGGCAAAGTGAATCCTTTTGCTGTCGTCTATGCTCTGAGCACGTTGGGACTAGCAATCAGAGAGCTTGTGATGCGTGGGAAGACAGGCGAACAACCAGAAGAACAGACACGGGAATATCTCTCGGTCTTGTTCAACATCATAGATCAGGGATTGAAACACTACGATGCAAAGTGAAATGCAAGAATCAATAGAAGTTGATAGTAAAAGGTCAGACACTACCTCAGGGATTATGAGATTCATTACAACTCTCGGGCTAGCCCTAGTTTGGGCATTCATCATTGCAGCCATTGTCGGAAGCTCTGCTGCAGCAATTTGGACGTTAATACCTACCGAATTGCTAGCATGGGGCTCGAGTACGTCCAACCTCCTCGGATACGTTTCTCATTGTTCTTTTGCGCCATTCAGTACGGCGATTCTCTCAGTAGTTTCAATGGTCGGACTTCTAGTGGGTTGGAAAATAAAAAGGGGCAGAGATATAGCTAAAGGCGTTTTCATTGGCACGGCTGGAGGATTACTTGTAGGCCTCTTGGGTGGCATTGACATAGTCATGTTCATTGGCATGGGGGCGGGTATTGGAGTCGGCGTGGTCTTGGGGATTCTCATTGGCCTGTTCAGGAGACCTGTGGTATGAAGAAGGCGCTTGTACTATACCATTCACTCTATGGAAATACGAAAGCAGTTGCCACTAGTCTTGCCAGGGGCATCAAAGAGATCGGCATTGAAACAGACTGCTTGAGTATTGATGAGGTTGATATCCAACAGATACCGAGCTATGACTTTGTTGCCATCGGCAGCCCAACGCACATGATCCGTCCTTCCAAGGACATGAAGGAATTCCTCCAGAGGCTCAAGTCTCTTGATTTGAGAGGGCTTACGGGATTCGCCTTTGACACAAGGAATCACTCTCGAATGAATAATAGGAGTTGGCTAATGCTCGAGAACAGTGCCGCAAGAAGCATTGAAGGCGAGATGAGGAAAATGAAGATCAAGATTCTTACGCCTCGCGAGTCTGCGATTGTCGAAGGACGTGAAGGACCCTTGGATATGGGAGTTGATGATAGATTCACAGAGATCGGGAGAGAGCTAGGCAGGCTTCTAGCCTCCCAAATCCTTCCTCAGAAGTTCAATGAATGATGCAGACGTCGTTGAACTGTTATCGATGCAAAACCTATATCGACCCATAGTGAGAGGTCATTCAATGACACCAGAGAGAAATCCAGAATTCTTCGACCGGTGGGCTGCTGAATATGACTGGTTTGTCGAAGGCTGGGCAAACAGCTTTCCATTTGAAGGGTATGACAAGCTCTTGAGCAGGATTGTCGAACTCGCAGACCCACAGCCTGGTATGATGATACTGGATATGGGAATAGGGACTGGAAACCTTGCAGAGAGATTTATCGAAAAGGAGTGCGAGGTTTGGGGCATCGATTTCTCTGGAAAGATGTTAGAAGAGGCAAAGAAGAAAGTGCCTTCCGCACACTTAATGCAGGTTGACATCCTCGCGGACTGGCCTTCGGAACTCAAGACTGGATTTGACAGGATAGTTTCAGCTTATGTCTTCCATCATTTCAATCTTGAAACAAAACTCAAGATTATCGAAAAAATGCTGAGTGAGCTGCTTCGAGATGACGGGGCGATAATAATCGGAGACACATCGTATCCTTCTTTCGCAGCAAGGGCAAATGCTCGAACAGAATTGCTAGACGTGTGGGATGATACGGAATTTTACTGGGCTGCCGATGAGGTCAAGCTTATGCCATGGGGGAAAGGAGCCCATATTACATACGAGCAGGTTTCCTCATGCGGCGGAGTATATCTGATCGCTCCTGCCTAAATTGGCATCAAGCATAGGTGGCGGGATTAGATGCTCATACAGGTCTCAGTCCTTGTGACCCCAGGAGCCTCATGAATATCATCCACTAGGCGTCTAAAACCAGAACGAGCTTGCAGCTCAGCAATTGCGATGACATCATACGGTCCAGTGACCAT
>JAEOTX010000103.1 GCA_016839605.1 Candidatus Thorarchaeota archaeon | reverse complement strand
TGGTCCAAAATTGAAGTAGCACCTCCATAGACTAAGGGAGCGCCAGGCTTTGTTAACTGAGCAATCACTATGCCACTGAGAACCTCAGCATTGAATTGAACTAGGGTTCCAGCGAGGGTCACTGGACTTGTTGCGCCCACCAATGGCGCTGGAACTATTGCTGCTGGAATTCCATGATTAGCACAGTCAATGAGGTTCTGGGCGGATATATCACCCCAAGTTAGAACTGATAATGGACAACAATCAAAAACTGCTCTGGGCTCCTTAGCAAGCTCGTCTGCTCCACCAGCAACAGCTTCGAGAATGCGTTTCATGTCAAGCAGGTCCTCTTTTGTGAATGCTCCAGTAATGATAGGCTTGAGAGACTCCTTCAGAATAACATAGAGCCTAAACAAACCAGAAATTGGCACAGGAACATCAGAAGGAACCATTGCAGTGCTCTGAGCACCTACATGCTCCATGCAATCAACAAGTCTGACAAACCGCACTAGGTCATCAGAGATGGCTTTGCGAATCACACGGGATTCACTCTCTCTGAAGTAGATAGAAGATGAAGCGGGATTGAAGAGTACATTGTCACCACCTATCTCATGTTTTCCCTTCCCGTCGCGAGAATATAATGAAAAGGATGCAGGAGTCTTCTGTACTGTTTCCTCAACCAGACTTGAAGGAATCCTAACAACCTCAGAATCAATTGTGCATCCATTTTCACGAAGAATCTGCATCGCTGCTTCATTATTCACAGCGACACCTGTCTTCTCAAGAACTTCAAGGGTGGCAGCATGAACAGCTTCTGAGTCGGTTCGCGTTAGGAAGGTGAGCCTAGACATACTTTGAATCCTCCTGCATTGCGTCAACATACTGATGTATGTGTGTTTCTATTGGACTTTGGCAAAATGCCAGGTGCTTTGTGTTGAAGAATCAGATTAAGATATGTGGCTGACCACCCATCAAGAGAATGATAATGATGAGAAAGATTAGGAGCCACCATTTCGGATTTGGATCATCCTTTCTTCTGATGTCGAGATACATGAGAATCGCAGGAATAATGAATGCAGGTATGAAAATGGGGAGCGGGATTGTAAACGACCAATACCCGGCTATGTAGATACTGCGCCAAAAATCGACAAGATAGAGCAGCAACGAGTTATAGGCCGTTATTATGAGATGCAGTCCTAGAATTCTTTTCCTCCAGGCAACTGTATCTTCTCTGAAACTATCTTTTGCCATGAATAGAAAGACTACAATCATCCCCATGAGGAGGAAATTCAAGGCCACTGTCTGTGACTCAGTGTTGTAGACAAAATCAGGTGCTGAAACATAGTCCTTGTATATTTCGTAGAAGTACATGCCATGCATTGGGTTAAAGACTAAACCCTCACCAAGCAGCCAAGACCTCCACGTTCGGAACTCTGTTTGTTGGTGGATCCAGAGATATGGAGTGTCATTCGCTACTGCTTCTTGGATGAGGTTTAGGTACATCTGTTGCTCCAGAAGGTCAACTGTTGCGAGCACCGACTCACACAGGCTGTTCACGAGTGTGTTGTTATAGCCTATTTGCGGCGCATACGATCCAGAGTGATAACAGAATGCCTTCAGGAAATCTGCAGGATGAGCAATCTCAGCATTCCATGCCGCAAAAATCAAGGGCAATCGATCTTCAGCCACATAATCAAAGTAGGTAGACCAGGGAACTGGCTGCATTATGAACTGCATCTCTCTGTCCAATCCAGACCGGTTGGCTTCTGGATGGGCAAGTATTTGCTCTAGGCCAGCTTTCACGATAAGCTCAGCGGGAATTCCACCACTGCTGGTTGCAGGGTATGGAATGAACATAGTGTCATTCAGGTCATTCAATGAAGCAACAAACATGGAGTCTTCCATGGCAAGATTCCATTCTTCAACTGCCGCAGACAAGTTGTAAGTGGAATCGAATGCGGTGCCGTTATACCCTGGCATGCTTTGTGGAATTGGTCCCTTTGCTTGAGTGCCAAAGCTCATCGTTCCATCTATGAACGTCTCGTAGTCAAACACGAGTGATGTTGCATGTCTGAAGTGTCGGTTGACAAACGGACTATGCGTGGTGACTGTGGTCGAGTTCACTTCCTGCGTCAAGTTCCTCATATTGTAACCAAGAGAGTAGAGGGTAAAGCCTAGTCCTTCAGTTGAGACATTGATGTTAGAATCCAACGAAGTGTGAGTGACGTTGTCCCAAATCTCCTCAGTAAGGTCCAATGGCCAGCTTACCACATCAGCAAAACCTGTGCGGAGAGATAACGATCGCCCTATGTTTTCAGGATTAATCCTGATATGGACGGTCTTAATTGACCCAGAGGTTTCAGAAGGAGTAATGATGGAACCAGTTCTTTCTGAACGCCAGTAGTCCTCGAATAGATTCATAGTCATGTGAGAGTTAGTCCTCCATTCTTCGAGAAAATAGGGACCAGTACCGCACGTATGTGTGTCCATGAAAGTGCTGTTCTCACCATGGTCCACGCCATAATGCTCGCTCCAGTCGCCCCCAATAGGTACATCGTCGTTATTCGGGCTGTTGAGAACATAGGTTGGACTAATCATTGCACTTCCAGAAGCAGCAAGAAGATGAACAAAGGGTGAGTAGGCTCTCTCCAAAATGAATCTGATTCGATAGTTATTGATAACCTCAATGGAATTCGAATTCGTAGTCCAGTTTTCAAAGGCGGTTCGAAATGCATCTGAGGAAGTGCCATTCAGTGTCGCAGTCTGTCCAAGAACTTGTCCCCCGTTCAATTCATCAGCTAATAGCTGCGCAGGTCCATTAAGATAGAATATCTTGAGGAGTCGTTCAATATTCCACTTCACACAACTAGCATTGAAGGGAGTAGCATCATGGAAGATGACATCCTCACGAAGACTGATTGTGTAGGAAGTTCCATCCAGAGAGATTTCAGGCAAATCATCTGCCAATAGAGGGATCGGGTCTACCTCATTGCTCCCAATGTGGTAGGCGTATAGAGTTTCGTAGATGTTGTATAATGCAGATGTGCTAGTAATCTGGACGCTCGCATGCGGATCTAATGACTCAGGGTCATCCATTTCCTCCAAAATCAACATATCTGAATCAGGGGTATAAGCAGGCATCATCATGGACGCAACAGCACCATTGCTTCTGCTCAGAATAACTGCGAATAATAGGAAGGCTACCGCGTAGCACATTGCTCTTCCTTTCACTCGCAATTACGTTGCCCTCCTTCTGTTCGCTGTTGACGCAATGAATAATCAGGTAGAGGTAAAATATCAATTCTGTTGTGTGTTCCGCCACACTCACAGGATGCTAAAGTCGGAAAGAAGGGGGGAGTTGCCCCCCTAGACTCTAATGGTATTAAGCCGCCTTGCTGCCCGGTGGAACTCCGTCAACCTTGACAGGAACCCATTTGCCAGGTTCATCTAGCTTCTCAACAGCAAGAATCATGCCATGACTCTCGATACCGCCAATCTTCTTTGGTTCCAAGTTGACCAAGAAAAGAGCAGTAACACCTTCAAGCTCTTCAGGCTTGTACAGATGCCCCAAACCCGTTGCCATAGTTCGAGTTTCGATGCCGATATCAACCGTGATCTTCAGAAGTCGGTCCTTCTTTGGAACCCTCTCGCACTTTGCGATCTTGCCTATTCTAAGATCAACTCGTTGAAACTCATCGAACGTTATTGTTTCCTTTACTGGTTCATGTTCGGTCACTTCTTCATCCTCCTTGGTTTCACCCTTCTGAGCAGCTTCAGCCGCCTTAATCCGCGCATAGGTAGCTTCCTGCAACTCGGCCAGAAGATTCTCATCAATCTTTGATATAACTGGTACTGGCTTCCCGAGTTTGCCACCTACCTCAAGCGGAATGAGCGCTTCTTCCAAAGGCACGGAATGCACATCAGTATCAAGGCCTATTTGCTTCCAAACGGTCTCTGCGGCTGATGGCAGGATAGGATCAATCAGAACTGCAAGCGCCTTTGTAAGCGACAAGGCATTGTAAAGTACTCCTCCACATTTCTCCTTATCTTCCTTGACTAGCGCCCATGGCTGGTTTGCTTGGAAGTATTCATTACCAACTGTAGCCAGTCCAAGGATTGCATCAGAGACCTTCTTGAGTTCGTACTCATTAACCCCGTCAATCACGGTCTCGATGGTGTCCTCTATCGCCTTCTTCAGTTTCTTGTCAAGAGTGCCCTTTGGCACTTCGCCGTAGTGTTTGTTCGTGAAGTGAAGTCCTCGATAGATGAAGTTGCCGAGAGTTGCCACTAACTCGTTGTTCACCTTATCCGCGAAGGATGCCCATGCAAAGTCAAGGTCTTTTGTCTGGGATGTCGATGCCACCATATAGTAGCGGAGGTAATCAGGATCGAGACCCTTCTCTAAGTACTCTTCCTCAATCCAAACAATGTAGCCCCTGCTTCGACTGAAATTGTGACCTTCAATCTTCACCATTCCCGAAGCAGCTATGGCATCTGGAAGATTATAGCCGCTGCCTTTCAGCATGGAAGGCCAAAAGATGCAGTGATGATGGACAATGTCCAAACCTATGAAATGCACTAGACGGCCTTTGCCGGGTTTCCAGTACTTCTCCCACTCTTTGGGCTTCCCAATCTTCTTGGCCCACTGCTCCGTGCTGGACATATACCCAATAGGTGCATCGAACCAGACGTATAGAACCAACGATTCATCGTCTGGATATTTCACTCCCCATTCAAGGTCACGAGTGATGCACCAGTCCTTGAGTCCTTCTTTGACCCAGCCTAACGCATAGTTTCGAGCACTCTTTGTTACATCGATTTCCCTCAGGAACTTGTCGATAAAGGGCTCGAAAGCACTGAGCTTCATGAAGTAGTGAGTCCTTGTTATGGGCTTTGTCGGATTGCCGCAGACAGCACATCTCGGGTTGAGTATCAGACCTGGTTCAATATATCTCCCGCATCCTTGGTCACACTCATCGCCTCGAGCATCGGCACCGCAGTAGGGGCAAGTCCCTCGGACGAAACGATCAGGCTGTGACCTGCCGCAGTGATCACAATAGGGAGTTTCCAAGTCTTTCGGATAGATATGGCCATTCTCCTTCAGAGCCTTAACTATCTGGATAGTTCTGGCATGATTCTCCGGGTCGTCTGTGGTGGCGTAGTTGTCAAAGAAGATGTTCAGCTTCGGAAATGTCTCCAGATAGTGATTGTGATACTTGAGGTAGGTCTCTTTCGGCGTAAGCCCTTCTACCTCCGCAACTGTGAGGACTGGCGTTCCATGGGTGTCAGACCCACAGATGAATGTCACATCGGTACCCATCTTTC
>JAEOTX010000102.1 GCA_016839605.1 Candidatus Thorarchaeota archaeon | reverse complement strand
TGGTGGGCCGGACGTGATTTGAACACGTGACCACCGCATTTCTGAGAATACTTATTACGAACCTCAAGCCACAGTCTATAGAATTACCCCTCTGAATTACATCTACATCATTGATGCTTTGATTCAATGGAGAACGCAAGACCTGCACATGCCTTATTATCAAGAGATCTTTGGGGAGTTTGAGTGAGGAGGAGAGAGATTGAATAGGCTATATGGAAGAACTATGATTGCGTCGATTGCGATTCTTCTACTGTTTGTTATGTCAATTGGTCAAACGCCAGATGCAGTGGACTACACTGGTCCAATGGATATAGCACGCATTTCGGTTCCTTCAGCGGTTGTTTGGTCAGAAGACTTTGGAAACATCAGTGAGTGGCATATCTATGGATTAAACCATACTGCAGATCCTGATTATCTATTGCCTGGAAACTTCTCTCTTACTGGGGGAGTTCTGCGAGCAATAGGACCAGAGTGGAATAGTGCAGAACGCAATAGTTCGGTAATCCATGGTTCTTGGAGCTTTGATGTTGACATTCAAGATCCAATAGACGAGTACCATTTTTTGATTGGTATTGCTGTGGGGCAATACGATCCAATTCTTGACACTTTAGGTGAAGGTTACTACCTTATATTCAACACTCCTGACACTGGACAAGACCGTATTCGAATTTCAAGACGGACTCGACTTACTGGTCATGTCTATAACTGGTTGGATTTAGACAATTATTTTGCAGATGACCTAATTGGATGGAGGAACATCATTGTTACCCATGACGAGTATGAGTGGTTCTACGTCTATCTTGATGGTGACCTCATTCTAAGAAGCAAAGACAGTGCCATCGATACATCGAACCTATTTACTTTCCACTCCCATGCTGGTCCAGCAATTGACAACGTATCGGTTCATGACAATATAACCTACGATGACGTCGCACCAGAGTGGAGTCAACCAATCCTCAGCCAGGAAATTTCCCTTGGAGAATCCTTCTATTACGACATTAATGCCACAGACCATTCAGGAATCGACCAATACTGGATAGACGACACCCAAAACTTCACGATTGATGACCAGGGGGTCATTACTAACATTAGAGACCTGGTTGTTGGCACCTACAACATGAGGGTATCAGTAAATGATACGCTAGGACATATTCGAGCCGAAGCATTCACGCTCACTGTTTTGGGAGTCACAACTACCACAACCACTACTGCAACCACAACAACTACTACAACGACTACCACAACTGAAACAACAACTCCACCTCCACCAATTGATATGACGGTAGTTTTGCTAGTTGCAGGGAGCGCGGTTGTGACAATCATTGTGATTGCCCTAATCGTCAAATCAAGGTCATAGAGCAGCAGAAGCCTTTCAAGCATGAGGAGCTAAATAGAGATAGCTGTCAGCTGGTAGCTATCTGGCTGTCAGCTAGATAGCTTCTCCATGTTCTGTTGTATCCTGTGAGGCAGGCTGCGAGGATGAAGAGGAAACCCTCGTCGACTTTGCCGTTGGAGCATTTCGTGGAGGAGTGGGTGGATGATGAGTCCATTCCTCTGGAAGAGGAGAAGGCTAAGCCACAAGCAGACGATGAGCTCACGCTCATTGACTACTTCTCGGATGAGATTGAGGAGTAACTCCCTCCGTCCTCTTCTCATCTTTACGAGCCACGTTATCACCCCGAATTGAACTCCAACCAGTGAGTAGGACTCGTACAACGATATAGATTGGAATCAGATACGATAAGAATAGTACAGAAAGGAAGACGACTAAGAATAATACAGGATTAAAGACGGTGAAGGAAAAGGGATCGATAATCTCGCTGATTCTCATCCATAGGAATAATGTATACTGTTCCAAGAGATAAGGGACCTCAATGTGCTGAGCACCCTGAAATACTCCAGCCAGTGTCCAGATGAATATCGGTGCAGCTATTAGACTGGAGATGAGTAAGTAAGGCGGCGAGCTCTTAGTCATGGCATCCTACCATGGAATAATTGCATTTTGATGACTTCAATATACTTCCGATGGAGTGTGTGAACGCTGTATCTAGCAATCACTACACATGAATGTAAGCCACAACCTCTCCCGAGTCAACATCCCCCAGGATGGTCTCCCGAACGCCGCTCCCGAGATAGTCCCTCAGCTCATCCATGGACTGAAGTGTCACCCGAAGACTGGTTTCATCACATCGTTCCACAAGCAGCAGTCATGCATCCTCCAGTCCAGTGGCTCGCATCATCTCAGTGCTTTCAGGGGCGTTTCTGATTTCGGACCATCCGATGGCGGTGGAACCCTGCCCTTCTGTCAACTCCCCAAGGTGGTGGTCTGCATGCTCGTCAGACATTGCTCTATGTGATAGTAGAGGGTTGATTTGAGATAGGACTGTGGAATGATGAAGAAATGAAATGGTGGGCCGGACGTGATTTGAACACGTGACCATCGCACTGCTAGATTCCTAATGAGAAACGAAATATTGTTTGAATCTCTCCTTTGATAGAATCACGAATTGCAGGAAATACATGAAATACAACACATAGAGATTTGGAACTAGGACGTAAGTCTGTGCGAATGTTGTTTCGAGAACGATCCCAAAAACAAGTGATGAGGTTGTTAGATGATACCCCCATTCCTTTCTAAGAACAAGTCCTGCAACACATATGACATTGACACCCACCATAATCAATGCATTTTGGCCATAGATTGCTGACCATACTTCATTGGCGAAATACACTGCAACCGTCCCGATTGTCACCAGAATCAGACGAATCACTTGAATTAGCACTCCAGCATAGTAGGTCTCTTTTGTGGAAGATTGAGCAAATTGCATTCGAGCTTCAGTCTGCAGTCTGAAATATCGTTGGCTCAAAAGACCTAGAATCAGAATTACCTCTAGTAATCCAATATATAGGAAAATCAATGGAAGTATACTCGAATACATTCCTAAGAGAGTCAAAGCAAATGGAGCCATTAGACCATAGCCAATTGCGATACCTGGTGCTTCTTCTCGAAGTCTGAACAATCCGAGCAGTGGAAGGATTTCAACTGACAAAAAAAGGCTGAGTAGAAAAATGAACAGAGAAATAAGATCGACAGAAAATGGTATTAGAACTGAAACAAAGACTGAAATCCTGGCTACGTGAAGTATCGCAATAAACGCCAGTATTAGAATGATCTCAAACGGTAATTTGTCATTACTGTTGTTCAATGATTTCTCTCCCCTTTCTGTCATAGCATAGACTAGTGGGTTAAGAAGAATTCGACATTCATAATATCTGGATAGTTGAAGTAGAAGTTAGTGGTGGGCCGGACGTGATTTGAACACGTGACCACCGCACGTTTGAGCGTGCGTGGGAGTCAAGCTCGCATGTCAATGCGGTATTTTCTAACCTATCGGAATGATTCCGATCTGTTCATAGCCGGGCTAGACCACCGGCCCATTCAGGTTCGTCATGACCGAGGCTGTCGATTAAAAACATTGCGACATCCCGATACCAAGCCAAAACCCACAACTTGATAGTTTGACTGCCAACACGCATCC
>JAEOTX010000101.1 GCA_016839605.1 Candidatus Thorarchaeota archaeon | reverse complement strand
TAATGAAACGCTTCAAAAACAATCCAATCCTTGAACCAGTACCAGGTCATTACTGGCAAAATCGAGAAGTGTTCAATGCCGCCGCCCTCTATGCAGGGGATAAGGTCCATATCCTCTATCGCGCCTTGGGAGACGATGGGGTGTCACGGTTGGGATACGCAAATTCCTCGGATGGCCATTCAATAGACACGCGACAGCCCGAACCAGCTTTCGCCCCGGCAAGTTCCTGTGAGAATCTAGGCTGTGAAGACCCGCGACTCACACCAATGGATGGAGAATGCCTGATGACCTATACAGCCTACAGGAGTTCTCCAATAAACGCGTACCAAGTTTCCATCACAAAGATTTCTCTAGAAGACCTACTATCAAGCAACTGGAACTGGGGAGAGAGATGGTTGCCCTTTGATGGTATCCTCAACAAGAATGCGGTGATATTCCCTAGGAAGATAGATGGGCGCTATGTGATGTATCACCGTATTGAACCTTATTTGTGTGTGGCGTATTCCGACGACCTGAAACGCTGGTGCAATATTAAAGCGGTGATGCAACCCAGACCCAATAGTTGGGACAGCCTCAAGGTTGGAGCTGCAGGGCCTCCCATAGAGATCAATGAGGGCTGGCTTTTCATCTATCATGGAGTGGACTATAACTACGTCTATCGTCTCGGCACTCTCTTAATCGACAAGGATAATCCTGAGAACATTCTCTATCGTTCGGAAAAACCGATATTGGAACCAAGTGAGGAGTATGAAAGGTTTGGCAAGGTGCCTAACGTCGTGTTTAGCTGTGGGAGCGTCCTGATGGACGACACGCTTCTGATCTACTATGGCGGTGCCGATACGGTGGTATGCGGAGCCGAGTTTGACCTGGGCGAACTTCTTCCTTAGTTGAGCTCTGTTTTTCTGAGCAAACTCTATAGCTCTTTCTTACTCAAAGCCTCCATCTCGAGACGGGCAAGGAGATAGGAGAGACCTGACTCTGCCCCTTGGTTTCTGTTGAGACCTTCAGGTGTGATCCCGTCATAACAGCCGCCAGTAGCGGGATTATAGACCACTATGTTCTTTGAGTTCTTACCCATGAACCAGTCAAACACAGTGTATGCAATCTTGTAGTATTTCTCCTTTCCAGTTGCCTGAAATGCTGTGGATGCCGCTTCCACCATACATGATGCTTCAATAGGCTGTTGATCGTAGAGCGCCCTGTCTCCACCTCTTCTGTGCCAGGATCGATTACCTACTGGCTGGTACATGTCCTGAATGATGTCATTCGCTGCAAGAAACTCAAAGGTCTTCTCAGCGATATGGAGATAGTCTTGCTTCCCGGTTGTCTGATAGGCCTTGAAAAGCGCGTGAGGGAGTCGAGCATTTGCATAGGTAAGGTTCGGTTCAAACCATTGCCACGACGACATAGACTCTTGTCTGTAGGCCTCACAGAGTCGATTAGCCAGATGAATCATATTCAACTGAGGGTTCTTGTCGTGAGCGAACGCCTCTGCATAGTGATAAAGGCCTAGGATGGCTAATGCATGGGTCCGAGGCGAACCAGACCTCGACGCCCAAATCAGGCTCTTGTCAAAGATCTCTTTCGCTGTCATCCTGAAGTCTTCAGGAATCGGAGCATCTTGAGAATAGCCACAGGCCCAGAGAACCCGACCGAGTGAGTCTTCAGACCCCTCTCCATCGAGAAAGCTACGATTGTATCCAATGAAGTTGTGAACTCGTCCATCTTCTTTCTGGACATGAAGGAGAAAGCTCAGATAGATTCGCGCAAGTTGTAGGGCTTGCTCCGCTCCCCGTAATCTATGGTATTTGAGGACAGCTACGAGAGCACGCGCATTATCGTCAGTAGTATATCCTTCTCTCCTGTCAGCAATCGATGATTTTGCGTGTTGGAGGATGCCTGTGTCGTCGGTCAGAGCTTGCAGCCAACCGCAGTTGATAGAAGGAAGCTTGATAGAATCCATCCTCCTGTCTACTGAATCACTTCTTTGAATAAGGAGGCATATTTCGAGGCCACTCTGGGCCACGTCATGTCCTGACTGTACTCGTATGCTAACTTCTCCATGTGAGCTTTCCGTTTGGGGTTTTCCAAGAGGTGTCTGATGCCTTCAGCAATGGAGCCAGGGCTATTGAATTCGCATAGTAGTCCTCGGCCTCCGTCCAGAACTTCTATAGCATAATAGAAGGGAGTGGATATGATGGCCTTTCCTGCCCCAAGGGCATAGGTGACTGTCCCACTTGAGAGCTGCTCCTTTTTGTCATATGGGCAAATGTACACATCCGTAGCCTGGAGGTACTTTATCAATTCCTCTTTGCTGAGGAACCGATTGTGGAATCTTACATTCTCTCGTAGGTCTAGATTCTTCACCAAACTCATGAGACGGTTTCTGTATTCCTCGCCCTCATGCAGTCTAACTTGCGGATGAGTCGCTCCAATTACCAAATAAAGTATTTCAGGCCGCTCTTTAACTATTTCTGGCAGTGCTTCAATCACATTCTGAATTCCCTTATCTCGACTTAAGAGACCGAATGTTGACAAGACGGTTCTCCCATCCAAGCCCAATGCTTTTTTCTCCAGGTCACTCGGCACAAATT
>JAEOTX010000100.1 GCA_016839605.1 Candidatus Thorarchaeota archaeon | reverse complement strand
TTACTCCATAGGCTGCAGGAGGTATACACTTGACTCTAGATTCCTCATCTCATCGGTGCCCTGTCTGTCAAAGAAACAGAGCTAGTCACATGTGTGAAGATTGTGGTACAGTGCTGTGTTCCGATTGCCTCGATTCTCGGACCAAAGAGTATCATATGTGCCGCGACTGTCATGCAACATTGACTCTGTCACAGGACGAGGCGTTGGACACATGTCCTGAGTGTGAATCTGAGAATATTGATGCTGGTAAACGAACGGCAGACATATGCCCTCGGTGTCACTCTAGTCGGATTGTCCTGCTGGAAGAGAGAAGGCGAACTCTGGCTCAAGAGCTTAGACATTCCATCATGAGTATCCAATATGGCCATACCAAACTGAGAGAATTCACGACCAAACTTGACAATGCCAAGAGGACGCTTGTATCTCTCAGAATGGCAAACTTCCTGCATTATCATTGGATTGAGGAGAAAGTGGAGTCCGTACAGGATGAGATGCCTGCAATTAAGAGTCGAATAGGAAATCAAGCAGAAATAGTTGCGAAGCAGATTGCCGCTGAAACAAAGGGATTACTCGACTATAGCAAATGGACTCCGGCTCAGTTCCCGTTCATCGAAGGTGTCAGGAATAGGGTGATGGAGCTAGGCAACTACTACAAGCAGCATGTGGATGACAGCCTAAATGAGGTTAGACCGAGGCTCAAAGAGGTGATGGCACAACTTGACGGCTTGAGCTATCACAGGAAAGAATTCGCTGACTTCTATGAACATGGCGAACTCTCTGTCAATGAATTGCCCGTGGCTGCATTGCCAGACATTAGGGTGGTAGGTAGTAACTTCTTGAAGAATGACAAGGCCTATGGCACTCTCTTCATCACAAACAAGAGGTTATTCCTAGTAGCTGAAACAGGAAGATTACGCAAGAAGACAGAGATTGTATTCCAATTCCCATTAATGTATTTGAAAGGGATTGAGGAATATGGTCGGCTTCGAAAGAAGCTTGTATTGCGACTCAAACAGGGCGACCTTAAAATCTCCTGCAGTGAGGATACAAAGAAGGTCATGCCAGATTATTTTGAGATTGCGAGAAAGTTTGAGAAGTATATGCAGAGCGACTTACAAAGGGTTAGGAAAATCGAACAGAAGAACCTCAACATTAGCGACGTCAGATTGAAGATAGAGGGTTTAGTGTATTCACTCCTTTCAACAAGCAACACAGCCGTAGAAGCACCGCAGCGTTACCCAGGGAGATCAGAATTTTTCCATTCAAGAACGATGCCATCAGGATATGGCAGAAATGAGAACCCATATGACCATCCAAGGGCTTTCAAAGAGCATCTTGAGAACACTATTGGACGAGTGGACTACAGGCAGGGGGTGCCATATGGAGGCACTGGATTTGATATGGAGTATCTCAGAAGAAACGCTATGGAGATTCAGAATGCAATCAATGAAACAGTCCATCTGATGAGAAATGGCCATCTGGTCCCCGAAGACTTCATCAGAAGATATAGAGGTCTGATGCGTGATTCGTATCACACTAAACGCGAAATCGAACGTTCATCTCGTTACGGTCAAGGATATAGATGGTAGCTAGATACCCAGTTCGCGCTCCAGATCCTTGATGTCTTTCTCAAGGGTGTCTGATTCAGAAGCAGGCTTAGCAGCCACAGTTGCATCAGCCAGTCCGACCTCCACGTCAATTTCCTGCATAGCAGCGGTCAGGTCATCTGAGCTTACTTCCATACTTGCATCAAGTGCATCTGCAGATATTTCACTTTCAATCTCAAACTCATCTAGGCGGCGAGTGATTTCATCAACATTTTCCACCAGTTTCCGGGTATCGCTTGTGTCACCCAGCATTCCTAGTATCTTTGCAACTTGCTCAAGTGCGCGGCCGGTTCTTGCCGAAGTCTGCGCGCGATTGAGATGAGCCAATATCTTGAGGATTTGAAGACGTGCTTTGTCTGTTGAAAGAGCGTATCTTCGGAAGCGCACCATTTCAGTGGCGTAAGTCTTGAAGGCATCCGTCTGTCCAGCCTTGCGAGCCTTTATGGCGCGAGCTCTTGTGTCCCGCTCTTCCTTCTCTAGCTTGTTTCTCTCACGAGCAAGCTGTTTGGTTAGAATTCTGAGTTGGCTGGAAACCTCTCCAATGTCGGGTTTCTTCCGACCCCATTTGAATGCCTTTCTAAGTGAATCCAACGGCCTCACCACTTCGTCAGGGACTTCGCCCTGCAAGACTAGCATGATTGCTCAACGTTTAAACCTTCGTAGAACAAGGTGCGGCCTTCCTTATTCATAATCTAGGAATCTCGGTGTTAAGAGCGTATAGTGATAGGTCACACAGAACTTATTATCATCACAGGTTCCAGTTAGACCTGAATCGGGATGTCTGATAGAGTAGACCAAGGCCTGAGAAATCTCCTAGATAAGGCCATAGAATTGGATCAGAGAGGAATGAAGAAAGAAGCTGCTCAGTATTATCTGAAAGCAAGCAAGATTCTGATCAAACTGTCAAATGCCGCATCTCTGCCCTCAGTCCAGAAACACTATCTTGACAGGGCACAGGAATGCGTTGACAGAGTTCGCTACATCTCTGGAATTAAGAAGAAGGCTAGAGGACCTCCAGAGGGACTGACAACACCACCTGTCTTCAGCCCAAGTGCGGAGTCAGAACCCGCAATGGAGAAGACAGCAGAAGCCGAAGCAGAGGTGGATGAAGACACACGAAGACTTCAGGAGATGATAGCTGATACAATCATTACTGAGAAACCCAGTGTCAAGATGAGTGATGTTGCAGGCTTGGAAGATGCAAAGCAGGCAATTCATGACGCAATTGTGGCACCGATGAAGCACCCAGAGCTCTTCAAAGGAAAGTCCCGTCAACCTTGGAGGGGGATACTGTTCTACGGACCTGCAGGCTGCGGAAAGACCTTGATTGCAAAGGCAGTCGCGGCAGAAGTGAATGCCACGTTCTTCAATGTGTCTGCTGGCAACATTGTAAGCAAGTGGCTTGGAGAGTCTGAGAAGCTGGTCATGAATCTCTTCACCTTGGCCAGACGAAATCAACCTGCTATAGTCTTCATGGATGAACTTGATTCTGTAGGAGTTTCTAGGTCTGGCGATGATGTGGGAGGAGAAAGAAGACTAAAGACTCAGCTCCTCACCGAACTACAGGGACTCGCGAGTGATTTGGAAGACAGAGTCACGGTGATTGGTGCGACCAATCTCCCATGGGAGTTGGACTTTGCACTTCGGTCCAGATTTGAGAAGAAGATCCACGTGCCACTACCAGACAGACCTGCAAGGAAGAAAATCTTTGAGATACACATGGAAGACATCGAGGTTGCCCCCGATGTAGACTATGAGGAGCTTGCAGACCTCAGTGAGGGCTACAGTGGACGCGACATAAGTGTCGTCTGCAGAGAGGCAGCTATGGAGCCTATCAGGGACTTACAACGGACTGGAAGAATGGATGAAGAGGAAGAGATTCTAGATGTTCGACCAGTATCAAGAGAAGACTTGCTGCAAGCCATTGAGAATATCAGGCCTGCAACAGCTCCAGAGGATGTGAAGAGGTATATCGATTGGGCGGAGGGGTCCTAGGGAGTGGGGGTCAGAGAACGGCGCAGAGAGAAAGAGAAGACCAAATCTGCCCCTGAAACCACAGAAACAGAATCCAAGGTGGAAGAACCTACTCCAGTTAAGGAAAACGAAGCGGAAGTTGAATCAACCCATAAGCCAGAGGTAGTAGTAAAGCATAAGGAAACGACAACCGTTGAGGAAACTGAGGATGTAGCGGTCAAGATTGAGGAAGCTTTAGTTGAGCCAGAAGAAGTCATTCTGATGCCCCCTTGGGGAGACCTCAGACAGACAGAGTGGATGTACGGCATACCTCCTCGCGAAGAAGATAGGGATATGTGGGCCGAGGAGTGGTCAGATTTTGTCCTTCGTTGGATGGAAGCTCGGGATGTTCACGTCTTATCAGTAACCGCCTTCATCAAAGAGCCCCCATTCAATGATATCACAAACAAGGTCGACTCATTCAAGTTGATTTGTGGGGTGCTTGTACAGAAAGAGATTGCAGAGTGGTTGGACAGGAACCGAAGGCAATTACGAGTCTACTGGAGATTCCTAGAGGATTGGGTCGACATCATCTATGATTGGGCATTGAAGTCAGGAAAGCAGAGACTAGACGTGAAGTCAATCGTGATTCAGGAAGAGGACTACAGCTTCGCGAAACTTCCAGAAAAAGACCTTCACCGGGTTCTTCTTATCATGGTAGAAAAGGGTCTTGCTAGTTGGGTGGATAAGAAGAAAGGTGCGATTAAGATTATCGTCTAACGAGAGGGCGTAGCCCTACCATCGCTGCTTTCTCTGGCGCGTAGACCTGGGAAGTAATACCTTCCGCCTGTGGAGAATCGAATATCCGCCACAGCCATTCCAGCATCTACTAGACTAGAGAGCACTTGTCGTGCATGATCCTCGGACCACTTCATGAGCATCATTACTTCCTCTACGGAAACATATCCCTTTGATGCTGCAAGATTGACCACATCCGCTTGGTCCCTTCTAAGCTCGAGTGGGCGGAGCTCGACAACTTTCACACCCCCGCGAAGCGTTCGAATTCCAGGAATAAGCCCATGTTCAGCTACACGATTGACCGCCTCAATCACGTCGCTATAACTGATAGCCTTTAGCTCAGGCATGCGCTTCACAACTTCTACAATGAGCTCGGCTAAGCCCATGAGACCCTTTGAGGCATGTGCTGTTGCCACATCAAGAATCGCAAGGCCAATGTGGTCATAGTATTCGTCCATAGTCATATTGTCGCCGCGGAAGCGATTTTCACGTCGGGAGAGATCAAGAAGCATAACAGCATCAGGAAACCGCTCTGCTACACGTTCAGTCTGAATGAAAGTACCAAAATCGAGACCGATTCGCTTCAAGTCCGCGATGTTAGCCTTGACTTCACTCGCCAATGCTTCAGACTCCCTCTGATATGACCCAATGTCGACAATTCCCATATCGAACATCTTCTTCAGTTGGTCAAGTGTGGCTATTGAGGCAAAGAGTTCAGATTGAAGACGTTCTTGCATCACAGAGACCTTCATACAAGTGTATAGCCCAGACTGGACTGCGACTTGAGAATAGTCGATTGCTACTATAAGAGAGAGTATTATTGGCTCACCATTATTATGGTGTTATTCGGTCTCTGTCCCGAGGAAGGAGTGTAGCCTCTCGGACATTCTCAATACCTAGTAGTTGCATTGTTAATCGTTCCACTCCTAAGCCTAGACCGCCATGAGGCGGTGCGCCATACTTGAAAGGATCAAGATAGAACGCAAAGTGGTTTGGGTTGAATCCCTTTGCTTTGAACCTCTCAACCAGAAGGTCATAGAGATGTATTCTCTGACTACCAGTTGTGATCTCCATGCCCTTGTATGTCAAATCGAAGCTCTCAGTCATTCCTTCGTCAGTCATGCTGGGCATAGTGTAAGCTGGTCTCAGCTCTAATGGATAGTGTGTGAGAAAGACCATGTCTGTTCCGAATTTCTCAGGGAATATCGTCCCGAGAAGACGCTCAGCCTCAGGGTCAATGTCGTCAGTGATGGCTAGCTCCTTCCCTTCACTGTTAAGCAGGTCAATGGCCTTGTCGTACTTGATTCTCTTGAAGGGTAATTTGGGAACTATTAGCTCAACACCAAGCACCTCTAGTTCATTTGCTGCTACTTCCGAGGTCTTCTGAAATGCATGGACGAGCATTTGTTCTTCCATCTTCATTACATCATCCACACTCGATATCCATGCCATCTCGTAGTCAAACGACGTATA
The DNA here is from genome assembly GCA_016839605.1 of Candidatus Thorarchaeota archaeon. GTDB lineage: Archaea > Asgardarchaeota > Thorarchaeia > Thorarchaeales > Thorarchaeaceae > SMTZ1-83. The sequence continues at coordinate 43,393 of JAEOTX010000100.1, read as the reverse complement.
TTCGTTGACATGCCGTCTGGTGTTGTGTTTCTCAGCTCTGAAGACTGGAGCAATCTCAAAGACCCTACCAAACCCTGCAAGAATCATCAACTGCTTGTAGAATTGTGGACTCTGAGCCAGGTAGGCCTTCTTATCGAAGTACTTGATTTCAAACAGATTTGCCCCACCCTCTGTGGCCTCAGCTACGATCTTGGGAGTGTGAATCTCCACAAATCCATTTGACTCTAGATACTCGCGTGCGAATCTTACTAGAGAGTGTTGGATTCGAAAGATGGCATTGATGGACGGCTTACGAAGATCAAGAACTCTGTGATTTAGACGAGTATCCAAATCAATGTCCACCTTACCCTCGACAACATCGATGGGAAGACGCTGAGCAGTATTGATTATTCGAATCTGAGTAGGAATTATCTCAGCACCAGAGGCGACTTGCTTAGCAGCTACAACTTTGCCCTTAACAGCCACAGCATACTCTGGCTTTAGTTGTCCAGAAACCTCGAAGACTTCCTCAGAGACCTTGGCTTGAGGAATAGTAACTTGGCACTGACCTTGTTCATCTCGGAGAACGAGGAACTTTATCTTCCCCTTGTCACGCAGAATGTGGACCCAGCCCATTATGATGACATCAGTGCCTGCAATCTCCGCAGTAATCTCACTGCTGAAGTGAGTTCGGATTCCTTCGCCGATTGGCTCGACACCTGCATCGCTATAGAAGTCCATCTGATTTCGCCTCAGTATTCCAGAACAGAATCCCCCCTGATTTCATTATGAGGCTTTTGGCACAAGCCGCTGAAAGGCAGTTCAATAAACATTGAAACGACATCCCTGAGATAAGCCCAGAGATATCGTTTCTTGTACATACTAGACTACATCGGCGCCGAAATTAGCTCGTAGACCGCCATCCGCTTATCCATGCCATGTTTATGCTCCCGGATTAAACCAAGGTCCTTCAGTCGACTGAGGCCGTAGTTCACAGTCCTGGGAGGCAAGAAGGTGTTGCTGATCAGGTCCTGCCGGGACATCCGGCGCCTGTTCTTAAGCAGCACGTACAAGAACTTCGCAGACGGAGGTAGAGCTAAGAATGAGCGCTGTGCAAACACGATCCCACCTGAATGTTGATACCATGTTTTATCATACCTCCTGATTGTTCTGGAATTCACCCAGGGTATCCCCAAATAAGGATTCGTATTTCATCTTTGGCGCGTTCATACGTAGTTCTTATCAACTATAGAGAGAAGCAGCATCCCATGTATTCGTTTGAGAGCATTGACATAATGGGTTATGATGGTAAGTCCGTTCCGAATACCTATCTGAGACTCAAAGCACCCAGTGAAAAGCTGGCTATTGTTTTTCCTGGGAGGGGCTATACCTCCCAAGGACCACTGCTTCATTACACAATCAATCTCTTGCTCGAGAATCGTATCAACGTGCTAAGTGTGGATTACAACTACATGAACATTTCAGAGTTTGGCAGTCTTGAGTGGGGGGATAAACAAAAATGGCTCTATGCGGATGTTGAAGAAGCTTTCAAAGTAGCTACGGAGTTCATAGACGCGGAACTCAGAATTCTTGTTGGAAAGTCCCTTGGCACTCTTGCCATTGGCCAACTACTTGACACATTCTCCAACACAAGAAGAAGCACAGTAATCTGGCATACACCCCTCATCAAAATGCCTCATCTTGTCAAACAGATTGCTAAACATCAACCCCATTCTCTATTTGTCATAGGTACATCCGACCCGCACTATGACAAGGATCTCCTAGACCAGGTCAAGGCTGCATCTAGTGGAAAATTGATAGTCGTTGATGATGCAAACCATAGTATGGAAGTCCCTGGCGGTGTTGAGGATTCCCTCAAAGTGATGACAGACATCATGAAGGGCATTCGGCAATTCCTGTGGCCAGTTGACAAGTAGATGCACTCAATGATTAGGGTTTCCTTAGAACTAGGACCCATTCTCCCGCCATGCGTTCCTTTCGCGGAATCTTGATGAAGTGTCGGATGACACCAGAGAAGAATGACTTCGTAAGAGTGAAACCCACTTCCTCCGACGTGGCAATCTCAGTCAGAATACTGTGTGAGTGAACAGGATAACCCCGAATCAGGTTATTCCCTATTGCTACACAGTAATAACCCCCAGGGCGTAGTATTCGATATGTTTCGATAAATTGCTGCTTCATGTCTTCAAAAAACTTGAATACAATGTAGGACCGGCGTGGATCTATGTCGAAGATTTTGGCCAAGAGTGAATCTAATGAAGTGATTCCAGTTGTCCTTAATTGAGCATATTCTTTCTTGTAGACGGTCTCAGTTCCGATGTATCTCCGCTTCATTTTCGAGAGTGGCCCATCCTCAACAAGCCCAAGCCAATACATCTCCAGTTGATGAGTTCTAGGATAGTCAACCGCATTGATGTAGGGAGGTGAGGTGACTGCCAAGTCCACAGATTCGGACTCCAATCCTGTGGATGCAGCGTTGGACTCTGGTAGGACCGGCTTCATAAGATTCAGAGCCTTTGTTATTATGAAAAGATCCCGCATCCCCTTCAATTGCTGCTCTAGTGTTTCACGAAATTTCTCTACTGTTTCTCCAGGCTCGATTTTCTTTTGCAGCTTTTGCCGTATCACAGTTCGTGTGCAATGAGGATCTGCATTTGATACATCTCTGATTATCGAAGAGAATACTATCCTGAGGAAATCATAAACAGCAGATGCTGAATGCGAGGGGAGTGCTTCCGACAATGATGACTCCCTGAATTGGTAAATTCCATCTCTGATGATACCGAGTTCATGGAGCACAAAATCGCGGAACCAGTTATCTCTATAATTGAACTCGGGAATCTCGGGACAATATCTTGAATCGGATTGACTTTGTATCAGCCGACCCAGAAGCCAATCTCGAACATCGTCTAGGACTGAAACGTCAATTGGAGTTGTCTTTACTTTGGTGATTAGTCTGGCCATTGGATCAATGTCAATACCTATGGCTGCACGACTCCTTAGATACGCCTCAAGAACAACAGTTCCACTACCACACATTGGGTCTAGTACTGTTTCACCCTTCTTTGAGTAGTGGTCAATTAGATAGCGTGGCAATTCAGGAAAGAACTTTGCAGGAAACTTGTGAATGCCATGAGTTAGGTAGGACTGATCTTTGCTATAGATGAGAATATCGGCGCCGTTTGGAATCTCGATGCTTGCTTCAATATCGCCAGAGTACTTCAAAATTCCTGATGCGGTTTCGGTGGATATTTCACCTTTTTCTTCAGGCGCTTCAACCATAGAGCAACACACTCTTGCACCAAGAGCAGAAACTCATGCCAGTTCATACCATATTAAGGTAGTCAGAACAACTAATCCGGTTAGGTTAAATAGACGCATGAAAGCGGACTTGACTATCCCTAACCATATGGAGTGAGGTAATGCTGGGTGAATTTAGGGCATGCACCCTAAAGACGCCATCATGATGAAGAATCAATGATGGTTGGTTGTTATTCGCACAGCAGAACTGAGTTTCTATGTGAGTTGCTGGGAGGTACATTGAAGGAGTAATATGCAATGGCAGACATGGATAAAATCGGAGACCTTCTGGTCCTCCTGGGTGCACTAATTGGGTTAATCCAAGGAATCCTATTGATTCTGAATATACCTTTTGGATTCGTTAATCCACTTGGCGGCTTTTTCGCAGACGGTTTGATTTTGGGAATTCTAGCAATATTGTTTTCACTTATCGCATTGGTGAACAGCGGCTTCCTGAAAATCAGTGCACTTGACTTTGGAAAGACTAACAAGTTCATTATTGTCCTGCTCATGGGCATCTTGATGGTCTTGTTCGCCAGTGACCTAGGTGGCATTCTAGTCATTCTGGGTGCAATTCTCTGGTTTCTATAAGCAAATGATTCTCATCTCCAGCTCATGAAGTCTGGAGATGAGTTTTCTTTCTTTTTTGCTGAAACTATCAAACCGATTCTTTGATAGCCTTGTCAATACGGTCAACAGCTTCGTCTATGTTCTCTTTTGTAATCACATAGCTTGGTGTCAGACGCATTACGTTCTGTCCTGCACCCAATACCCAGAGCTGTTGTTTCTGAACAGCGTTCTTCACAATGGCATTTCTCAGCTTGGGAGCCTTCTCCTTGGATTTCTTGTCCTTAACAAACTCAATACCCATCATGAGACCCATTCCTCGTACATCGCCAACGACCTGATGCTTGTCTTTCAATTCATTGAGCAACTTGAGGAAATAGGCACCATGCTCTGCATTCTTTTTGAGATATCCACCATCCTCAATGTGTTTGAGTATCCAGAGGGAGAGGAGGCCCATCTTAGGCTCTGCTGAGAACGTTTCGGAGTGGCGAGAACCGCCAGTAAACATTGGAGCTGGGCCAATAGAGGCGCCCATTGGGTATCCCCCGCCTATTGCTTTGCCCATTGAAACGTAATCAGGTACAACTCCATGATTCTCTATAGCGCACCATTTGCCAGTTCGTCCCATTCCTGCCTGAACTTCATCTGACATGAAGTATGCACCGACTTCCTTTGCCAACTCGTAGAATCCCTGCACTGCTTTAGCAGGAGGAACAATGAGCCCTCCTTCTCCGGAAAGTGCTTCCATCACAAAGGCAGCAATGTCATCTCCTTCAACCTGTAGTGCATATCGAAGATGCTCCACGCACTCCAAGTTGCAGTCTTCAACATCCTGACCGTATGGACAGCGATAACAATAAGGATAGGCTATGCGGATGACATCTACACCCTGTGGAAAACCAGACTTGTGTTTCGAGTTGGAAGATGTTAGTGCAAGGGCATAACCTGTACGTCCATGGAATGCAGGACGAAATGCTACGAATCTTCTGCGACCAGAAAGGTCCATCGCCGACTTCATGCATCCCTCTACTGCACGACCTCCGGACGTGGTAAATACAACTCGCTTCTTGTGGTTTCCTGGAGTTATTGAAGCCACTTTTTCAGCCAGAAGTGTCTGGGGAATCGCATCAAAGTCCATTCCGGGTAACTCATGTACAACATCAATGATACTTTCCTGGAAGTCCAGGTATGGTTTGTACCTTAGTCCAAAAGCACGTACAGCAACGCCACCTGTCACATCAAGATATTCGGTGCCTTCTACATCGAATATTCGGACTCCTTCTCCTCTTGTGTGGTCTACACAACCGTAGACATCGCGGTCTTGGGTGGTCAGAGCAAGGGCATCTGCCCCCCTACTCTTCCAGTACTTGTTTGTCATGTTCTTCTCGCTAATGTCATCGAAACCGAGGTCTCGAAGAATTCGTATATGCTTTTCATCCATAGCTTACACTGTCCTTGGACTATATCTAGCGAGCGATATCTTCTCCATTATGTAATTTGCGATGCCGGTCTGAGTGAAAGGCGTCTATTGAAAAGTAGAGATAAGCGAGCCAAAGACAGGCTCGTTCGTTCTTGTTATTGTGATCTTGTGAGAAGAAGAATTCCAGCTATCAAAATCATGAATCCAGCCAATGTTCCGGAATTCATCAACCATCCAAGGGGGTCGAAACTGAAGTTACGAAGAACAATGAAAATCGAGAACAATCCGAATATTGTCAGATATGCCCCGTTTCGACGCATCTTCCAAAGAATAAGACCGCATGCATCGTAGGAAAGAGCAACCATTAGGATTAGCACAATGCCTACAATGACATCAATCAAGCCATCTCCGCCAAGAGAATTGATACCGCTGTTTATCATCTGGACTGCAATCACTACAAGTACAATGCCACCTAACACAGTGAACCCCTGTGCAGCACCTTCAGCTTTGTAACCCATAACTGCTTTTCCTCCATAAGAACCGCTGAACCCTATTGACTTCATGCTAGTATATAACCATCCCGTATCAGACCCAGATAATACATACACCTGTATTGCACAGAGGGCATTAGGATATGACACTTAGTCATAATTCCTAGAGGTGGCTATCACGAGATACCCAAGCCGTGAAGATGACAGAGACGTGGAACGTCCTGTACGATTAGATAAGACTGAAGGACATATAGTGATTGAAGGGAGGGCATATCCAGCGAGGGAGATAGTGGAGGCACTTGCTCAGAGTGGTTACGCAGAACTTCGTTCAAGTGGCGATTCACTTGTCCTTGGTAGACGCCGAATAACTCCTATCTTTAAGTCTCGACAAGACAGAGCGATGGCATCACTTTGCCACGCAAGCCTTTCTTTCTGTTGTCCAATGTCAAAAAGATGCGCTGAGAGAGATCGTGCGCTGGAAATGCTGGGTCTAACACCAGACGAATATGAGCGTTTGAAGGGTGATGCGCACATCAGGTTCATCGAATCCGCGAGGGGCTACGCAGACAGAGGCTCTCGAGGTGAGTATGATAGCTATGGTTCGTCCCTAGCAAACCAACCCGCTGTTGATAGAGGGTATGGTGGAGATGATTACCGCAAAGATTTCGATTCACTAGATCGAAGCTTGCAACCGAGAAGTTATCCTGAGCGTGACCCAAGTCCGTGGGGACGTCATGAAGCATCCACACCTATAGAAACAGCCTCATCCTTTGGAGAGCCCGAAAGATCCGACTCCTATGCAGACCTGAGCAATCTATTCGGAGAAGGGGAAGGGGCAACTGGCTCAACATGTAGTATTCGTTCAGGCGATGCAGAAGGTGTTGGTTCCTTGTTTGCTCAGGGAGAACTCAGTCCATTCAGTGAGAGTTCAGATAGCCGAGAAGATAGAACGTTTTGTTTCTCTTGCGGCAGAACATTTAGAGCTGGCACCAAGGTGTGTCCATGGTGTGGCGTACCTCAATAAAAGCAGGTCTAGTAGTTACCAATTGCACTCTCACGACGAGTTGAATAATCACTTGGATAACTGAAAGTTGTCACGATTCGGTCAATGTTGGCGTCCTTACCGATAGCTTTTAGCTCACGTAGTTGGTCTATTGTAGTCACACCCCAGCGGAAGAGTGACGCTGTGCCACCTCGACGCTGGAACTCGCTCGTATAATATAGTGACTCAATTAATTCGTCGTATTCACTCGAACCCTTTGATGGGAGGATTGGACTCCAGGGATACATGTTAATCATGACATTGCCAGTGATTTCGAGGATACTGGAATAGTCATATCCATACTGGCCCTTGCCCCCTTCAGAAAAGCCTGTTTCGGGATCTAATAGCACCTCAACAGAGATGCTGAGTGGGTTCTCTCGACCGACTTTTTCATCTGCATCCCGTGCAGATGCCTGTAAATACTTCAGACCCTCGCTCACTTTGCCTGAACGCCATTCATGCCACTTAGCATGATGGTCAGGATTTTCGATTATGTACTCGTACGTGAGCCGATTGGGTTCTTGGTCTACCAATGGTGCAAAATCATTCCTGCAACGTTCACAAAAGCAGAAGTGATCACGAATAAAACCAGCACCAAAGAGCAAGATTTCATCAATTGGATAGGCAGCGAGCTCACCAACTATTTCTGCACCATACTGCCAGAACTCTTCTCTGTTGGGACAGATCTGGTGAGGCATCGGTTCTCCTCTTGGAGATACAGTGTGATACTTTGGATCCTTGGCGAACCATGCGTCTGTATAGAAGTCCATGCTAGCTACAGTATGAATATCCAGGGCACTCGTCAAGCCTACGAGGTCCTCGAAGAGCTGGGTATATTCTGCATCGACCGGAGCTGTTCTACTTGGGTAGATAACATGACCAGTTGGGCCTTTGCCAACTATGCCGATAGATTCCATGTAAGAGGCGTAAGTAGAAATAAAGTCCTTCGCAGGCATGTCAAGGTCAGTTGGCCTCAATAGGATGAGGAGTTTCTGCATGAAGAATTCCCTGAAGTTTGACATTTTTTCAACTCCGCAAGCATTGGTCAGTCTGCAGATTCCCTTTAGCGTTTGTAGCGTGTGTACGCTTTAAGAGTTTCTTCGACTTTCCCCCCGCCCTTTAAGTTTTCAGAAGAACTGGTCAAGGGTTGTAAAACCTAATAATTCCTCAAAATTGATTCCGACCGAGTCCAGAACCTGTCCAAAAACTGAGCGCAGTGTGTCGAGGTATTTGTCCTTGTCGAGCCAATAGCTCTTCTCTCCGGCCATCTGAACTGGAAGGAGGCCATCTCCACCTTTGATCTTGATGTATTCCACGATTGTTCCTGGTGGGACATCATAGCCAGCTTTCTGCAGCATCTCTGCAGCACGAACATGTTGTGGTTTGGACAGCCCATAATCTCCAATCCGTTTCGTAATCTGGACTCTGAAAGCCAGCTCTTCAGGAGTGTAGGCCTCGGCTTTGCCTTCAAGACGATCTATGACAGAGTTGACGATCTCTCGAATCTCCTCTTTCGCAGCCTCAAAGCCCTCTACAGTGTCCACCTTGCTCAATACATCAAGCATCTCTCGGAATGCATCTTGGACAAAGTCAGGAGTGTTTCTCTTCTTTCCACTCAGGCCTTTTACTTCAACGTATCCAGACTCATAGACTCCAATGTAGTTCTTCTTTCTATCCGATAGTGCGACATATTTGTATGTCTTCTCAACTTCAAGGTCAATACCTAATTCCTCGGTTGACCAACGAACTAGCTCCTTCTGTTGCTCTTCGCTTGGATTATCTAGGAAGACTGAATCAGTATCCCCATAAAGAACACGAACACCCATCTCCTCAGCCTTTTCCTTGGTCTTGATAATCGCGTTGCGACCGTACGCAGTAACGCTCTCTGCCGCTGGCATACAGAAGAGCTCGAAATGCTGAGCGCCAGTGACCCCGTATGCTGCATTGACAAAGACCTTGAGTGCTTTCTCGACTACTCCATACCATTCCTGTGTCTGTTCATCAAGAGCCTTGTCCTTGCTTTTAGGTTTGAACCATTTTACTCGTGTATCTCTGAAGAAGCCTATTGTCTGGCTAATCATTCCTTTCCGTTCAGTACAGACCCAATGATCTGTTTCGGGTACACGATTGTCAGGATCCATTTGACATGACTCGTGAGGGCAGTCAATGGTTTCGTAGCTGATATTGTGTTGTTTCATTATGGTCGGGTACAGGCTTGCAAAGTCAAGCACGGTGGCTTTGAAGTGGACTCCTGCGACAGGGTCAATCACAATGGCTCCTTTGAAGCTCTTGTCCTTGATCATTGCTTCAGTCTGAGCTTCAACAGACTTGCTGCTATCAATATCAATTCTGCGTGGTATGATATATTTCTGAGAACGATGCTCTTGCCTAAACAATGACTGAATCCACGAAGAGATGTATAGCCTAGTGACATCCTCCATTGATAATCTAGATACACGCATCAAGAGAACGATAAGGCGAAGAAGGAGATTGTCATCAAAGGTAGTAAGTCGAAGCGTCAGATTTGCATCTCGCCAGCAATAATGAGCCAATTCGAAGTAGTTGAGAGCTGAAATATCGTCACTCAAGTCGAGCTTGCCAACACCCAAGAGCCCCTTGGCAATAGACTCCAGGTTGAACTGCTCGTAGGCTCCGGAGAGTGCATAGAGGCGGATTGATGGATTCTTCAGAAAACGATAGAGATCGACATGAATTCCTCTCTGCAGGAGTGCCAGGTCTCTGGCTAGATAGATTGGGCAATGGCGATTCATGTTGACTCCCAGTTTTTCAGCACGGTTATGTAGATACTGCAAGTCAAAAGCATCACCCACGAAGGTGAGAACGATGGGATAGGCATCAATTATTCTGAAAGCTTCAATCAGCATAGCCTTCTCGTCTTCAAAATATACGAGTTCCATTTCTTTCGGATAATCTGCCCCTTTCTTGCCTTCCTTAATCTCTGGTCTCTTCAATACGAAGCACTTGTTGTATCCTTCGTTATCTGAAAGTCCAATCGCCGTTACCTGATAAGGAGCCGTCCGTGCATCAGGTATTCTATTCTTTACTGGCGTATATACTTCAATGTCCAGAGCTATCCGTCGAATGTCGGGCACTTCGGTGAAGAACATCGGGGCATACTCTGTGATTATCTTTTCGAGGTCTTCATCGGCTTCGAACGTGCTCTTGAATTCATCAAGCATCTTCTTGTCCAGTTTGGGAGCACTTGGGATAAGATTGCCATCCTCAATCTTGTATGGCAAGCCCGAAACAATATTCGTATCATATGTGTAGCAGTTGCGATAGCGAATATTCGCTTCCCATGCATGGCTCACATTTGTTGCGCCAGAGCGATCTACAAGCCGTTCCCTAATTGCTCCAGCAGAACCGCCAATGGAGAGAGGGTCGCTGGCAATGATCTTCGTCATCTTCACAGGCTCATCACGTAAAAGATCAGTGAGTTCCACACGTTCGGAACGGACGAATCCTCGATGACGGCCAATCTTCGTTTCTGCTACATCAGGAGGATAGTCGGTATAGCAGTAAGGCTTGTGACCAGTGTTATCAAACCAGAAGTAGATCTTCTTGTCGTTTGGATTATACAAACGAGCAAATGCCTTTCTCTGAGCGCCAGCATAGTCTACAGAAAGAAGATAGGAGGGCGGCAAGTTTGAAGGAGTCTCTCTCTCACCTACCTGGATTTCAGTGACCATTTCCTCAGTGTCATCAGGCGGTATCTCTTCATCATCTACATCTGAGTCATTTTCAGTTGATTCGTTCTCATCAATCGATTGTTCATTGGAAGAAGATTCGGGTGGTACTTCTTGCGGAGGTTCTACTATCTCTGGCTCTTCTTCTTCATCAGATCCAAAGAAGTCCTCGAGCGATGCCTGTTGGTCATCAGTAGGCCTCTTGTCTTTCACCAGTTCCACTCACACTATCAGGGCTGATTACTCCTGATAAGCACTTCCAAAGAACATGCAGAGCGAACCCTTCATTAGCCAGAACACGTCGAACTCCTGCATGGTTCGTTCAATAGAAACTAGGCAGAAAGGAGTCATCATCTCTAGGATGGAGCCTGGCGACGATATTCTGAAGACCATTCAGCGAGTCGCTCTGGAGCATAATGTGAAATCAGGACAGATCACACTGATTGGTGCTGTTTCAGGCGCGAAGCTAGGGTACTTTGACAGAGAGTCAGGAGAGTACAAGGACTTCTTGATCGAGCGTGATCTTGAGGTTGTATCCGGTATGGGCAATATATCGCGTCTTGATGATGAGAGTGTTGTGGTCCATGCGCACCTAGTTGTTTCAGATGAGGAAGGAAGATGTTGGGGTGGTCATCTCATGGAGGGCTGTGAGGTTTCGGTCACCATTGAGCTAGTGATCATTGAAACGGATGTGGACCTGCGTCGTGCGAAGGATGAAATTACTGGACTTAACCTACTGGATATCAAGTAATATCGGTAATTTGCGGGTCAGCCTCGCTGATTAGCTGCGCCAACTTATCGAGCTCTTCTCGCGGGGCCATTTCACCGCGGGTACCCGGCATCATCCTTGTTACGAACGCATCATCCGGCTCACGAGGTATTATATGAAAGTGCAAGTGGAAGACTTCCTGACCAGCACCCTCGCCATTAGTAATAGCATTCAGAATGCCTGCAGGTTCTAGGCTGTTGAACACCTTCCGTGTAAGGACTGCTAGCCGTTTGCTCATTACGCCGAGCAAGTCAAGGTCTATGTCAAGGAGGTTGACATAGTGCTTCTTAGGGATTAGGAGACAATGACCTCTGTTGATCGGGAATATATCCATGAAGGCCATCGAAATGTCATCCTCAAAGACTAATGAAGAAGGGACCTCACCATTGGCAATTTTACAGAACAAACATTCATCTGACATATTGAAACCTCCAACTCTTTTTTCCAGCTGTATTCGTGAGTGAGTTTTCAGTCTTCCGTAAGATAGAAGGCATATGGATAACACCTACACAACTCTCATTAGTTCTCTTTCACCATCTCATCCTACTACCTCTAGACAGGGGGATATACCATTGAGCGGAAGAAGGAAGCTCATTCTCTTTGACCAGACCCAAAATGAACGTGGCCGACTCGACACGACATATTCGCAACTCGCTAAGATTTTGCAGGACAATGACTTCGATGTCGAGCCCTACACTGAGTACATGATACTCGCAAAGAATCTGGAAAGGGCAGATGCCATAGTTTTCGGTTGTCCTAACAGCTCAAAACTGCGACCAGCTGAGATTGATATTCTGAAGCGATACGTAAAGAAAGGAGGCGGTCTGATGCTGCTCTCACTGTCGGGGGGAGACCGTGGTCTGATGAATAACTTGAGCCAAGTGTCGAAAGGTTTTGGAATTAGCTTCGAGAACACAGCTGTACGAGACGAGAGAAACAATGCAGGCCTTCCGACAATGCCTATCATCACCAACGTGGTAGTTCATCCCGTCACGGAGGATGTACAAGACATACTTGTTCCTTCTGGGTGTACTCTCAATGTGACCACTAAGGCAACAACAATAGCGAGTACATCAGACACGGCAGACCCACCGAATAAGCCAGTTATTGCGATTGCAGAGGCAGGCAAGGGACGTGTACTCTGTGTTGGTAGCTACGAGGTATTTCGCAAAGGCGGGGGAATGAAGCATAAGGGCAACCAAGCGTTCGCAGTAAATGCCATCAAATGGCTGAGCGGAGAGATAAGGACTGCTAAGCCAAGTGAGGTTGTAAAGGACCAAGAGAAGAAGGAAGAAAAGAAACAGCTAAAGGCTTCTGTAGAAGCTAGCGCCGAGATGGAGAAGACAATGCGTAGACTAGTCAATGCTGTTTTCGACCTACAGAAAGACATCGGCAAATTGGACAAGAAGTTAGCCAACGTGGACAAAAACATTGAGATGCTTCGTGATCAATTTCAGGACTTTGCAGAAAAAACACAGTCACAGCTTGGCGTCATGATTCCATCAAGGCAATTCCAGACTGATGAAGAAAATCAGGCAGCAGAAATTGAAGCAGACGCAAAGGCATTGGAGAAAGAGATCAAGTCGGTCCAACAGCTGCGGGACCACATTGAAGAAAGACACTCGTCCGGTGCGATGCCTAAAGACACCTACACTGAGCAAGTTGAGAAGCTAGATACACGTCTGAAGACGCTGAATAAGAATCTGGAGAAGAAGAAGAAAGAGCTGGAGAAGCTCATTCAGTAACCTTCAGCGACGAATCTCCACGTACCGAGGCCATCAGCCGCTGGCCTAATTTTCTGGCTGGTCCTGCTCCCAATTCATATGTATATGAGAATGCTTTATGCAGAATATATCCAGCAAGTATCAAGATTAGGTAAAGCAGGTAGGTAGTTCTTGCAGGAATCATTATTGCGAAACTGCAAACCATCGGAACAAGTAGCATGGGAAAAGATACACGAACGTTTTCAGAGGTCCTCTGGCAGAGACTAGATGTTGATAGAATTGAGAAGAATGGTACTAGTGCAACAGTGTAGTATTTGTAAATTCCACGTGGCGATAATATGTGGACGCAGAGCATCAAGAGCAAAGTCAAGAAAATGATTCTCCGCCAGTATGCCTGAAGATCCTGGTCTTTCTTCACCTCCAGCAGCATCAAAGCTAATAGCGGAACAATAGCAATGATAATTCCTATTGAGTAAAAAGTCGTCAGATTGACAAGTTCAGAAACCCATTCAGGAGCACCAATCATGATGAAGAGAACAGCGAGGGTTATAGGAAAGCTGATGGGTGGCGGCGATGTCAGATCGGTCAGATAGGTCCCGCCTGCTCTTGAGAAAATCGCATTTCCATAGTTGAAAGGGTCCAGAATGTAAGGCAAAGAGAGGACAGCGGCATATCCACATACAACAAGTGCTATTTTCGCGAATCCTTTCAAATCTAGTTCATCACTCGCCGGCCGCTTATTTTGTTCCTCTTCTTCTGGGGGTGTTTCTTCGTCGGAAATAGGCTGCGGGGCGCGTTTCAATACGAATGCAATTAGGGGTAGAGCAAAGAAGAAGGCGGTCTGCTTGAAAAGAGCGGCTGTTGTCATAGCGAGAACTCCGGAGAGTCTTCGGTTGTGCATTAGAAGGTAGAAGGAGAGCATTGAGAAAAAGACAAACGGAGCAGGGTTCAACCACTCGAAGACGGTATGATAGAGTATTATGGGGCTGAATAAATAGGTTGCAGCTGCAACGGCTCCCACATTTCTATTCCCAGAGAGATAGGTGGAAATGCCGTAGATTGGGAACGCTGTAATGAAACCAAATACAGTGAGAACTAGACCTATGCCTAGGTCTGAATGAAGCAACTTGCCAATGACGCAAGCATAGAGATAGAGAGGCGGGAAGAAGTATGGTACATTATAGTAAGCTTCATTCTGAAATAAGAGGTCAAATTCTGGCGTATACGGCAGAAGACCACTAAGAAACTGATTGGCCCAGCTGTGATAGAAATAGTCATGATCAGCCCAGCCCTCGTATGCGAATCTAATGGGGAAGCCGAAAAGATTGATGGACCCATAACCGTTCCAGACAGCTCTAGGCCAACTTGTGCTAGTTACGAAATCTATTGCCGACTGAATAAACACCCATGTCCAGACTATTGCAGCTAATAGAAGTACAATGATGAACAAGCGATGTTTCTTGAGATTTGCTACAAGAGCACTCCGTGTTACATTCGGAACATCCATTGTCTATACCTCTGCCTTCGCCACATTGCCCTGATTATTAGGAGCTGATGCCTCCGGAACTGCATAGGCGTAGTCAAGAATCCTCTGTTTACGAAGACCTAGTCGTGCCTTATGGGAACCGAGTCGAGGAGAAAGCCTCCTCTTGACAAAACGAATTGGATAGGTGGCAGCATACCACGTCCAACCCACCTTCTTTGACAGCAGATATCCAACGAAAATGACTATGACATAGGCGAGATATATGTTTCGAGAAGGAATGAGAATCATAAGGCTGAACAAGAACGGCAGCCAAATCATAGATGTGGAGAACTTCACGTTCTCTTCCATACTCGTGCACATTGTTGTTGAAGAAAAGATTGAGAAGAAAGGAGCAAACAACGTGAAATAGTACTTGAAGACTCCTCTGGGTCCAGCTATATTCACCCATAGCATCATGAGCAGTGTGAAAAATAGAAGACGACGTAGAAAAACTCGTCTTTGGCCCTTATACTTAGGCTCAATCATCATGACACCCCAAAAGACCAGGACTCCCAAAATCAGAAGTCCGCCGGAATAGACGAAGACATCCACGATTTCTGCAAGAGTCGGAAGTCCTGCAACAACAAGGAGCACCTGTAGACGAATAGGACCACCATAGCCAGGAAGCTCGGTGAATGACTCTAGTGGAAATGCGCCCATAGCTAATCGAAGGAAGTTCCAGAGGTTTGGTTGCGCTACTAGAAATGGGAACATTATGGCTCCAGCAAATCCCAGAACCAGCAACACACTAAAGGCAAATCCTCGATAGTCTACATATTCATTGATGAATGAGATCACATTATCCAAACGTCTCGATTTATCTTCGTCAGATGCCTCTTTACTTCCTTCAGACGTCGCTGTTGAATTAGTAGAGGATTCTTTCTCTTCAGTCTTCGGGGGTCGCGCTTTCAGTAGGAGAAAGATAACAAGAGGGATTCCAAGAAACCATGCAGTCTGTTTGAAAAGAGCAGAAGTCACAATGAGGAGCGTGCCTGTGTGCCGTTTTCCTACCACAAGCATGTAGAACCCAGAGAAAAAGAAGAAAATGAAAGGTGCGGGATTCATCCAAAGGAATGTGGTATGATAGAGGACATTCGGGGCGAAGATGTAGGTGAATGCAGCTACCTCACCCACATGCCTATTTCCTGAGAGCTCCTTCCCTAGACCATAGACTGGAAGAATAGTCAGATACCCGAATGCAGCCAATAGCAGTCCAATTCCCCATTCAGTAACAGGGATCAGAATTCCAATGGCGTATAGGTATGCCGTGAGGGGAGGAAACATGTATGCTCCATTCCGGTTCGTAATTCCGTCAATCTCTAAGAAACCAAAATCCCCATCGTAGGGCATGACACCATTGAGCATGTTATGTCCCCAATGGACATAGTAGAAGGAATAGTCACTGTACCCCTCGAACTGATAGTGGAGGGTAATCCCAAAGAAATCGAAATCTCCTGGATTCACACCTGGTCCGAGCCATACATGTCTAGAAATCCAGGTATCTGAATCTAGGTAATCCACCACCGCGGCCTGAAATACTGAAACCCAGACATAGAGACCAACCGTGAGGATAGCTATGAGTATGCCATACTCGAGTAGGAACCTCAGGATGCGTCGTCTGATGTCTTTCAAAGCCATTGTGATTGGCCTTCAGAGTCGACCCCTTATATTTGTCCTCATCAACATATTTGACTGATCAGGTGTCAGGCGATAGGGCCAGAACTGCATCACTAGCACTTCCGCTCTTGCTCACTTCTATGACTGGAACACCCTCCCAACCCCTCACATCAGTGTGTGTTATGAGAAAGATCTGCTCGAAGCTCTCATCGCCCACTAGGTTCTTGACCACTGAGGTTCTTCGTTCGCTGTCTAATCCTCCAAGAGGCTCGTCGAGAAGGACGCTTCTGACACGCGGTGCTATAGCCGGACTGTCCTTGAAAGGTCGAATGCTGCTCATGGTTCGGCTAATTCCGAGGCGAAGACCCAAGCTTATAGCTGTTCGATCGCCGAAGCTCAGCTGGGCTGTCCGTTTCTTCGCCTTATCGCGCTCATCCCAGATTCTAAGAAGCAGGCCGGGACCAGCACGTCCCTTTGCTGGAGTCGGCTCGAGGTCAATCGATGTGTACTGACCGTTGGTGAACGCGTCTACATAGCGGTTGGTGGCTTTTCTGATTATACCAATCAGTCTCTTCTGAAAGACATAATCTGCTATGAAGCCGCTTACAAGTTTTCGTCGAACATATCTCGTATGCTCTTTAAGCTCCTCAAGGGATTCAATTTCGGCGCCCAGGTCCTTCATCTTCACTTCTGTTTCTTCGAGGTCCTTTACCTGGCTCTTGTCCTTCTCTATCCTCTTAACAGCAGACTCAATGTGTGTCTTATTCGAGATCAGTGTTTTACTGAGTGTTCGAATGTAGGTCTGAAGATCAACAATGTCCTTGACCTTGTGTTTCTTCAACAGCTTTTCAACGCTGTCTACATTCATCTTCTCAAGAACTGAACCCAATTTCTTCGCTATTGCCTCAACCTCAGCGGCGAGTTTCTCAACTTCTTCCTGTTGCTCAGCCAAACGCGTTGCTGCATCAAGCGCACGAGGAATAGCTCTAAGGCGATCATCAAGCTCCTTGACCTCCGCTGGAACAGCATCTCGGTCATGCTCTAATTCGCTTATCTTGGTTTTATGACTATCAGCAAGCTCCTTGTATTCTGTGACCAATCGTTCACAGTCATGATTTGAAAGCGGCTTTTGACATGTAGGGCATAGAGCATCGTCATCGTTCAGCTTCGCAGTTTTGTCTTCAATATCCCTCACAAGGCCCTCATGTGTACCAATATCCCTCTCAATCCCAAAGGACTTCTGTATGATAATTTCCTTTTCTGATTCCAAGCGAGCGTTTTCTTTCTTGAGAGAATCTAAGCGTGCGCCAATAATCCTTGAGTCAGCGCCGACTATTCCTGCCATCCGCTGTTCTTTGTCCCGACTCCGGACACTCTTGTTATGTTCCTGCTCTTTCATTTTGAGCTTTTCAAGAAGTTCACTCGCTGTCTTGAGGTCCTTAGGATTGGGCAAGTTTTCAAGGTCCTTCTCAGCCTTTCCACTCTCATCTTTCACCTTCTTGAGCTCTTTTTCATCTTGTCTGATTCGCTCTTTTGTAGTTGTTATCTGTTCACGGATATATTCTGGAGGTCGATATTCTTCTCGTTTAACGCCTATCTGGGTACTAAGATTCTTTTCCAAGTTATCGAGCTGCTTAGTCATCTCACCAAGTAGCTCTATGTTGTAGACTTTGACAAGTAAGTCTCTTAGGACAGACGGCGTTGCATTTGCGATCAATGCGACTTCTCCTTGCCGAACAAGAAGAGTCTGCAATGCTTGCTGAGGCTCTAGATGGAGAATCTCCTCCATCTTTCTACTAACGGTCTGGCTCTTATCAGCAATTCTCTTCCATTTGCCCTTCTTCTCTTCTGAAAGGACTACGATCATTCCCTTTGCAGAATCATAAGAGCGGTTGATCTCATATCGAGTGCCTGCAATATCAAACTCGAGCCTTACTTCACAGAATGATGATGCGAAATTAATGAGCTCGTCATTAGTTGGCTCAACAGCTACGGGGCCCCATAGAGCCCAAAGAATGGCTTCGAAAATAGAGGATTTCCCTGTTGAATTGGGGCCTCGAACAATGATAAGCCCATTAGGCAACTCCTCATCTGTTTCAGGGAGAGTAAGCTTCCGAAAAGGCTTGAAGTTCTGTATCTCCATGCGTATGATCTTCAATCCTCACCCTCCGATAGATTCTCCAATGTAAGAGTCTCTTCGTTGTGACTCACTGAGATTCTTAGCGCTTTAACAGCAATCTTGGTGAGAGTTTCCTCTTTGTACTTCTCATCAACTTCGAGTGTTTCCAAATAGGCTCGAAAATCCTCCTCAGGATCTTCAATTAGAAATTCAGAGTCAATCTCGGGGTATGCAGAGGGACTATGATCTGTTTCAGCTTGCCGAATCTCCCAGACAAACTGTGCGATGTTGTATTCTGATTCAGCAGCTAGTAGCTTGGCTCGCAGAGTTTCCAAGGCCATTGTGAGCTCGAAGCCGCTGACACGAGGTGCCTTGCCCTCCAATTTGAGCCTGATGCGACTTGCAGAGGCAGGCTCCCATGGGCCTTTCAATCGATTAGCTTCTAACCAGGCTTCAACCTTCTCTATGACCGTTGACTCAGTGTCATCAGGATCGATGGCGATCTTCTCATTGAACATTGATCTTTCGAATTCCAGATGAACCGGTGTGACTTTCGGAGCCGCACCCGATATCATATCCACAATTAAGAAGCCCTTCTCATGACGAATCTCATCGAATCTCCACCTTTCGGGAGACCCCGCATACCATGCGTTTTTCGAGTGCTTGTGTAAGTGATGGTCATGACCCAATGCAATGTAGTCATAGCCCATCTCAAAGATAGCTGTGTGGAGCGACCTGTCTATATCCATGCCATGAGCAACACCTACAGACACCTTCGACGAACTCGGAGACTGTGATGTAGAAATCCATTCGTTGAAGTCGCCGACAAGGCCTGTTGATGTGAGGACTGCGTGGTCCATGAATGGAAAGCAAAATACATCCAGCTTGTCATATGAGAACATCAGAGGTGTGTTATCACTGAAAGCGCGCTTCAGATCAACTTGAGTTGCGACATCCAGTCCTGCAACAGCCATTTTGAGTGTGTCAAGCAGAGAAACATCAAGTGAACGATAGAGACCATGATTTCCCTCTAGTATCAAAACAGGTATACCTGTCTTGTCGATGAAATCTTTGAGGACTCTCATTGCGGTCTCCTGGGCGACAACAGGAGGCTGGGAGGGATTGTTCTCCCATGGGGAATTGTAGAGGTCTCCTGAATGAATCACTAGGTCTACTGGCGGGTCCATTTCGGAAATTCTATCAAACAGCTCAGCAAACCGTTCGTAGAAGTCATTCTCCAGAAGACGGCTGCGCATCTCCTCACCCCAGACATTATGCTTGACTCCCTGTCGTGGACGAGAACCGAGATGCGTATCGGAGATGTGAGCAATGCGTACAGTCATACTTCGTTCCTCAGAGTGTGCGTTCCTTTCTTGGAGGCCCCTTTGCTTTGTACCTTGCTTTATCTCGTTCAAACACCGTGTCAAATAGTGGTATCTTAACTGGCAATGGCATTTCTCGATATGAGGCTGTGACTATCCCTTCGCCTTGAGCCATCACCCTGAACTCGTTCTCAAATCCAGATATGTTGATACTCGCATTCTCTATGCATGCGCGGATCTCACGTTCATTGCCCAAGCGGAGATTGACCTCCGTATTCATCTGACTCAGGATGACGTTGTCTAGTACACTGACCTGCTGGCTTACCACGAGGAGACCTATATTGAACTTACGCCCTTGTCGGGATATGTCCTTGAATACTGACTGTCCGCGCATTAGCTCAGGATTGAGGATGGATGGAGCCTCTTCAACTGTAACAAGAATCACAGGAAGTTCGCGTGGATCACGTACAGGTGACTCATCATCAACTCCGCCCTTACCATAGAACGCCTTTGCTTGTGCTTTCACTTTTCCAAAGAAGGGCTTTGGAAGGCGCATTTCGCCTTGGCGAACGAAGTCACCAAGGTTTCCACTACTCTTGAGGGCACGTCTCATATCAGATAGAGTTCTTGTCACTATTGTCGTGAGAAGGAATTGCTCCATATCACTCATGAGACTCGTATTTACGACTAAGATGCGTCCAGTTTCCATTGCCTCGAAGATCTCGCCAAGGATTGAGCTGCCGGACTCTACGAAGATAGGAGACCGCTCCAAGAAACGAAGACGACGTTGTACCGCCTTCAGCGTGCCTTTTGGCGTTCCTTCGGGAGTATCGTCTTCCGTCATATTCAGGATTTTCTCAACCCATTCCTCTTGATGCCGGCTGAA
Organism: Candidatus Thorarchaeota archaeon; assembly: GCA_016839605.1. Classification (GTDB taxonomy): domain Archaea; phylum Asgardarchaeota; class Thorarchaeia; order Thorarchaeales; family Thorarchaeaceae; genus SMTZ1-83. The sequence goes on along the minus strand of JAEOTX010000100.1, from coordinate 22,904 downwards.
TTGTGAGTCGATGAATGAATACATCTGTGGAGTGAACTCCATAATAGAATAGAGATCCCGAGGACGAATCTCCTCCCATAGCACACGAATCTCCTTTGTGTATCGTTTGATCTCCCGTTTCGTGGCTCTCTTGTGCGTAGTGAGATAATAGAAATCCTTGATTACGTCGGCCCTAGTAGTAGCATCCATTGCCTCAATCACACTCTGAATTCCATACTTGTCAACACCCCTGGCGAACTCATCATGGGGATCTATGCAGAATGCTGAAACTCGTGGATGTTCACTGTCATGTTCACGAAGATAATCTAAGTTGGAGTCGATAATTGATTTGATAAGAACCATCATCAGGTTGCTCTTGCCTGAACCTGTGGAGCCAAAGATGCCCACATGCATGGGCAATTTATCCGTAGGAATCATAACTGGAACATCAAGAGTTGCCTCTCCAATCTGAAGATCGCCAACACGCACACTCCCATCTGTCTGCGAACTCAACATCTCCCTAACAGGCTTGTCGGATGTGCCTGGGATTGGGCGATAGACGCTCGCTAAGTGGTCTGGTAGTCGTCGTGGAGACCTGAAACGCCATCCTTCTCCAGTCTCCTCCGCATATCCTAGCATCCTTCCATCTACAGAGAGCAGCATGTTTCTTTCAATGCCTGAGAGATATGAATCGCCCTCGACCATCAATGTACCAGCGACTCGGGCCATATCATCGACCTGTCTTAGGTAGTTCTCCAATCCAAGTACTCTGAAGAAGAAGACCCTTTCATGACCGTCTCTCTGAGAATATATCATGAATATCTCTCCAACACTCACATCGCGGTTGTTTCCCATAATACCCAGCATGGTCTGATTGCCCACGCCTACCTTTCCGAAGAGTTCACCAAGACTGTCTCTGTCTAACATTTTTCACTACCTCAATTTTATAGGTTGTAGTCCGCTCTAAGCGGCTCGGTCTTTCTTGTATCCAGTCCAATCTCATGTCGGACATCTTTGCATATCTCTCGGGCAAGTCGTAAGTCTTCGTAACTAAGCTTGCAGGCCTCATGTGCCAGTGCCAGAGGCACAGGGTAACCGTACCACCGTGCGTCGCGTGACATGAATTCGAGATCACGAAAGAGTGCCTTCTCATTCTGCCTAGTAGCTACAGGGTCACTTCGTACAAATACATTCTCAAGCCACCAGACTCTGTCAAAGTCTATTCTAGATGGGCGGTTGTCTTGGGAAAAACTGAACAGATATGGAACCGCTAATCGTGGAGGAATATAGGTCCGGTCCTCTGTGATATGAAGACCTCCTCCTGGATCGTCTCTACATGGCAGCTGACAAAACCACTTCGTGCCTTCACCAAAGGCATCCTGCGCCATCTTTGCAATCCGATGTGCGAAAGGGATTGTGTGGTTCTTGCTCACTGCGCAGAGAACAACCCCCTCCTTTCTTGCCAATGAGGCGAGCTCTCGAAGCATGAACCCGCTGGGCATGGAGGGGTACTTCTTTACAAAGTGCATGAAGATTGACAATGCTCCATCAAGAAGCAGATACTTGGGACGAATGTCACTTGTCAATACATTTCTGGCGGCTGCGTATTCTGACACCTTGCGCAATTCATCATGAACTACTGGGTTCGTAAGTATCTGTGCTCTTGAGATGAGGGTTTCCATCTCTCTCAGTTCAGGAAGATGCTTCTCATAATCAGTCCCTGTGAAGCCAGAAACAGAGGAGATGACTCCACTAGAATCGTCTTTAAAGAAGGGTAGAATGATGTCGACCACATCTTTGAGGGGATAGATTGATTCGAGGGTCTCAGCCATCTTCTTCTGAGCGTCATTTCGTACCCCTGAGTGCCAGTGAACATCGAGATGCGGTTGGCCTCCAAGACGTTCTTCCAAGGCCTTTGTACTGATTGGGTCAAACAACTTCTCAGATCTAGTATTGGTATCCAGCACAGTTGTGGCAGTACTCAGTAGATGTACCCGTATATCATCTAAGAGCATCAGATTATCTGTGCCTGAACCGTCAACAGCAGCTATGAGAAAGTCATCGTCAAGGATTGTGTCCGGGGGATAGGGTTCAACAACATCGAGAAGATGCTCTTTTATCCGGACCTCATCCTTTGAGAACTCCTCTGCATCGCGCCGGTCTTGTTGATTGGTTATGTCTGTAAAGACCAGTTTCAGGATTTCTCTGAACTTGTCTGTGAGTATCTTCTCTAGCATGGAACCCTCTCTCAATCAGCCGATTGGTAAACCTAGGTCAACCTCAATAGATTCTCTTGGCTGAGTCATAAAAACATAGCACTCGGATATTCGGAGTTGGCGCTACAGGTTGAACGGAAAGCCTGATGGGTGTCTTAATTTACCTCAGAGAGCCTGAATTGCTTTGTAATTCGGAATTTCAGCCGTTCCTCTGAGATTTTCTTAAAAGGAACTGAACCTACGATTTTTTGACCGCAAGGATTCTGGCAAGTTGGTGACCAAGCGGAACTACGGGAAGTGGTCCAGTGCTCAAGATAGCGTACTTTGGAAAGACATCATTCGCATTGGAAACGAAGGAAACCACAGTTCTACTTAATCCAGGGACATGGGACGGAGAGTCAGCTGTCCCGGATGATTTTGACTGCCGAGTCATCATTGTGACAAACCATGAAGATGATGCACTAGGTAATGCTGCAGAAATCGCTGTGAACTCCAAGGCATGGATTCTCGGTAATGAATCCACGATTGAGAGAGCTCGAGAGCGGGGCGCAAAAGCCTGGCTTTTACACACTCTCAAACCGGAAGTGCCTTACGAGATTCCAGGACTGAAAGTTACACCATTCTCCCTCCAGAAACGGAGTGTGGAAACAGGCGAGAACATCGAGAATCTGGGTCTTCATATCGAGATGTCGACTATGAAGGTGTCATATCTCGGTGATAGCCTAGTACGTGGTCCTTTCGGACATCTGGAAACCAATGTGATGATTGTACCAGTGGGAGGCGAACATGCATTTCCTGTAAAGGATGCAGTCAGTCTTTGCATTGATGCATTACCCCAAGTAGGCATTCCTGTTAGATGGACCTCAGAGGATCAGCCCAAGAAATTCGCCAAATACATCGAACAGTTTGGGCAGAAGACAACACCTCTCCTGATGGAACCTGGACAGACACTGGAAGTACAGTGGGCTGCTGGACATGAATTCAGGCATTCAGTAAGTTCTGAGTCACCAGAGCCAGAATAGTCACCCGGGAGGGTGATCAGATACACAATGGGTGAGTTCTAATTGAGTGAACGAAAAACTGTCGTAATCGACTTAGAGGAAACCGAAAAAGCAGCCATCGGCGAGCTAAGTGGTCTAAAGAGCGCCGAGGCTAGAGGGATCCTATCCGTAAATAATGTTTCAGATAGATCACGCATCTGGAATGTCCGCGTGTTGCTTGAAGAAAGCGCTGGGGGTACAAGCTTCTCTGAAGACACCCTATCTGCCGGCGAGATTGATGCTGGTGCGAAGTGGGAAACTGATTATAAGGTCGACATCAGAAAGCCGATTCTTACTCTCACAGAGAGATTTGATACTTGTGGCACAGTTCCAACTGACAAACCACACTGGGCATATGTATACGGAAAGGAGAACCCTGTAAAAATCACAATCAAAGTGAAGAATGAAACAGATGGTCAGCTTGACAACATCGTACTCAACAAGACCATTCCACCAGAGCTCACAATGATGAACGTTGAATCCACGAGCTCAGGGGCTACAGAGTTCGATGAGGGGACAAGGACTATCATCTGGAAGGACTTTGTCGTATATCCAAGAGAGGAATCGACACTTGTTATATCAGCAACTGGAAATGTTGAAGACACTGACAGCAGGAGCGCTGGCGAAATAGTGGTCACTTACCGAGGTGAGGACCAGCAAAGGTCTGGCCTTACTCCTGATATGACCGCACTGACCGAGTTCCTAACTGGCATAGAAACAGCTGAAACAGAACCTAATCAATGGGAATGCATCTTGGAGTGTTCAAATGAGAGCGACCTAATGGTTCGGCTAGACAAAGCAGAAGTCTATCTTACACCTGAGGATGATGGAGAGAAACAGAAAATGATTGATGATGCGCCTAGAATGGAGATGTTTCCAAACCAAGAGTGGAGCTCGAAATTCGAAATAGGTAGCAAGTCGCCTCCTAAATGCAACCAAGAAGTGGTCTACACTCCAATGAGAGTCATTGCAAAGCGCGTCTTGGGCACCATTGAGAAAACGCCTCAGAAACTACCTGTTGCACGCATAGACTACACTAAGGAGTTCGATCCTCCAGAGGTCGGTAGTTTCGACAAGACTCCGGTGGAGGTAACAATCGAGGTCAAGAATGTGGGATCAGCCCGCCTCAACTCGTTCACGGTTGAGGACAGCTTGCCAGACGATGTGATGCCCCCAAAACCTGAGCATGTTACTGCCTGGGTTAAAGGAAGGGAATACAGCGGCGAGCTCGAAGTAGCCATAGACCCAGAGGACCAGAATCCCGAAGTACCACATAAGATGACCTTCAAGATCCTGAATCTCAAGGACTCAGTGGGCGAGGTTGAGCCTGGTGAGACAGTTAAAATCAACTATGCAATAATGGCATGGAGGAACAGACCTGAGAAGGAATATCCATCTCCCATTTGCTGTGAAGCACACACCTATCCTGAAGGACTTGCAGCAGAGTCTGCGAGTGCAGAGGATGGTCATAAAATTGGCATTCTCTATAAGAAGAGAAGCATCTCGACCAAGAAAGGCATCAACAAGGGATCTGATCCGGGTCAATTTATGGTTGTACTCGTAATTGAGAACAAAGGCGAAGTGACTGTGGAGAACGTCGAAGTGACTGACTGGATACCAGCCGGCTTCGAATATGTATCCACGGATCCCGTCGAGGAAGCCCCTATGGAGAAGCCTGTTGACGATGGTACTAATCTTGTCTGGTCATGGGCTAGAATGAATCCTGGTGACAAGAAGAGAATCAATGTTGGCGTTCAGGCTGGCGAAGATGCTGGTGAATACGAGCGTCGTGAACCACAAGTGACCTCAGATTAGAACTCACCCACCCTCCCGCTAGGCAGGGGGCAATCCCCTTGCCTAGTAGGTCACTCTACTTCTTTTTCCATCTCTGCTAACTCTTTGCGTGTTGCATCTAGTTCGGCATCAATATCAGCCAGAGGAACGTATTCGGTATCTTCTCTGGAATGCGTGTCAAGAGTGTAGAAGACTCGGAAACCCGTCAGGGCTTTATGCAAAGCATCAGCAATCTCAAGAATCGACTCGCTGAGATCAGATTCGCTCATGTCTTCCTGTTTATGTTCGTAAACAAAATCATATGCTCCACGTACAGGAATGAATCCCAACTCAAGCATTTTGCTAATCACAATACTTGGAGAGGCACCCTCACTATTGAACCAGACAGAAACTCTAGTAATATACTCAGCCATTGATACGACCTCGTCACTTCCGAATAGAACGGACCGCTATATGTTTCTCTTAAGGGTTTTCTAATGCATACGGAACCTAGAGGAATGCACCAGTTGTGAAAAGTCCTCATGATCTAGAACATGACTCCATTGTGCCTTGCAGCCGCATTCGAGTTCTTCTAAATGCCTGCTATTCTGGTCGAGCGAAAACTGACGAATGGCTTTGATGAATGCACTGTCACATTTTCCGCAGTTGTGAGTGCCTCTTGGTTTGCCAGCTGCCACAGGATCACAGACAATATTCACTTTGGATGACACCTGATCTCTTGATTGTTTGAGAATCTCCGTCACAGTCCATAGCCAAGGAGGTCTGTAGGTGCCTCTAGACCACATGCGCTCTACGAGGGTATGCTTCTGGATATTTACAGGATTAGCAGAGATTGATGTGACACCTAATTTTGCTGCATCAATGATTGTCCGAATCGAATCAAGAAGAGCATCACGTTCTGTGAGAAAGGGAGGCTTGATTAGCACATATGCCCTAGTTCCAATGTCATGAGCTGATGCAGTTCTCACTGCCTTTTCGAACTCGCTAAGTGAGAAGCCCTTGTTGATACAGAAAGACCGTACTTCATCATCAATACTCTCAAGGCCAATTGCCATCTCGATCTCTCTATCGCCTAGACTCTCACGAACAAGCTCCGCTGCTTCATCAGTCACGAACTCAGGACGTGACTCAATTACCACTTGACGAACACGGTCGTCTATAGCTATATCTTTCAGAATCTCAACTCTTGCTTCCAAAGAAACTTCATCGGGATCTAGAAAGCTACCACTCGTATACACCTTAACCGAGATTGGCCCGGAGAGTCCCTCTAGTGAAGCCATAGCATGCTGGAATTGCAGAATGAGGTTTTCTGATGACACCTTTTGACTTGCACCATCCAAAATATAGCTGCACATGGTACAGCCACCTTTCTCACCTCGAGCATGAGTACACCCCGGGGTGGCCAGTACTACAGATAGTGCTTGACCCACCTCATCGCCTATGCGACTTTGAGCCACCCATTTGGCTGCGGGTTCTGACAGAGCTTTCTTGCGAATTCGTGAAAGAGAACTACCTCGTGCGCTCAGGCTAGCCTTTGTGATTATTTCCTTGAGCCCTTCAGGCATCCTGCTCATTTTGGTGTCACCCCCAACTTGTGGCGAACTGTCACTGCCCTGCCTTTCTCAAACTCGCACATCTCACTGCCAGACATTTCACTTCGACCGACTGCAACTACATTTTCACCCCGGTCAATGATAATGACCTCATCTCCGGGGCGAATGCCAGAGTCTGCCTCTTTCACTCCAACCGCAAAAATCGACCCACCCTTGACCTCCTGCCCTTCAAAGCGAATCCAGCTTTGACCCAAGTCTGCGATTCTTCGCGCGCCTGCAAGGGTTAGTGACAGCATTCCAGAAGCGGCGTTGTAAGCACATATCTGCTCTCTATCAATCTGGCAGATGACCGTTCTATACAGCTTACCTCTTAGGCCAGCACCCTCTGGAATAAGTAACCCACCTGCACCTGAACCAAACTGATAATCAGCCGTGGCACGAAGTGTGTCTTCGAGGTCGCTACGCCGATGTTCACCATCAAGGACTAATTCGCGCATATCTCTAAGCGTCTCATCAAGTAGGTCAAGTGAGGCTCCACTTGTAGCTCGGTCATTTGAAGAGGTATAGATCAGTGTCTGTTTGAGATTGTCTTCTGCGTTCTTCACAATATCGAGATAACCACCAGATACATGTGCTACAACAACGACAGACTCTTCGAATTTTCCCATATGCGTTGTGAGTGCTCGGACTGCAATAGCGGTCTCTTCACTGTCCCAATCTCCGGTCACGGGAATATCATACTGCGCTACTGGATGAATCCGTTCCAACTCCCTCGGAATGACTCCTAGTGGCGATGTCAGAATTGTTTCAGCAATACCATACCTTGCAGTTCCAATTGCATAATCCATTGTTCTGGCAAATCGCTTGTGCGATTTTGAGTCAGAGTAGGGCTTCCTTGCTGAACATGGCAGAAGCAAGACGAGCTTCTTATGAACTGGCGGCTTGAAGCGCGAAGCCACTTTATCACGAAAACGTCTGATTGCAGGGGAATTGTACGATTCCGGACCGATGAGAGGCATCAGGGATTTTCCCACGGTAGGCGTAAATTCCTCCAAGAATGAATACAGATCTCTATCGATCTTTCTAAGAATAGATGCCATAGAAGGCGTAGCATGCGTAAACGATTCAACTAGCCATCGCAACCGCCCCGACCGCATTGCCTGAATACTCTCAGAGAGCAGCATCTGATATGTCGATAGATTGTGTTTCATCAGAGTTTCGATTAGGCGGTCATTGTCCAAGCTATTGATGTCCGAATGTGATGTGCAAGCTGAACAGGAACAATGTCTAGCACTCTCCCCATCAGTCAGCTGCTCTGAACCCATGCGCCATAATCTGATTCCTTGTGTAGCTGCTTCAAATGCACGGCTCGAATCAATGGCGTCGAACCCGAGGTAATGCATCAACGGTAGTGAGTGAGGATCAATACGACCAATCGCTAGTGCGAACCAATTACGGGGGATTTGACTCCGAAGAATGAGCATTTGGAAATCAGTAGGGCCGAGGGCTCCAGTGAATCGAAAGGCAGCGGCTCTCACTCCAGCTTGACTGAATTGCTGCAATCCCTGACGAAGCGACTCTGAATCAAGAGATGCTGGCACTCGTACTATAGCACTTGATGGTGTAATCTCCTGTTCCTTAATGAAAGACATTTGCTGCTGCAGTAGGAGCTTCCCAGCCTCTACGCCAAGAATCTCATCACCTATCAAAGAAGGAAGCAATATTGAATCATACTCACGTAGGTTAGTGAGCAGAATGTCTTTGATGCCTGGTATTGCTACAACCATAGGGGTGTCTTTGAGAAGTTCGGACCTCTCATAGGTGTTGTAGCGCAGAGCAAGAGATTCTGCTTGAGAGGGTCCTATTAGGACTGGTGTGCTGATTGCCATCTCACCCATCGAATAGGAACCTACGCGAGCCGGTCCGTCATGACCTCTGGCAATCAAGAACTTCGTCATTTCAATCATCTCATTTTCTAGACAAGTGGTTCATATCCCGCATACCCCTTTGTGTCGACCTCTGTCTTGGCGTTTCCAAGAATGAGATTCACACTTTCTAGTGCACCGAGCTTAAAGAGAGGTCGGTTGTTATTCCCACATTGATATGAGTAGGTGCAGAGAGGACATCCGTCAATAGTCTTGCAGTCACATTTCTCCAGTATCGTTTTTGTTCGTTTGAATGCCTCATCTAGCCGAGTGAATAATAGCTTTGAGGCACCATTTCCTCCAGGACTACCATCATAGACAAAAATGATACCAGAGTCACCCATGGATACTCCGCCAATCTCTCTTGTGCTTCCTCCGGTTAGCATGTCACTTGACTCAATCACAACGTGTTCAAGTGCATGGAAAGACCCACCATACAGCTCCGCGGGGCCCATACGTGTTCCTTTGGCACCCAGGAGTTTACCATCAATGTAATCATTGACTGTTCTCACAGGCTCTGGCGCACCAAATGCAAGCCCTCGAGTTGTATACTTGTAAGTGAGAGGGGTGGCTAAATCGGACCGCCCAACCACCTTTCCGGACCTGGTTTCTTTCTTTACAAAACCGTATACTGTCTGAGTCATCTCAAGGGTGCAATAGATGACGTTCATGCCGAGAGTCTTCTGCTCTTCTAAAATGTCCATTATCTTAGGCATGGTAGAGTAAAGCGGCTTTGTGTGCACACTTCGGTCTGTAAATGGGACCACTTTGGCTCTTCCAAAGCCTGGGGTGTACCGGAAGTCTACCGACATGTAATTCCGGCCGCCATGGAGATAGATCGCACCCGGATGCAATTCTTGTGCAGCCATTGGCATTGATCTTTGACCGAGGGTCTTCTTATCCAGCTTGATCTGGATTGTGTCGCCGATTCCGCGTATACTGTAGCCTCTCCATTTCCTTTGAGCTGACTCAAAGTCTGCAATACGTACCCTACCATCATCCTCTACACGAACGAGACCCTCCTCTACTAGAGTATCAATGATCTTCTCCTGCCGAGGGAGCATCGAAACGTTCAACTTGCCACTCATGGCCGCAGCAATGAGCTGATAAAACCCGACCACCTCATTTTCAGGCTCCATGTAGGCTGCATCAATGTCTGTGAAGTATTTCTCTGGTTCATGCCTGTAGAATGAGGAAATAGGGTCGTTTTCGCGGAGAGCCAACACTGCGACACTTTCCTGACCCTTTCTCCCTGCCCGACCAATCCTTTGAGTCAGTCGTGTTATCGACACAATCATACTCACGACACTGTCGAGGTCGCCAATGTCTATTCCAAGCTCAAGAGTGGGAGTTGACACCAGACAATGAAGGTCGCCTGATTTGAACTGAGATTCGACTTCACTACGATACTTCTTGGTGAGTCCTGCTCTATGTACCATAGATCTAACACCGGTATCTCTGATGAGCATGTTTAGGACTTCAGCCTCAGAGTGGGTGTTCCCAAACACCAGCGTCTTGAACCCGCCCTCTTGTAGCCTCCTCACTATGTCAACAATCATGGTATATTTGCTTCGATTACCAGGGTAGAACATTGTGAAGTGAATTGGACCTCGTTTTGCGCTCTCAGACTCGATTAAGCGCACTTCGTTGTCGAATAATTGGTCAGCGAACTCCTTTGGATTTGATATTGTGGCTGACGCTCCAATCTTCTGAAACGCACCAGCTTCAAGCTCAAGACGTTTCAGGATGTAGTAGACATTAGCACCCATTGATCCTGTGTATAGATGGATTTCATCTAGGACCACATATCTCACGGTGTGCAGGAGTGGAACTAGACGTGAGCTTGTCCACCCAAGATGATAGTGGAGAACATCCGGATTAGTGAGAAGTATATCTGGGGGGGCTGAATAGATTTTTTGTCTCTGACTCTGAGACACATCACCATCAAAGATACCCACGCTCACACCGGATGCTTTGCACATCTCAATGATCTTGTCGTACTGATCCCGAGCTAATGCCTTTGTGGGATAGATTAGAAGTGCTCTGATTCCTGAGTCCATGAATGAGTCTTTAATTGTTATGAGCAGCTTTCGGATAATTGGGAGTATGAACGCCTCAGTCTTGCCCTGTGCCGTTGGAGCTGCAATGACAACATCCTCCCCAGCAAGTATGGCTTCGAATGATTCATCCTGAAATCTGTAAAGCTGTGTTATTCCCTTTCTAGCCAGCAACTCTCTCAGTCTTGTGGGTATCTTTACTGCTTCGAGGTCTCGGCCGTATTCCGCGTCAGAGGATGGTATGAACCTGTACTTCACAAGATAGTCTTGCCCGCTCCCAACAATCGATTTCACTGAATCAGTAATCGTGTCTAGCAGAGCTCCACCATCTTCTACAAGTCGTGTAATCTCCTCTTCAGACTGAACCCGCATGCCTCTAGTACGTCTGGCTCGGACTGAACTGGGTGGGGATTCAGTGCTCGCCGAGACTCTTGCTCTGGATTTGGTCCCAGAAGATGGTGTGATTGTCCCTTCCTTCAGAGCCCTTGAATATGCATCATAAGCATCAAAGAGGTCCTTCCTCTGACCATCCTCTAGAATCTCTACTTGGCAGGTTGAGCATCTTACTGTCCATATGTGGCCGCCCTTCTTGATGTACAGCTTTGAGCCACACTTTGGGCAGTGAAGTACAGGCACGATGACCACCGTTCCTGCGACCTCACTTTGTTGAACTTATCAAAGTTTGGCAGGAGGACGGTCTTCTGCAAATACAGCAAGACTTTTAACGGTTGTTCAGAGAGAACGCACAATCGCTCCGTTCGCAGGGAGATGACAGTTACATGGTTAAAGAGATAAAATCTGACGAATTAGATAAGGTTGTAAGCGACCACAAGGTTGTTTTTCTGGATTGTCACGCAGTATGGTGTGGTCCTTGCAGGACCCTATCCCCGATTCTCGAAGAGCTAGATGAGAAGTACGCGGGCAAGGGGCTCAAGGTTGTCAAGCTGGATGTGGATCAAAACAGGGAGTTCAGCATGAGCAATCGTGTCACAGGGGTTCCAAGCGTGTTCGTCTACAGTGAGGGTAAGCGTGTCGTATTTGATGATGGCGCAGGAAAGAAGATCGACAGACTTGTGGGAGTCATGCCGCCAGAAGTGTACACGCAGATTGTAGAAGAGCTACTTGCTGAAGCTTAGAAAAACCATATACCCAGTCTGACCTTATGGGGTCTACCGGGCTACTTCTTCTATTTCTAATCACATCAGTTGCAGCAAGATTCATAGGGATTTCATTGACTGATGGCAATGATCGGAGAGATATTGTTGCTTCGCGAGGTCACCATCGATGACATTGATTACACCATAAATGAAGCACGTCTAACTTTCGTGGACTGCTGGGCACCATGGTGTGAACCCTGCAAGGCTCTTACGACCACACTGGTTGAGCTTGACGAAAAATACAGTGACAATCCTGAGGTTTCATTCATCCAGATAAACGTGCAAAAGTTTCCGAATTACAGTCGAAAGCACGACATCTCTGGATTGCCTTGTATATTGGTATTCCTTGATGGAGAGCCCGCAGAATTTGATGATCCAAGTGGCCGCCTCAAGAAGAAGACTAATCGATTATTTGGCAAGAGACCAGCAGAGCACTTTGAAGCAGTAATCCAGCAATTCTTCCCGCAGTGAATTCCACTGGCCAATGTCATGTGATGTTTTATATTCGTCTAATCAACAACAATGCTAGAATACAGTCCGATGAGGTGGATATCCTGCCTATTCTTCCATTTGCTGATAAGAACCCAAAAATTGATCCTAATGCCTATGTTAGTGAGCAGGCCACAATAGTTGGCGATGTTGAAATCGATTCTGGTGCAAGCATTTGGCCAGGAGCTGTGATACGAGGCGATCAAGCTGCAGTCCGCATTGGAGCGAATACATGTGTTCAGGACAGTGTTGTGATTCATGCCCACTCAGAAGAGAATCCTACAATCATCGGGAGTCTGAGCACAATTGGGAGCGCTTCAGTCATTCATGGAGTATACATTGGAGACAGTACAAACGTGGGCGAAGGATGTGTAATCTTTGATGGAGCTACACTCGGCGAGGGAATTAGGCTAGCACCAGGTAGCATTGTTCCCGCCAATGTGGTTATCCCTCCTAGGAGCCTCAATTCAGGAGTACCAGCATCTCAGATTCGAGAACTCTCGCGGGAAGAAGTGGAAAAGCAATCTGAAAGAGCAGAAACTATCTCGCAGGTCTTCCGGAAACTAAAGCGATGGCAAATCTCACCCTAAATCACATTGTTTCTCTAGATATAGTTGACAGATTCTCATAACCATCAGAGGTAATAAGAAACATATCACCGATCTTCGCAGCACCTACTCCCTCGTGATAATATGTAGGGTGAAGTGAAAGGACCATTCCCTCTCTGAGTGAGGCTTTGCTGAATGATACCATTAGAGGAGGTTCCTGAAGATCAAGGCCGATCGAGTTCCCCAATGGCTGTAGGAAACTTCCGATAGGGGTCTTCTTGCCTAGTTTCTTTGCTACTCTTCCATAGACGTCCGAAACTCCTGTGCCCGCTGACATTTTATCCTCAGCAGCTTTGCAGGCTCGCAAGACTGCATCGTATGCCTTTTGTTGAGTCTCTTTTGGCACACCGGTATGTAATGTTCTAGCAACTTCAGCAAAGTATCCTGATTCGCTGACGGTAACATCAATAACGACTGGCTCGTTTCCACCAATCCTGTTGGCTGTTGGTTGAGCGAAAGGAAATCTTCCTCGTTTCCCTGATAAGACTGCAGCCCTGATACCTCTCAGTTGGCCACCAGCCGCCCTCATTGCTGCTTCTATTTCGATGGATGCATCAGCCTCTGTCTTTCCTGGGGCGATGATCTCAAGAGCCGTTCGAATCCCGATCTCAGCCACTTTGACTGCTTTGCGGATTGCCTCAATTTCTGCATCATCTTTGACCTGTCTTAGCCTCCAGAGCAAGGAAGAGAGGTCTTTGAAACCAGCGCCGGGAACCTTCGTCTTGAGATACTCGAACTCCTTTACAGAGAGGCGTTCCTGCTGGAGACCTATCATGCCATTCTCTACGCTGGCATCCTCAAGGATCTTGACTATTGAGTCCCAGAACATCGCGCTGCGATAGAGACCCCACTCATCGAAGGGCTTGTCGTCCAGTGGATGAACTCGAGCCATTATGGAATTCTGCCCAAGTGCTTCATGCTGTAGGCTGGACATCACTAGCTGAGGCTGTTCATCGATAATCACAACGCACCCCGTAGGAAGTGTATTGGTAGGACTCTCATAGCCTGTCAGATATCGAACGTCCTGCCTTCTTGTCACTAGAAGAGCCTCCACGTTCTCGCTCTTCATGGCCCGATGAACTCGTTCAATTCTCTGGGGAGTGAACTGCATTACACGCATCTCAACTAGCATCACTGTCTTTCCAGAACAAGACTAGCATATTTGTCGAATTTCCCGCTCATTTAAGCTTCACGCCGATGATAAAAGTAATGAAAAACAGTGGCGGGACCGCCCGGATTCGAACCGGGGATTACCAACTCCGCAGGCTGGTGCCTTATCCAGGCTAGACTACGGCCCCAACGGATGAGGCCTCAGTCGGCTTATAGACTCTTCGTTGCAAATCTGTAATAGAGTCAGACAAGATGCTGGTTCAAAGCAATGACACCGAAATCAGTTCTACTACTGCTTTGCCCCTCTTCCTTGTGACCCTGAAAGTATGCTCTGATGTTTGTAAAATGAAGCTTTCACCTTCATCCAAAGTTTCCAGGACCGTACGTCCCATTGGACCATTAAGGTATCTGGTGAAACGTTCAACCACTCTTTCAGGATGTGAACGTAAGCCCTTCAATATGCTCATCGATTTCGACCTCGCGTCAGACAAGTGTGTCTTAGCCGGGCTTTTAAACTCCAATCGATTTGATTTGAACACAAATAGTGGCGGGACCGCCCGGATTCGAACCGGGGATTACCAACTCCGGAGGCTGGTGCCTTATCCAGGCTAGACTACGGCCCCAAGACTCCTCGAGGGCGGCTCTTTATAGATTTGCTGCAGGCGATATTGATTACTCCCGAACAAGATCAGGCTCAACAAGCCACCAAGCACCACGCTTCTCCTTGACCTCACCCTTCTCGTACCGTAGAATCCGCTTTCCGAGCATGTCCTCTGAACGCTCATTCAGTTTTCGAATTCGCACATGAATTGTCTTGCGCTTTGAGGGGTCATTCAGGAGCTTCTTGGCTAATTCAGGTGTTGATGCACCCTCATGCTGGAGAAAGTAGGCGATAATCTTCCTGTCCAAATCATCTCTACAGACCTGCATCTTGAATGTGTCAGACATACCTCCAATATAGACACTGGTAGAGCGAGTACCCTCAAGATGATCAACTCTTTCCTGTAGTTGCTCCACACTTTCTTTCAACTCGAATACTATAGGAGGAATCTCCTGATCAAGTTTCCAGAATATGGCATCCTTGATGAATCTCTGGCGGCCCCGCTCACCAACGATTCCATCAATTCTATCAAGGGTCGCTCTATCAAGCCTTACTCGAATACTGACTGTCTGATCCTTGCGTGCGGGGTTCATCTCGATATTCACCTATTCCGAGTAGACTTCACTCAATACCGGAACAAAAAGCCTTCCTCTAGCCGATATAATTCTCCGACACAGTTATAACAACAGCCGCAGCGGAGCACGCTGAAGAAGCGACGGTGAGTTTCTGATGGTCAACAAAGAGAAGACTGCAAAGCGAAACCTGATACGTATTAGAAAGACTCAGAATCCACAGCAGGTAGACTTCAGAAAATTGCGTAAGCATCGCAAAGCACGAACAGAATACTGGTCATTCAAGAAGAAGCCCTCCGCACAGGTTGTGACCGAGAAGAAGGAGAAGGCCAAGCCTAAGAAGAAGGCTCCAAAGAAGAAGAAAGAACCAGAGCTGGAAGTCATCGATCAGGAACCCGAAATTGAGGTCATGGAAGAAGAACCTGAACTTGAGGTCATTGACGAGGAGCCAGAACTGGAAGTCGTTGAGGAAGCGCCTGAAAAAGAGCCGGAACTTGAGGTCATTGAGGATGAGCCGGAACCCGAAGCTATTGACAAAGAACTCGAAGACCTCTATTCCTATGATGATGAGATAATAGACGACGAGGATATAGAGGAATAGATTCTAGTCTGTTACTCCTATTCATGACAAAGAATAAGACAGGGGTATCCCTGAACTAGCATGTTGTGCATCTAACAATCTAATCAGGTGTTGCAAGTGACTACTCTACTGACAATCGTGAAGCATCTCGAGATGATTGCCCCACCGCATCTAGTATTCGGTGGTCTTCCTTCGAGAGTTGAGATTGGCCCCCAGACAGAAAATGAACAGGAGAAAACGACGGTCAACAGAGTCATCATAGCCACATATCCCTCTGGAAGAGTGGTAGCTAAGGCCACTCAAGACAAGGCGAATCTGCTTGTGACTCATTGCCCACTATTCCCATTCGCGATTGACAGGCTTTCAGGTCTTGATCTGATCCGAGTACGTCTTCTGACTAAGAACTACATCTCGAGCTACATACTTGGAAGTTCATGGATCTGCGCCCGAGACGGAATTGCGGACGCGCTTGTCGAAGCCTTAGGATATAGCAAGACTGACGAGTTCTTAGTAATGGGAGACACAGGAGATCTTGTTCCTGCAGGTCGAATATTCCAACCCAAAAGCAGCATGAATCATTCACTGTTTGCGAATCAACTGACTGAAAAACTTGGTATTGAATTCGTCAAGTTCTCAGGAGACCTTGATGAAGAGGTGGGTCGGACTCTGGTTTTTCCAGGAAGTCTTTTGGATGTTCCAGAGATTTTGGCTGCTAAAAAGCAAAACATCACTACAGTAGTCACCGGTGAGCTATCTCCTGAGGTAAGACTATTGGCTGCTGAAGAAGGATTGCAAATCTATGAAGCAGGAGCATTTGTCACTGAAGAGCCGGGTATGAACCGCTTGAAACATCAACTCAGCCTGCAATTTCCCGATCTTAAAATCGAGTATACAAAATCAGATTCTGTAACTAAGACTCTCTCAAAGGGCTAATCCTAGAAAGTGCGTCCATCAAGGTCTTCTCACAAGAACAACATTCCGATTGAGACCTGTTCCTACATGTTGGGCTACTGGAGGACATTTTGTTCTGAGGATATGTACAATTGGGCAATGAGGCTTCATTTCTGTTAACGACTCAAAGTTGCCCATCCCCTTAGCCACTATCAGTTCGGCATTACGGAAAACTGAAAGGAACTCTTCGGAGTTTCTTTCAAGATTGACTCCGATTGCCGCGGCACCAGTATGAATCACCTTGTCCGCGCATCCATCGAGACCAACCTCCTCGGCATCAATCATAGTGGCATCATTTAGAATAGGTCCCCCCTTTGCTACTGCAACCACTTTCGGTCCGAGTTTCTTGATCTCAGAAATCAGAATCATATCTAGGACAACTTCTCCTGCATTGTCCAACAGGTATAGGACTTCTTTTGTGTCCTGACAAAGGTGCATGAAATCATCCACTTCATCGACCGCAAGATCAGATTCAACACGCTCAATGATTCCTCTGAGTTCATCCAAATCAAAGTCCCGTCCAGACACATCGAATTCGATTGCATTAGCTGCTGCTGCAATGAGCGTGGCTCTCCTGAACCTACCTGCAGTACCAGAAAATTCGTCCACAAGCTGCCTTAGATCTGGAAAGATTTCCAGTGCCATAGCATTCGAAACGCGTTTGAGCTCTGCATAGGGGTCTTTTCCAGTCATTTCTTGGACCAAGAGGTCACGGTCAGTGCCAATATGACTAGGAACAGCGTCCATATTGAAGCTCTTACTAAGGAAATCAAGCATGGCCGTAGTCACATTCATCTGCATTTCTGGATCATCTGTTGCTAACTTCACCTGATTTATTGCTCTCTCAAGCAAACAATGAGCGCATTCTAGTGTCACTTTCACCTACAATCGCCAAGTCTGGATGGCAAGGGATCCCGTGAAAAATGAACCGGAATGGACTATTCTCTGATGGGTTCGATGAGCCCTTTTAGGACCTCTTCAGGCTTGTCTGACTTAGCAACTGCTGATGCAAGAAGCACACCTTGTGTTCCCAGTTTTATAGCGGCCTCTACATCTCCACCTGTGCTTATCCCAGCTCCGGTGAGAATTGTAACCTTCTTGTTCACTGCTCGGATCCTATCAACAGTACCGGAAATGACCTCGGGCTGGGCCTGAGACACAGATATACCACTTCCAATGAGTTCAGGTGGTTCAACCGCGATGGAATCTGGATTAAGTGATGCAGCAGCAACGCTGACTAGCGGATTGTTTGTGCATACAAGGGTGTAGAGATTTAGGTTCTCAGCGCGTCTCACCGCATCCTCGATATCAGCTAGCTCCATTCTATTCTCTGAGTGATTCAAAAGGGTTCCAACGCATCCCGCTTCCACTAAGGTTTCGCCAAGAACGTGTCCTGTAAATCGGCCAGGATCTCCGGGATCCATATGTTGAGAGAAGACAGGGATATCAACAGCCCGACTCACTCTGTAGAGATCAGGCACTTGGGGGCATACAACGATTGAAACTCCATATTCCTTTGCCACCTTCTCACAAGTCTGTGCAAGCAAGACGGCCTTTTCCCCTGTAGCTTGGGGATAGGTCTTGAAATTAATCGCAATCACTGGAAGCTTAATCACTGGCATTTGGTTCTGTCCTGCCAATCTGCGCCTCTATGGCGCCTTGGGCAGAGGATTCGAGTAGCAACCGCTAATAAGTTGTGTTGCTTATTGATCGGAGATTTATCGGACCTGACCAACTAAGAGCTTCAGAAGAGGAACCCGAGCATATCCATGGCGGTTCATCCAAACAAGGTCCTTGCGAAGCTCAATCTTGACGAATTTCCCAGCATCAGGACTCCTATAATATTTCATGTATATTTTTCTGAACTCCTCAAAGTTAGGCGCACTCAGCAACTCCGCTACAGCATCATTTGAGATACGTATGAAGACATCCTCATCAGACGCTGACCCTATTCCATACTTGACTTCGCTCAGAGCTTCTTTGATGAAATTGAATCGTTCACCCATAGCCATGAATTCGATTGTGAACTTATCAGTCCCCTCTATATTCGCGGCGATGTTAGAATCATTGAACATATACTGCAATCGGTCTGTGATCTCTGAATGGTATGGAATTGTAGCAGCTCCATCAACTGGGAATGGTTCATCTGGCTCTGCAGCTACTTCTGGCTCAGGCTCAGCTACTTCCTCAATAACCTCAGCAGGTGCTGCTGCTTCCTCTGGAGCAGCTTCCTCAGCAGCAGGAGCTTCTTTTACTTCTTCTTCCTCTTCGTCACGACCAAATAGTTTCTTGATTCTTTCCATCTTGCGCACGGTCTCCTTTGAAAGGTCGACTTTCTAAATTCACGATTAGTTCCCTTTGTCGCTGAAATAAGTCGACAGAGTTCGAAAGACAGTACTTACAGAAAAAGGTAATTTGATTGTACAACTAGGTCGATGGATCAGCAGGAGTCATCTTTTGGGCAGAGGCTAGTTCTTGCAGTTGGGCAATTAGTGGAATAGATTTCGATTGGGTTCGGTCTCCCCACAACTCATCCACAAGGAGGTCGCGAATAGCAATTCTGATTACCTCAGAGCGGTTAGGGTATTTGCTTTGGCCAATGAGCTTGTCCAAGCCATCGACATAAGATTCAGGCAGGCAAATCGTAACTACTTTCATTCTTGACCAACCATGTAGGTGGCAAACACGCTAATGAAAGCGTGTCATTTCCAGATTGACACCACGGTATTACTCGCTCTCTATCCAGAATGAAAGCCGCGTTCTATTGAACTAGAACAATCTTCCCAAATTGCTCTCCACATTCCAGAATCTCATGTGCCTCTTTTGTCGAGGAGAGAGGCAGAACCCTGTCTACAACTGACATCCAGTATCGTAGTGCTTATTGCGATGTTTTCCAAGGGCTTTTGTGGTGTGACACATGGGCAAGAAGAGCAAAGCCAAGAAGAAGAAGGGCGGTGGAGGAGGCAAGGTATGTGCCAGCCATATTCTGGTTAAGAAGCATAGTCAGGCGCTTGAGATAATCAGCAGAATTAGGGAGGGAGAAGACTTCGCAGCTCTCTGTAAGCAATACAGTGATTGTTCTTCGAAGAAGCGTGGTGGGAACCTTGGTTGCTTTGGTAGAGGAGAGATGGTGAAAGAGTTTGAAAAGGCGGTCTATGCTCTCAATATTGGAGCTATGACCACAGATCCAGTCAAAACTGAATTTGGTTATCATATAATCAAGAGAACAGGTTGATTCTCGGGAATCAAAGAGAAAGCGGGACTTCTGTCCCGCATCTACTCTGCAGAGTCAGAAGTATCCTTGGCTTTGCCTGTTGGGACTATCTCTTCTTCGGTGAAACGAGTACTACACTTGTCGAGCACCTTTGGCAGTGTACTATACTCCATCCGATCCGATGATAGCCGATGGAACTCGAATGGTCCATGTTGCCGAAGATAGTCTGCAATCTCCATTCCACGCTGGCGAGTGATGTCAAACGCAATGTCGTCAAATAGATCAATGGGACCAACAAGCATTCCATTAGAAACCTGGAAGCCCAGACCGATAACACGAGGCGGGCCATCAAATCTGGTACACCTTGAGTCCTTTAGTGCAACAGGAAGCAAGGGCCCAGCATGTGAGCCGCGCATCCAACCAGCGACTAGATGAGGAATTGTGAAGGCTTCAAGCACTTCTCCCATCGCTGGAAGACCTGAGTGTGCCCGGATAATTGCAACAGGGTCGTCTTTTCCAACATACTTGCCTGCTACGGCGTGAAGTTTGTCTGTACTGACAGACGCACAGACCATACCGTCTGCACGATAGATCTTCTTTATTGTAAAGGTTCCAGTACTCCCGAGAAGAGCAAGCAAGTCGTACATCTCCTCAGGACATTTCATGTCAACGAAGCATGGTACATCCTTCATGATGTCTTGGACCACGAATGTGAAGCCATCGTGAAGGTTTGGATCAATAATGAGTCCTGCAGTATTGAACGGGTCAGCGAATATCTTGAACAGGGGTAGATTGAATGCCCCAGGCTCGGTCTTATCGGCCATGAAGATTGCAAAAGGCTCAGACTTTCGTTCCTCGATAGTCATCTCTGCTGAACCAGGGCCCATCCCTTTGACATTACCACTGAAGGTGTCTGAAAGGATGTCTTGTCCCGCAGCATAGATCTTCTTCTCACGAGCCAGCTCGGTTCCCTTCATGAATGTGTCAAAAGCTAAGCGGTGGACCTCTTCGTTATTCTCACCCTTGAAGTGGGTCATAATTAGCTCTAAATCATCTCCAGCATGTGTTACATGAAAGTCGTTGATGATCTTCTTTTCCACACCTGCCTTTAGCTCCTTTCTAGCGAACTCAAGCAGGAAATCGGGTACTACAACATGACCAGCCAACGAACCAATGTCGGCTTTGATCACGCTAATGGTGGTTTCAACCAATCTATTCTCGCTCCGTTTCCAGATTGTTTAGAGGGCATCAGTTACCCTCTGACAGGATTGGGCCCCTTTGGAGTTTGTAATAGATGTTTCGGAAACCCTATCCCGAACGAAGAGCAAATATTCTATGGACGTATAATAGTTTGTTGGTAGTGTAAATGATGTGTTGGAAGGCCCGAAACTCAAATAGCCTAGTAATGATGAGACAGAAGGGATAATCATGCCGAAAGACACAGTTTCTGCACGAAGACCTGAAACTGCTGAGCGCGAGCAATACCATATCGAGGTGAAACCAGGAGAGGTTGCAGAGACCGTGCTGCTCCCTGGAGACCCTCAACGAGTGGCAAAGATAAGCTCTAATTGGGACTCATTTCAGGAAGTTGCAGCTCATAGGCAGTACGTGACTCACACAGGGGTGTTTAAGGGGACACCAATCTCAGCCTGTTCAACGGGCATTGGGGGTCCAGGCACAGCGATTGCTGTTGAAGAACTGGCAAACGTAGGTGTCAAGAACTTCATCCGTGTGGGATCGTGTGCCACTCTCAAAGAGGAGATAGAGATAGGGGACTTGATTATTTCTACAGGTGCTGTCAGACTTGATGGCACGAGTAGGCAATATGTTAGACCTGAGTTCCCTGCAAGCGCATCATATGAGGTGGTCATGGCGCTGGTAGAAGCTGCGGACACTCTAGGTATGAAGTATCACCTAGGAATATCAGCCTCAACAGACTCGTTCTATCTTGGCCAGTCTCGGCCAGGCTTCAATGGCTATACACAGAGCTTCAGCGAAACTCTGATTGAAGACCTCCAAAAGGCGAACGTGGCGAATTTTGAGATGGAGGCTGCTACCATCTTCACTCTAACAAACATCTTTGGTTTCAGATCAGGTGTTGTTTGTGCGGTGTATGCCAATAGGATCAGGGATAAGTTTGCAGTCGCAGGAGAAGAAGATGTAATTGCCTGTGGGAATGAAGCTGTGAAGATACTAGCAGAGATGGACGAGGAAAAGGCAATCGCAGGTAAGGACTACTGGATGCGTGGCCACAAGCGGTAGAATGTCACGTGTCCCTCTCGAAAACCTTCTTTCTGTAATATGACTCCGAGGTATACAGTGCTCCAACTGGATTGTGAGCCAAGACACGATCTTTAGTGACAAGACATGTAACAAGTGCGTTGGAGTGCTTAATGAAAAGGGAATCATGACCTACACAGAGACCCACGATAACATTCAAGTCTGTCTCTTCAGCGTTCAACACCTCTGCTTGTCCTATTGGATTACAGACCGTTTCATAGGTGCCGGGCCGGATTTTATCCTCGTCCTTAAGACCAACCTCCTCCTTAGGAATACTGCCAGTCTTGCAACAGACCGATGCCGCCTCAAATCCGTTCTTTTCGTAGATTCTGGCTAAAATTGCTGCTTCACGCTTCAAACCGATGCAGTATGCAATCCCGAGTTTCTTAGCACCTATACGCTTTGCGAACTCCATTGTTTCTTCCACGCGTGACCACTCGCAATAACCAATGGCCTCGACCCTCGCTGCTTCTTGTGATATTCTTCTTGTAGTTGGATCATCGTAGAGATTCCGCGCACGTACCAAGGCGTCTTCATGCTCTACCATTGGACAGAACCCTTGGGTTGGGAGCTTGTCCAGGTCTCCTGTTCTACAGCTCCACTTTCCACAGCTAGTGCATTTGACCATGTTTCTGCCTCAAGCATAGCTCGACTGAAACGATATCTTGAATCTTCCTAGATTGCTTGAAGAAAACGGAAAGAACTATGTCCCAATGTAGTAATAATCGCCAGCCTTCTTTTGCTTGGAATCCAAGACACTTCCGTCCTTATTGACTCG
>JAEOTX010000099.1 GCA_016839605.1 Candidatus Thorarchaeota archaeon | reverse complement strand
GTCATCTTAGCTAGATTATACTTAGTTTCCATTTTCATCCCTTCTCTGATTCCGAAATCCATGGATTTGGTGCAACTTGATGTCTATGAAAATGAGACCCTTATCAAGTCTTTAGGTTCGAAAGACCGGGCTATGAATCACTGATTATTCCTTTCCCACCAATGTTCTGGTTGCTCCTCATCCACCCAAGACGAAAGCGTTTCAGATGGAGGACGGAACTTAATTGCAATCCATCCCACAAGGAGGAGAATCGGAATTGGGATAGCCAAGGGTAGAGCCATATACCACATAGGATTCAGAAGCAAACTCATGGCATATGGTAGGTAGTATAGTAGAGTGAACCAGAGTTCCATTCCAATTCCCACCCGTATTGCTCTACTCTTTGTTGTTTTACCGCGATATGCCCTCCATATCATGTAGACGAATCCGATTCGTATGAATGAGAAGGGAAGTGTTTGGAGCATCATAAAGGGATGAAGTCCAATGTAAAAGTTGTAG
Organism: Candidatus Thorarchaeota archaeon; assembly: GCA_016839605.1. Taxonomy (GTDB): domain Archaea; phylum Asgardarchaeota; class Thorarchaeia; order Thorarchaeales; family Thorarchaeaceae; genus SMTZ1-83. The sequence goes on along the minus strand of JAEOTX010000099.1, from coordinate 10,488 downwards.
GCTTCAATATTCGCGAACCATGACACAGCCAGGATTTGTACATACCAAAATGGACCTTCACCAGAGAAGTAGAATACAAGCCCCATGGGAGCAAGTATCATGATAATTACCAATGTCAGTATGATTGACGATTGAGTGTTGTCTGTAGAATCATTTGACATTGGAATTGCCCCTCTGACTCAATCCAGTATTGTCACAGGTTGGCTTAAGCGTGTTTCCTAGAGTCCAGTTGTTCATTTTGCAGAATCTATGGACTTCTATTGTGACTCAAGAACGGAGTTGCCTCTAGTGACATTGTTTAAATACGAAGAAGAGTACGACTCCTTAGACAGCCCTACGACTTAGGTAGTAGGGATGCACAATCACGCAGGAGAATCAATTCTATGGGCAAGATTACCGATCCCATTGCTAAGCGGATTAGGAAGAAAGCTGCCAAGGACATCAAGGGCGGGTTCTTTGGAAAGATTACCCACTATATCCCTGGGTGGCATGGCTACCAGGAGAAAGAGGAGCGACGCGCCGCCGACAAAGTCCTACGCGAGTTCATGGCTGATCAGCTACGACTCGTTAAGCAGGATCTTGAAAAACTCCAGACTATGGTCGTAGACTATAATCTCGAGAACACGTGGGAAACCTTTGATCGCATGCTGGCTCTCACAGACAAGATTGAGTCAGCCATCCGTTATGCTGATTATGGCTATGCAGCTTGGGGCTCCAAGGAGAAGATCAACGAGAGAGAGCTGGATCAAGTTTACGAGTTCGATGCTACTCTCATTGACGATATTGGTGACATCAACGATGTCGTTGAAGAGTTCACCGGCGATATGAACCAAGGTAAATTCGATGATGCATGGCCTTACACTCACCGAATGTATACCATCATGCAGCGCCTCGAAGAGAAGTGGAAGCAGCGTGAGGGTTACATGAAGGGTTACCAAGACTAATCTAAAACACCATTCCGGGGCTTTTGCTCCGGAATTCATCTTCTTTTCTTCAACCATATAGCAAGAATCAACTATGTCAGTGGACATTGTTATAATATGCAAGGAGCATATCTCACCATTACGATAGGCATGCAATTCTTTGTTATTGTAGGTTACCTGTTGTACCTCGTTTTTCGAACATGGTCGATAGGGGAAGATCGGATATCACTTATGTCTTGGACGGCAAGACTTGTCGGATTCCTTACTTTGTGGATTCTGGTATCAATGCTTCTTGTTGCAGGAAGAATGACGCTTGCAGATTTGGTCTTAAGTGGTGGAATATTAGCAGCAGACATTCTAGGTCTTTATCTTCTCGTGGATGACACTTTGAGAATGAAAGTCAGGATGCAAGTGGAAGGACAATCCTGAATGATGCCCCACCATACTCGGTATCATCAACTTGTTCAATACTACCACCGAGTCCCTCAATTAGCCGACGAGTAAGATAGAGGCCAAGCCCCTTATCTGTATCAGAAATACCACGATCGAATACTGTCCTTTTGATTTCTTCAGGTATGCCAGGTCCATTGTCTGAAACTAATAGAACTGCATGTCCATCTTCTGGAGAAATCCGCACATTCATCTCTGGATTGGCTCCACCATGTTCATGGGTGTTCCTAATTAGATTCTCCAAAGCAGCAGTGACCAATGATGCGCCATGAGGCATTAATTTGCCAATCTCTTGGTCAGCTTGAATGGTGATGCGAATGCCCCTATGAGCAATTTCTGCCTCACTACAGATTCTACGCACCAAAGATACTACATCTTCGTCCGTGCGTTTTAGTGGTGCTGCAAATGCCTTCACCAAACGTGACATTCTGGTCCCAGCGACTCCTGCTGATTTGAGGAGGTCAGCAGCTCTAGGAGGAATCTCTTCTGAAGTCATTGAGGCTGCTTCGACATAGCCAATTAGAGCCTGAAGGTCATTCGACAAATCATGACGAAGAAGTGCCGCATAGAGCTCAGTTTCTCGCTGATGCATTGCAGTGAGCTCCTTAGTTACCACTAAGAACCTAGCCCAGCGCCATAATCCTACGCCTGCAATGAGCAATGCTATTGCTACGAAATCCTCGAGGTCAACGCCCGCAATTGGATAGCTGATGGACCTAAAAACATCGATCGAGTTCTCCAATTGGGAAAACACGAAGAATGAGAATCCAACTACAAGTAAGATGTAGCCTAGCTTGTCATCTCTCAGTCTTTGAATGTACACAACAAGGGCAAATCCAATTACAACCATTAGGAATTTTCTAAGAAAATCAATATAGTCCACTTCAGAACTTGGGGGCATGCCAAACCAATAATAGAGAAACTGGAGGATGGCAATTAGCAGCACAACAGAAGGGACTATCCACTGGAGAGGGAGACGTTCGAAACCTCCAGGTGAGTCTTCGATATTAGTGCTACTTATGTCCCGCATCCCCTATTCATTGTAACAATCCCAAAATGTGTGTTGAATTTAAGTCTCTCCTACCAGACTTGGAAGGTAGACTCTTTGTGTTCATGGTTTTGGTGGGCATTAAATATCCAGCATCTGCGCCTGATTATGGTGGAAATATTTGCTAAGAAACAAGGCGCGCCAAGTCGAATCTGAACCTCAGAAACAAATCACATTGACCCCTTCTCAACTCGTGTTGAATTCAATAAACGAGATGGCTGCCTTGCTAGATGAGAATGCACATCCTGATGAAAGACTGAATCTGATGCGGCAACAGCAAATCCTGGTCAACTCCCTTGAAACTCTCTGGAGAGATGTCCAAGCTGGTAGAGTCAGTGTAGACTCCATTGCACTCCTGAGAGCTCTCCGAGACATTGCCCGTTTTGATTTGAGTGACCAACTGAAAGCGCCAAACCTCGAACGCGGAAAAATCACCAAGGAACTGAGAGTCTTCGAGAACACAATCAAGCAGCTCATCCGCCCTACAAGGATTAGGTAAGTATCAAGGGAAGACTGATTACACAGCCAGCTGAGATTGATTTCGATTGCTATGAAAGTGAGTTTCCTTGGTACTGGCACTTCCCTTCCCGATCCAGACAGAGTACAGTCAGGGGTTCTAGTTGAAGCTGGGGGGATATCGTTGCTTCTGGACGTCGGGTCTGGAGTCCTGCAGCGAATGACACAATCTGGAGTTGACCTCACCTCAATCGAGCATGTCTTCATTAGTCACTTCCATATTGATCACTGCTCGGATTTTCTATCCTTCTGCCAGAGTCTTTGGCTGCTTGGTTACAATAAGACATTGGAGCTCTATGCACCCCCAAGGATGAGAGAGTGGTCTAGAGGGATGTACGACATCGCGTTCCCATACTTGCGAGAGAAGCTTCTAGTCGAAAAGACAGTGCTGAAGGAGGATGATGTCATTCATTTAGGTCCAGTGGTTGTTTCCACAGCACCCACTACTCATAGCACGCTTGAAAGCCGAGCATTCAGGGTGGAACATGATGGTAAATCGATAGTCTACTCTTCTGATACAGCACCATGTCGAGAGGTCATAGAGTTAGCCACTGGAGCAGACATTCTGATTCATGAATGCAATTGGCTAGATGGAGATCATCCCAAGGGAGTTCATACAAGCCCGAGCGAGCTTGCAGAAATTGTAGAGCACGCCGAGCCAGGCAAGGTTGTCATTAATCACATTTCTCCAGAAGTAGTAGCCAAAGAAAAGCAGGTGAAAGCAACAGTTGGACGACGGACAAGGGCAGAAGTGATACTCGCACAGGATTTGATGACTCTGTCTCTCTGACAACCTACTATTACTTGTCAGGCATATGCATTCGCCCATTAATCCCATTTATTGTCGCAAGAAGGCAAGAAGTACTCTGCAGAGCCTACCATCTCAATGTTTAAAACATATGAAGACCCTAGACCAAACAGAACTCGATTTAGGAGAGATTCTGATTTGGCAGACGCTATAGAGTGGACAAATGCCAGCCCAGACCACATTGTCTGGCGTTACCCTGATAATAGAGTAAAGTGGGGCTCACAGCTCATTGTAATGGAAAACCAAGCCGCCATCTTCTATCGTGATGGCAAGGCTCTGGACACATTCCTAGCTGGGCGCCACAAACTGACTACAAGCAGTATGCCTGGTCTAGTTGGATGGTTACAGAAGAAGGTCAAAGGTGATGTCTTTGAATCCACCTGTGTCTTCATCTCACGCTCACAGTTCCAAGGGAAATTTGGTGGCCGAGGTCAGACTTCTGATCTTGCACCACTTATGTTCCATGGTAACTTCTGGTTCCGCGTGAAAGAAGCCAACATATTCGTACAGGATGTTGTGGGCAACCAGAATGCGTTCAGCACCAAGAAGATCAACGACTACCTGCGATCATTCATGAATGAGCGAATCATTGATGAATTCGCCCACTATGACATGCAGGCGGTCTTCACCCAGCTTGACGAGACCTCACTGAAGGTCAAGACAAAGGTCAGAATGGCCTTTGAGAGGTTGGGACTTGAGTTAGTTGATGTGAAGTTCGAGGGGATTGACACCACCGAGAAGTACCGTGAGAGACTCTTCATGCTAAGAACAGCAGGAGTGAGTGGTTCACAGCTCATTGGCTCGGAAACCCAGAAGGATGTTGCTGAATCACTAGGCAAGAGTCCTGGTGCTGGATTTGGAGCCGCTTTCGGAATGATGAGTGGACAACAGCAACCGGGCGCCGGAGGAGGCGGAGGTGCTGCACCAGCAGGTGCGAAGTTCTGCCCCAACTGTGGTACTGGACTAGAAGGTGCAAAGTTCTGTCCGAACTGCGGCACCAAGATAGGTTAGAAATCAAGTAGAGTGGGCGCAATCCCACTCACTGTCCCTTTTTTCAAAAATCTTTGAGAGCATTCCATATCAATTTCTGCTGTTTTGGAAGAAGATCTCCACATCCTAGTCCAATCTGTTGATGCCAAGACAACTGGAATCAGGTCCATTGTCATTATATGGCACTGATGACTACTCTGGATAGGCGCAGCACAATTCTGAGATTCGTGATGATGAGATGGTGAGAAACAGAAACCCAGCTCCAAGAGCAAGCAGAAGAACTGGCATATATTATACGCCATGGATTCTAGCGTATGATATTGCTGGTCAGACTCTTAGGGCTTCTCTCAACAATCATATTGGGAATCCCCTCGACGCGCATCTTTCTTTTGAAAGCGAAGATAGGAATGGGAGAACGAAGATGCTCAAGCATCTCGAAAACATCTCAGTCTTAGATCCTGCTGTTGGTAAAGGTGTGTTCCTTAGTGCTGCGGCTGAATGGCTAGAAAGAACACGAAGGTCTCTTGGAGATGACCGGCCTGTTCAAGTGCTAAGATCAGAAATTCTGACTCGCAATCTATTTGGGGTTGATGTTCGACCAGATGCGGTTTCCACTTGCGTTGATGCGCTGGTGAAATGGACCGGGACAAGAGATTCGAAACAGCTTAAGAGCGAGATTCAAATCAATAACATCAAGCAAGGCAACAGTCTCATCGGTTGGACTGCTGTACCGAATGGATGTAATCAAGCAGACTTGGAGTGTTTTGCTAATCTCCTTATTGAGAGACTAAAAACTACAGGGGGGACCAATCTTGAGGAGCAGTTGGACGAGATTTCGCCCTTTCATTGGCCAATCGAATTCAGTCAAATCATGAACAAAGAATCAGGATTTGATGTGATGCTAGGTAATCCCCCTTACGGCAACATACTGTCAGGATTCGAGAGAGATATCATTAGCAAGACACACAAGAGCGATGTTAGCACCAGTAGAAATGGGACTTGGAATATAGCTGCCCTCTTCATTGCGCGATCTCGAGAATTGATACGGTCAGAGGGACATCTTGGCTTTCTAATCCCCAACAGCGTGTTAAGGACAAAGCAATTCTTCCGGGTAAGGAGATTCCTCCTTGAGAAAATGCCTCTTTGGAAAATCGTCGACGAGGCAAGTCCATTTGAGGGCGTGACTCTGGAAATGGTGAGTATTTTCTGTAGGGCAGCAGAAAACTCTGATCATAATTCTGTCAAGGTTGAATCCAGACGGACAGGAATAGAATGGCAGGGAGAAGTTCCATGGCAGATTCTGGATTCGAGCGGTGTCTTTCCAATCTACTATGATGCCATCATGGCTAGTATTCTAGAAAGAACAACGAAAGGATGGGCAACAGCACGGAGGGGGCGTGACTTAGCCAAATCACATGTTAGCAAGAAGAAGAGGGAGCAATTCCGAATTCCGTATGCCACCAGTGGACGAAGTGTCAGGAGATTTCGTCTCGACGAAAGATATCTGCTCTATGCTGATAGCTCGTTTCGAGAGGATAGTGGGCTAAGGCAGTCGCACGATAATCATTTGCTTGTAGCTACAAAGAATTACCCATACCCAAGATGCGTTTTGAAGCCGAGAGGGATGATTCACGGAGGAGGAATAGTTGAGATTACTCCACTTCGAGAAGATGTTCAACTTGAAGCATTAGGACTAATCCTAAATTCGAGGTTTGTGAGATACATCTGCATCAAATATCTGACCAATTATTCCCAGCTCACAACTTGCTTGAATACAGGAATCATAGAGGAACTGCCCTTGATGATGCCCAAAGATCAGACTGTCTTCACACAATTGTTCAGATCGTTGCAGGAATTACACCAAGAAACAGATGATCACGCACAAAGTGATGCCATTAGCTCCCTGGAGGAAACTGCAAATGCGCTAGTCTATGAGATGTATCTGACGGATTCTAATGAGCTTCAAGAGGCAACCTCAGTCGCTATATCGAAACTCTCCAAACCCATCGATTCAAGAGACCTCGTTAAGGCGCTTTCAGTGGAAAAAGTCATGCAATCAGTGAGGAGAATAATGAATCATCAGATGGTGAAGCAGGTTGAGGCAACGCCTAGAATGCGCGCATAAATGCTCGCCCGGATGCCGATGCTTAAATAGATGCCAGGACTGAGGTAGCCTCGATGACCAAACAAGAAACGCCAGGTGATGATACATCCTCAGATGAGTTAGCAGATGGGCTGATCGATGCGGTCGAGGAGGAACAAGAAGAGGATGATGCCTTGACCAAGAGAGAGAGGAAAATTGAGAAACAAAAAGAGGAAGAACGGGTCAAAAAGGCCAAGGAACTCAAGAAACAGCTCCGGAGGAAAGAGCTTGGTCTTCTCCAATACAGATGGCCTGCAATAGTACTGTTTCTCACAGGCTTTCTCTCAATTTGGACGGAATTCCTAGAGGCAATGTTTCATGATCCCGGAATTGGATTCGACACATTCTGGGATGTTTTTCTAAACGGATCTGGCACCCTACAACCATTCAACATATTCTTCATCTTCCCACTGATTGCTGGGGGCGTATTAATCGCACTTGGGATTCTTGCATACACAAATCCAAAGGCAACATTCCTGTCGGTGTTTCCTGCAATGATGATGGCGATGTCCGGGATGAACGTATACTTCTGGATATCCGTTGCTCTTCAGGCGTTTCCTACAGCAACAATTGGTCCCACCGGTGCACCAATGACAATGCTGCTCACAGGTGTGTTATCTCTTCTTTCGATTCTACTAAGAGAGAGAGTCTAACCGAATCCGCGATTCACTTTTCAGAGAGGAACTCTCCAAGTCGGTCTTCCTCTTCCAATTGGCGGAGCCAATCGATTCTCAGCGATTCTACGGGCTGCTTCAGCATTTTCTGAATTGAATCGACTACTTCAGAAGGAGTGGTATCGGTAGTATCGATTTCATTGACTAGGTCTTCTCCAAAAGACTCGAAGGCATCCAGTTGGCAGACTCCTATGACTTCCGCTTCAACATTTTCGGCAATCTTCTCCTCTGACCAACCACGAGCTATGAGTCTATGTCTAAGAGTTTCAGGATGTGTTCTCAAGATGAATACGTGGTCAACAGCTGAATAAGGGACTAGATCGATGTAATGACCAACAATTACAAGCTGTCTTGTCATATCAGCTACTTCTTGTTGAATAGCAACTGCCAAACATTCTTCGTCTATAATGCCAGTATCTCTGGCCTTGTCTTGTGCTGCGATGCAACCTGCACCATCAGCAAGTTCGCCAAGCTCAATAACATGAACGCTGAGTCGAGTTCCCAGCATTTTTGCAATCTTAGTCTTTCCTGTTCCCGGCGTCCCACCAACAAGTATAGCTGACATCGGTTTATCACTCGTTTCTTCCAAGTCCAATAATGGGATATGAACGAATTGGGGATATCCAATTTAACACAAGATGTATCCCAAAGACTGCGCTTATAAGCCAATAGCGATTAGTAGGACTCAAGGAACATTGGTGTATTGGGAATGGATAGAATCACGGAGCCAGAGAAGAGGAATAGAAGCGTGAGCATTGTAGCTATAGCCCTCATCATCGCATCCGTGCTTCTCTGGTGGGTAAACACAGTTGCCGCGATGCTATTGCTATTTGCATCCATGTTCGTAATTGTTTACACGTTTTGTACTATACCTATGACTCAGCCTCCTCCTGTAGTCAGAAAGAGAAGTTGGGATGGCATGACTATTGAAAGGATTGACCTCCTAGAGAAGAGAATGCGTGAGTCTCTCGAAGAGATAGTGACTATGGAAGAAGAAGAGGAGAAAGACACAAGCTACACTATTCCAGTAGACGATGTTGAAAGTGAGTCATCAGGGCTAGAACATGACATTCCAGTGGAGGTCATTGATGGGATAGGCAAGACCTACGGAATGAAGCTCCAAAACATCGGAGTAGAAAATCTGGAAGACTTAGCATTAGCAAGCCACGATAGAGTTGCAGAGGCATGCAATGTTGATTCCAATGAAGCGGCAGGATGGGTAGCTGATGCTATTGGCATATGTCTTGGTGCAGGAATGACCAGTGTGCTGGAACTCGCTCTGTCTGATGCCGAAGAGATTCTTGATCGAATCGAACTCGCGATTGAGGATGAGCTAATCAGCATTCCAAAGAATCATGAGTTCACAATCTGGAAAGCGCGCAACTGGATCACAGCAGCTAATGAACACATAATACTCTCTCCAGAAGATATTCGACGGTGGGCTGAGGACAAACGGTAAGATTTGTCCATTTCTTCTAATTTTCTGCGGCATAAGCCATAAAAGAAGGCTGATTTTCTGTGACCGAGTCAAGATTAACTGGGAGCAGGCAAGCTGTGACAGAAACGTATGTCATTCGAGAATTCCTGAAGGAAGACATAGATAATGTCATGAGAATAAACCAGACTTGCCTTCCTGAGAACTATCCCAGCTCCTTTTTCCTAGGCCTTTATACGCATGCACCCAAAGCGTTTCTTACTGCTCTGGCAAATGGGAAAATAATTGGCTACATCATGTGTAGAATAGAGAGAGGCATTTCGAGCTTCAAGAGAGCGTTTCCTGTGAAAAAGGGACACATCGTTTCAGTTGCGGTATTGCATGACTATCGATTTAGAGGGATTGGAACAGATCTCATTAACCAAGGTATTGAAGGCATGGTTAGTTATGGTGCAGTAGAGTTCTTTCTGGAAGTCAGAAAGAGCAATGCAGCAGCAGTGACAGTATACGAGAAACTGGGTTTTGAGGTTGGTCGAGTTCTGAAGGGCTATTACCGTGATGGCGAAGATGCGTATCTAATGATTCGACAAAAGATCAATGCAAGTGAGGAAGCAGATACTAATGACTAGAGACGAGATAAATGTCCCTCTCGTTCCCGAATGTTCTGCTTGCATCATTGATTCTCTTGGACTTCTAATACCGTTATTGTCTGACGACAAGGAAGAACAGTACACTATGTTGAGCATGGCCTATGAAAGAATCACCAAGGGGTATGAGAAAAGAGAGCCCCCAATAGAACTGGCAATCGAGCTCTATAGGGAACTGTACACTCACTCCGGCAAAGAAGATCCCTATGCAGAGATAAAGAAGAAGAGCATCCAAGCTGCAAGGAAGGTACTTCCTGTCATTGAACAGTCCATCTCAAAGATGAAGGGGTATAAGAAACTGAGAGGGACTCTTGCAGCAGCTATAGCGGGCAATGTCATCGATTTCAACACGGCGGGTCATAGCCCAGATCTAGAGGAGCTCGCAAAGGTCTACAAAGAGATTCTTGAAGAAGGATTTTCTATCGACCACTCAGAGAATCTGTGGCAGTCTTTAACCTCTAGGAAAGGAGAGGTCCTCTTCCTAGGCGACAATGCTGGTGAAACCCTCTTGGATGTCCCTCTTCTCCGATTGATCACCGACTTAGGATGGCATATCACCTACGCAGTAAAAGGAAAACCATTGGCCAACGATGCTGTAAGGTCAGATGTTGAGGGTACCGAGGTAGACCGTCTTTCAAAGATCATTGACACGGGGGCGTGGGCTTATGGTGTCCCTAGAAAATGGGTGAGCAAGGAGTTTCTTGATACGGTGCAGCATAGTGATATAGTCATCTCAAAGGGGCAGGCCAATATAGAGTCCTTTCCAGAGATCCAGCGGGAGATGAAGATAGAGACATTCTATATCACAAGGGGGAAGTGTTCTCACATCTCCAGAGCAATCTTTGCGAAAAAGG
>JAEOTX010000098.1 GCA_016839605.1 Candidatus Thorarchaeota archaeon | reverse complement strand
GGGCCTGTCACGCGCTCGCGCAGCGCACATCTCCCTTCCTTTCATCACAAAGTTATGAACTCAGGATTATGGCCTAGGGCAGTGAGTCTGGCAGATGCAGATAGGATGGTTCGGTGTTGTTGCCTTTGGTTTCAAGATTCTCACAAGAGAGATAAGAAAGCAGAGTTATTGAGGGCATTAGTAGGAAAGGGTCAAGCTATGGCGGAAGAGTTTGAGAGAATCACTGATGAGATGATTAGACTATCTAGAGAGGGAGAAGAGCAATTCCTGAAAGAGGGCAAATCCGACAAGCAAGCTAAACGCGGAGTCAAGCTCATCCAGAAGGAGAAGTATGAAGAAGCTGAAAAAGAATTGGTCAAGGCTAGTCAGAAAGCTCCTGATAATTGGCACGTTTGGTATCATCTGGGGATGCTCTACAGACACCTTGTAAGAATGGATGAAGCATTGGTATCCTTTCAGAAGGCAGCTGCGTTGCAGAACATAGACACATATCACAGAGATGCAGCGAAAATCAAAGCAATGATGGTTGCATCAGTTCTGGATGATGTGCCAAAAGCCATGGAGTTGGCAGACAGGCTGATGCAGAATAAAGAGTACGAATATGCGATAAGAGCAATGGATATTGCACTTAGAAAGGCACCTGAATTAGACAAAGTGGCTGAAGAATCGGCTGATGTCTTAGGCACAAGACGAATGGAACCTGCTGTTTTACAGAACAAGGCTTATTGTCTTACTCAATTGGGAAGAACAGATGAAGCTCTTGAAATCTATGAGCGTATAATTCAGATTGATCCAAAGGATTATTTTGCCCATCTTGCTCTAAGTGCCCTTTTGCATGGTAGAGGAAGGGAGGAGGAGGCATTCAAGTATCTCGATAAGGGTGTTGAAATTAAACCAGAGGACGCAAGGGGCTGGTTCTTCTATGGCGATCTACTGATTAAAGCAAGAAGATCTGATGAAGCTATTTGGAAGATACGGAAAGGACTTGAAATTGATCCGGGAAATCCAGGAGCGTTATACAATATGGCTCGTGCATTGGAAGACGTAGGAAGAAGGAGGGAAGCTCTGGAGGCTCTCGAAATGGTATTCAGTGCAGACAGCAGTTTCACACAACGAGTCCTATCAGATGAAAAATTCCTGGGAATGATAAACGACTCTGGTTTTTTGAATTTGATGAGGCGCTACAGCTCCTGAGAGAAGTTTCGTAAGATTTCTTCTAAGTGTAAAAATAGCTTTTTCTAAGAGTGAACACATAAGCTCATAGTCAGCATTCTATGAAAAGGAGAATGTGGCAGCTTGTGGGCCTGTCACGCGCTCGCGCAGCGCACATCTCCCACAACGAGAGCTCTATCACAGGGGATTATTGCTATTTGTCAAGAACCAAATGAACGGTCATGAGCTCTCACTTTTTGTACAACTCTCATCTCAACGATTGACTTATCATAGATATCCTCCTTGCATTGGGACTGAGGGCGGCTTGGCTGCTATGACTACTGATGATATCTACAGCGACCTGTACGGAGTGAGTCCAGGTGTCATAGCTGCGATAATGGGTGTTTCCACGCTATTGACACCTTATGGTGTTCTTCCTAGTTGGTGGGTTCTTGGGTACCCTTTTGTATACCCAGAGCCGGATTTCATATACTCTCTCCTCTGGGCGTTAGGCCCCCGTGCCGGGAGTTGGGGGCTTCATAACTCTGTAGTTTCCAACCCTACTCTCCTCTGGGCCACGTTTCCTCTCGGCATATGCAATGTCATCTTTGCTTTGAAAGTTGTGAGGTACTATCAGGACAGAACTAGCAAGGACAGCGTCTTAAGATGGGCAATTGCTGCATTTATCGCACCTATCTTTGCTCTGTTCTTACAGGGGATAATCTGGATAGTAATCGGATTCCTGTTCGATCCCGCTATGGCGCTTGGAACAGGTCTTCTCCCATATTTCGGGCCCATTCCAATTCAAATTGCAGTAGGACTATTTATTGTGTACCGCATCCCCGCCCCAGAACTGGTCACCCCCTGGACAGACCCAGATAGAGATGAGTCTTGGTTTATCGAGGAGGAAATCGAAGAGTCCTGCGTTGGAAAGCTCTTCATCACCATGGAAGATCTTGACGAGATATACAAAGTGTGGGATTGATGTTTTTGGATGTGCTGGGCATCCATCCCGCATCTTTACTAAGATGATTATGGGATGAATTACATGTCAATGGTGCAGATTTTCTGTGAAATGAAAAATGTGCCAGCTTGCGGGCCTTTCATGTGCTCGCTACGATAGTGTCCAAACTATCGAAAAGATGATAGGTAAAGGAAACATTGATTGTTCGATGAGTGCTTCATGAAATCGATTTGGTATAGTCCAAAATACAACACTTGGATCTTCAGGACCTTTTTGAAGGCCGTTTCTGGAATTCTCTTTGCTATCGCACTCTGGAGACCACTTCTTGTATACGTGGGCTCTGCATCATTCTGGTATCCAGAGCATTCGTTGCTGTATGCAACTTGGGGGTTGATCGTCTTTGCATTATACTATAGCTTCGAAAGGGCACGAAGAAGATCTGATCCCAATTGGGTCATTTAAGTAACTCAAAATGAAAAAGATGTTTCAGGAGTTTGTAATCAGAAAAGGAAAATGTGCCAGCTCGCGGGCTTGTCACGCGCTCGCGCATCTCCCGCACCATCTTCTCACTGCATAACCCTTGAATCAATACCGAGCCTTACCTATTTCCAGACCTAGTCTATCACGACCGGTTTGTCAAACCTGTAGAACCCTACTATCGCAACGATTCCAATCGATCCTTCCCCAATGAGTAGTAAACTAACCAGAGCTGGGTCTATTTGGTATTGAGATTCACCGAAATGAATCCAGATGCTCAAGTTCGCGATGAACATCGTATCATTGTCCCGCTCTTCAACTAAGGTCAATGATGAGTTCCAGATCATCTGCAATGTATACTCAGTAGGAAAAATCTGGTCTTGTTCGTTGGTTTCATTCAGACCGTGGAAATGTAACCAATAAGGGCTCAGGGGCTCGTGAGCGGTTGTATTCCAGTTCACGCGCGAGGTGCTTGAAGTCAGCGTGGCCTCTCGGTAATCTGTTATACTATACTTTGAATGTGGAGTGTGATAGCCAGACACCATCTCAAAGCTGAGCAGTCCATGGGTCAGCGTCAGTTCTGAACTGATTTCCACATAGATCCTTGTTGTGTTCTGAAGGTCATTTACCTCCGCGTCATAGGTGATATTGAAACTCGGCGGGACATATATATCAAAAAAGCCGTCTGAATACGATACGACGCTCTGCCTTTCCCATGATACTGGTGGTTTGGGATTATTCAGCCATGTTGAAACAAGAGCTGTGATGAGTATAATCACAAGGGTCAGTGCGGCTGCTTTGCTTGATCGGTGGAACCGCACATCCATATATGCTCCCTCACCAGTTGTTGTATAGTCATCCATGTTCATCGCACTTGTGCGTTTCGCAAGAATCGTATTCATGTCGACCGAGCACTCGCAAGACACATAGGCATTCATGCCACTGGAAGATATGAGAAGTGGGCTGATTGACTCTTGAGGAATATTCTCCATGCCCAAGATGTGGGGCTAGGGCGCATCTGCTTGGTCTTGAAACAACACCGACAGGCATGAGGAAGAAGTATCGCTGCAATTCGTGTGGATGGGAGTTCTATGACTCAGTCTATTAAAGGATGCTAAGAAGTACAAAGATGAAGAGTGATTAAGATGACAAATGGGAGCACACATTCAGGCGCCCCTAAGATTCCGGTGGACCTCAGAGTAGTGTGTGTCATAGTGGGAGGGCTTGCTCTCTTTGCACCATTCCTCGTCGACATAGAACCTGTGTCAGGGCGTGTGACAATAATGGCCATGACGTACACATATTATGTTCCCTACGGCTTCTCTGACCTGAATTGGTATCTATTAATCATAGCTCCCTTAGTATTAACCGTCTGGAGGATCGTGTTTGTCTATCAGATGGTTCGATATTACCAGGGCAAAAGCTCACGAAGGTTGACTGTCCTGCTGGGAGTCCTTGCTGAGTTACTCATACTGCCGTACTATCAAAGCATCCCCCTTCCAATAACGCGCTGGGATCCGGGTCTGACTGTTCCAACTCCCCTGATGCTCTTTGCAGCAATGGTCTTCATGTGGTTTGCACCACACAGCATAGAGAATGGGGAAGCCTTCGTGGAACATCCATTTGAAGCGACAAGTATTAGGAATAGATTCAGATTCATCACCCTATCCGAAGTGAACGTACTTGTGGTGATTGCAGTCGTACTGGCCTCTGGCTTTCTCTTCTCACGTCCGACTGGCAATGGTTCATTCGATGGTACTATTACACATCAGCTCGACATATGGATTGAACCAAAGGATTACGAGTTCGACCTTCATGTTTCCTTTTACGAGACCCGTTTCGATGCTGAGGATTCCGCGAATCGTCTGATTGGCGCAGGGGAAACAATCAATCCCAACACTGAACATCGGACAATGTATCTGTATGACATACCCCTCTCATTGAACGGAGTGTGGGTCTCTATCTACTGCAGTTACGATACTGAGATTGTAACAGATACTGTGATTGACGAACTGACGCTGTCTGCTTCGAAGGTCTTCATTGTTGATGATTTTGAGATGACTCTCAGACTCACACTATTCTGATGAATGAGCACGGAAATGGAATGAGCCACATGAAGACTAACGCAGGAAGAGCATCAAAGGAATATCAACTCGGAAATCGATCAGAAAATGAAAATGTGCCAGCTTGCGGGCCTGTCACGCGCTCGCGCAGCGCACATCTCCTACAACGGAAAGCCATTCATCTGTCAAGCGAATGTAGCCAAATCATATATCCATGCACACTCATACTGCTCCTGAAGGGTTATTCTTGTCCGGCTCGAGGCGCACATTAACCGCACTCATGCTACTACTGACACTTTCAGCCACTCTTGTGAACTTTGGACATGCCACTTCAGATGTATCTTCGCCAACGGTCAGTTTCTCCACGCTAGAAGTGGGCAGCTTCCTTGAGTATACTCTGAGTACTCAGATTGTTGTGTTATGGAACTACACTCTTGCCAACGGCATAGTGGTCACCAGAGATGGAATATTATCTCGGGAGGTATTGTCAACCCCCGCCCTTACACACGAGATCATAATTACATTTGATGTGGTTGAGGAGGAAACCTCTGACGTATTCATTATGGGAGTCACATATCAGGGACCCTCGATCCTTGGTCACTTCTTTGATGGCGTTTTCCAGTTGAGCTACTCTCCAAGCACTGGAGTCTGCACTATAAGAAATGGGTCTCTTGCAGGTCAGACAGGAATAATGAATCTCGTTTCTAGAAACGCCTGGTCCTCCGAGGGATTTGTCATCTCATCTCTAGATCGTAACGTCACTGCACAGCAAGCACCACCTGGAGGCGCAGGCTCAATTTGCACTGTAAAAGGGGAGCGGCAAATATGTCAGGAATACGACTGTAAGTATTATGACTCTGTGGATGGAGAAGTCCGGCATTCACGAAGCTATGATACGGACAGCGGGCTTTTGGTCCGTGCCTCTGGAAGCATTACGGACAGAATACTCCTAGGCCTTGTCAACATCTCTTACGCAGACTACCGTCTAGTACTCACAGACACGAATATTGAACTTGGTCCTGCATATTCAGTTGCGGCAGCTCTGGCTATTCAAGGGGCACTAATGCTCTCAGGAGCTGCAGCCATAATTGCTGTCTGCGTCATGTGGAGAAGGAGGCGTTCCTCAACTGAGGTTTCCACAGTCTTCACTCCTGATACAGATGAGTCCATACCCTCTGAAACAAAGACACTTCTCCAACGAATGTTTTCTGGCCTTCTTCCGTTCAAAACGCCCCTTGTAACAGTTGTGATCATAATCCTGATTTTGGCTTCTGTGATGACACTGAGATTGCCATTCTTGGAGGGTCCTCCACCAGAGGAACATGTTCTTTTTGTGACTCCTACAAGCGACAATGACCATGCTCTTGGGGAATGGAGAGCAGGAGGGTTTTACTTACCCGCAGCTCCTCAAGGGAGAGAGAACCTTGTTACAATACAAGCTGAAATTCTAAGTTGGGGAGTTTGCCCTGCGCCATTGCGATTAGGATATGGAATTTCAGAGATGACTCTAGACGACTTTCTTGACATGGATGACAATGAAAGAAATGGTCTCCCAACGAATGGAATGTACATCAATGAGGGGGCGAGTTCCTCGGGACAATCTGGTGATGTAAAGTCTGGGTCAACAACCTACATCTGGTACTATCGTTTCACTGCGCCTTATTCCAACGAGACTTCCTGCACTCTGCGTGCTTCGGTCACCATATCTCTTGTCATACGCGACATAGAATGACAACTCTCTCAGAAGGAAAAATGTGCCAGCTTGCGGGTCTATCACGAAGATTTTGTGGTACGCTTTTCATTGCTTGAAGCATTTTCTAAGTGCCAAGAGAATTGTCTATGGCCTTTGATCTCATACATATGCCAGCAAAAGATGATAAGCAAATATCCAGCAATATTAGATAGGACTCGAGATGACTCAATGGCGGCCTGATTGCATAACTGTATTGCTAGTAATCTTGGGCGTTCTATTCTTCGGGTTTTCATTGGTTTTTCTACCACTACATGGCTACCTTATGGCTCTTGCATATGTTGCCACAGGGACTATTCTCATATTGGTTGCAGCTACTCAAGCCAAATATCCTGATAGATAAACCTGGGAGTGCATTTCCAAAACAGAATTGCTCAAGAAATCAGAGAAAAGGAGAATGTGGCAGCTTGTGGGCCTGCCACGCGCTCGCTCAGCGCACATCTCCCACAATGACACAAACTTGGATATACAATTCTATGTTTCGGAAGCCATTTGGAGGAATAATGTGTATGTTCAGATGAGGATTGATATTTGAGTATCCTAATTATCATCGATTCGCCTACCATTCTCATCCTAGCCCTCCCCTACATTATTAGCCAAATTGCGATTAAGAGCAAAAGAAACCGGGTTTATGTGGGCATTGCATGTTTCGGCTTCTATTTGCCCGTGTCATCCATGCTTCTAAGTGCGTCCTTATCATTACAGTATTGGGTGTGTTTTCCCTTCACTCTGGAAACATTCGTTATTTTGACTGCAGTTCAAGTCTTAGACCTCATAATGCAAATTCGTTCCTTGTAGAAAGCATTTCAAAAACCCATTGCCTATGTTGATTGCTACTACCATATCATAACAAAGGGATGAACTCACTGTCGAAATAGTTGAGAATTTCGAACCTTTAGCCTAAAGATCAACCCAAGGACTAGTGATAACAGCTGGAGGTTTCATAGTGACTATAATAAAACCAGCCAGGAGATGCAAAGGAAGGGGAAAAACAAGCTGATTAAGTACCACTACTGGTGGGAGCGATAAAATGAGCAAAGCAGGAATCAGCTCTCCTACCAATCCAGAAAGGACGAGCATGCCCCCTGTGGTTTTTCCCTCATAATATCTCATCATTAGGTATGCGAAGGCAAAGCGAATGGATACAAATGGCAAGTATTGAAGCACAAGGAAGAAATTATGCAGTGCAATGCTTTGGTCAAGGGGAGAGATTGAAATGTGGAATAGCACAGTCCAGAATGACAGCGAAATTTCTCCAAATAGTCCAAAGGCAATGATAACAACAAAGGGTGACAGTATGGACATGATAGAAATTGCAAGACCTATTTTGATGGCCAGTTTCTCGGAGTTCACCAATATTGAATCACTCCATTTGTTGTTTCTATGGGGCTAGCGATATGTTGTTTGGGTCAGTCCAATGCTTGTACCATGTAGCATCTGATGAACTAGATTCTTTGATAGCTCGCGCAGCCCACATCTCCTGCAACGGTAAACAATCAAGTAACCACAGAGGAAAATCAAGAGTGATGGTGGGACTCAAAGGACGATTAGTTCTCAGATATCACTGTGTGGAGATGTTGGGTTGATTAACAGAAATCCGGTCAATGTATTGCAAAGAAAAGGGCAGGAGCGGGATAAGAATACCCAATAAGAATGCTCTCCAAAATAGATCCGGGAGTGCATAGAGGAAAAGGTCACTCGAAGCGAAGGAATAGAAGAATCCCTTCTGAATTGGGTTGATGAAAGCTAAAGTGGGGAGAAAGAGCAGAGCGGCGAGAACAAGTGCCATTACCCACAGTTCGGGATTTCGAAGGGAGCGATTAAGATACGCCTTAGTATTCTCAGTCATGATGGCGGTAACAATGAGAACATATGTCATCAAAGAACCAGCTACTATAATGCTCTGGACAAATACTATCAATGGCCACCCGATGATGGATCCCAGGAGGTAGTAGTTAGCATAGACTGTTAGGAGGAGAAGGGGGACTGCCGTAAGCACACCAAGAAGAATCCGAATAGCACTGGGTCTTGGTTCTTCTAGTCGCTTCGATAGAATTCGTTTGAAGTGGACAGTGTTCAGTGCTATAACCAAGAAGAGTGGCAAGAGAACAATGAAGAGTCTGGTTACCAAAGACGGCATAGAAATGAGACTGAGTATTACCGAACGTGAGAATTCAGGAATAAATCCGAAAGTGACCCCAAAGAGAACAGCATGAACGATGCACAGAGTATAGAAGACACTGAATATCAAATAGCTAAATGGTACTGTTGTAAGGAGCGTTGGAAGTTCAGGATTTGATTCCATTCTTCGCAACCCCATAGATTGAGGATCATCTTGATTCAATAGCTTGTACTTGAAGCCTTTCTTAGAAGAATGGCTGTACTAATGCTGGAAACCTGAAAAGGAAAATGTGTTAGCTTACGGGCCTGTCACACGCTCGCGCAGCTCGTGTTGGGACAAGTGAATTGGGAACGAATGTTTATAATTTCAAAGACCTATCAATATCTAGGTAGAGGACCATTGACAGATTCGTAAGCTGAGGTTCTACATATGTGTAGGATTCTATCCTTTCAATTGATGGCTATACTATTTGTTCTATGTCTTGTTGTCACCCCAGTGAGTGCTGCAAACAATCAGGGTCTGCATTGGGGTGTCACAACCGGGAGTAGATTTGACTATCACGATTTCGCAGAGTTTACAATGCCAAATCAAAATGAAACCAGTCCTAGAGAGAAGGATTTCTACGTTATAATCGATAGTCTTCCAAGCATCCCAGATGATATCAATGCAATGAGAAACCTTTCGGGCTTAGTTGGGGCATCGCGGTTCTATGAAAATGGAACCGAAATCGAGGGGTCTTCTAGTTGGGACGTACTTCCAGTTGGTAACTGGAGCCTTATTGTCGGTATCTGGCAGAGTAGGGCTACAAATACGACTGATTACAATATGACTCAGGATATTATTTCCACACCGTATCTCATCGGCTACAATTACACTATTTTTTGGAGGTCAGGAACAGATACACTCGCTGAAATCTACGTAAGGACAACGGGAGTCCTTCATACATCATACTCAAGAATCACCTGGACAGAGATTGGAATTGTTGACCTGCGCAGGATTTCACTGGTTGAAGGCGTTACTTTGCCATTCCCACTTGATTCACCAGTAGGAATTGTAGGAATGGTCATGGCCGGCACTGTAGTAATTCTAATCGTGCTGGCAGTACTCAGAAAAGAATAAACCAAATCCTGCGCTCACATCTTACAGAATCCGATATTTCAAGCAGGTTCTTCTTTAGCAGAGATAGAAGTTTGAAGGAGGGCTTTGCGGCCCTACCTTCAGAAACTGCTGGTCTAGAAAGCATAACAATCTAAGACATTCTGACTAATGACAGTACTTGTGGAAGCAGTATATAAGCGGAATGAGAAGTCAGAAAGAGGAAAATGTGGCAGCTTGTGGGCCTGTCACGCGCTCGCGCAGCGCATGTTTCTATCTTTTGTGAAACCAGAGTGAGCTAAGTATTCTTGGGTCTATTGCGCCGCCTGAAGCGATTCACCAGTAATTCTCTCATCTGTGAGTACACAACATAGGTGCGAGAGATTGAGATATTTTCACTCTCATCATCCTCCGCTCTACCACTTGATAGATAGCTTGGATTGAGTTTGTATGGAGAGATAATATACAGAAGTCCAATACCAACCCAAAATGCCCAGATTCCACCATGCATGAACAGTAGGTAAAAGACTTGATCGAAAGGACTAGCATATGTGATGATTGCTGCAATGCCTGGAAGGAGGGGAAATGGAAAGAACATTCCTGGACCACCACTTGACCACATCAAACCCGTTTCTGGCTCCCACCACCAGCCCCTCATGGAATAAGCTGACCACAGAAGCCAAATATAGTACGCCAGAAAGAAAATGACTAGGACTCTCTTTTTCATGCACTGTCGGGTGAAAAGTCTCCGTACAACTAGGCGCGGTTTCTCTTTTGCTTGTTCTTCATCATCTTCTTCTCTTATTCGCGCTCCTCTCCTTAGACGCCATCTTCTGAAAGGTAAATTCTGTCTAAGAACAAGAAGACCGATGAGAGCAACAATAGATGGGATTGGAAAAGGCATTACAAAAATTGCTGGATATCCAGCGAGTAGACGAAGTGGTGCATACGCCTGCAAAACTAGAGTGAGTATGCTGCCCACAATTGATATCTTGAACCGGTTTACAAAAAGGACAACGGCAAACAAGAACAATGCAACTAATATCCAAATTCCTACTAGAGTCAAGAACGAAGAGAATCCCCAATCATGATACGGCCATGTCAGGATAAGGACCCCTGAATGGCTCTGGACGCACCCAAATACGAAAGTCCATCCAGCCAAGCTATAGATTCTATCAGCGGTCACGACACCAAGTTCTATGAATGCCATTGGCGTTGCGATAGTTGTCACTATGACAAGAAGGCTAACAATTCCGTCTTGAAAAGAGGGCCTCTTGATCATGACATCCATCCCAACTCTTTCCTAAGATGATTATAGGAAGAATTACATATCAATGGTGCTGCACTTGCATTAGCCTCTGTTCCTCCCCGCTAAAAAAGGAAACAGGGTTGTAGTGAAGATGAAAGGGTCAGATGCTGCCGAAGAACAAAGGACAGGAAGCCCTGTTGACGCGAAACTAATATCTTTGATTGCAGGAATCATTGCAGTACTAGCCCCAATTATCGTCACCCTGACGCTGACTTCATCTAACCTGTCAATTCGTGCCATGTCATGGTGGATTGAGTTTGAAGCGCACCGGGTGGTCATAGATTATAGTCTTGGTCTTTGGTTGTCGACACTTCCAATGACTGCTCCGCGACTAATCTTTGTCTATCAGATACTCCGCTACTACGAAAACAGAAGCACACGCACCTTGACTGTATTGGTTGGATTTGTGACAGAATTGCCTATGTGGATTGTAGCTTCAATACTTACTGGCATTGGTTTTTGGAGTCCTTCAATAACAGCTCCAACTCCCTTCATGGTTATCTTTGCTATCGTAATGATGTGGAAATGGCCATATTCTGACCCACAGACGCCCTGGTGATTTTCTCTCTGACTACTGAATCAGTCAGTAATGAATCACGCAGCAAGGAATTATTCCGAAAGCATCAAGTTATGATAAGCAATCATGCATCTGGGACCTTCCATAGCAACAAGACAAGCTGAACAATCGAGCGCAACGCTGCACCAACAATCGCAGTTATGTAGGTGCAGAAAAAGGAGAATGCGCCAGCTTGCGGGCCTGTCACGCGCTCGCGCAGCACACATCTCCCACAACGACTGACTGACACTCATATCTTTGTCAAATTCGATCTGATAGTTAGAGTCAAGTGGTTTTGCGACATATAGTAAGGGGGAACGACTGTGAGTGACAATAGTTCAGGTTCCCAGATTAAGGGAGTCTTGGTTTTTGTCATAGGAATCATCATGACATACGCAGGAATGTATCTGGATGCACAACTGCATGCCCAATATAGGACACTCCTACCATACCTAGTTCCTGATTCCGTCATAGTGATAACTGCAGGTTTCTTTGTGGTTCTAGTTGGACTATTCGTTACTTTCTATGGCATGGTGATTATGGGTCGAAACTGACAACATGTTCCCGCTGTTCTGAATTTGGGCTCCTCATTCACTGATCTTCGGTCTCCACCAATATCTTGGTTTCTGAGTCATCCCACACGGAGTCAACCTCCTTCACAACTCTCGATGCAAACGGCAAGGCTAGGATTCCAGTTATGGCCGTTGGAATACACAACACCAAGCTAAAGGATATGGGACAAGGGAATAAGAGCCACAAAATCGACGTATGGAGGAGCTGCAGAGCGATAATTCTCTCGTAATAATTCCGCTTCGTCATGTTGCTATCCGATGAGGCTCGCCAAACGAACCACGCAATAACTAATCCTAGTGCATAGTATGGAAACATGAAACCAAAGTAATAACCATTTATTATGAGGGGGCCTTCAATATTGTACATCGGCGGAAGTGGTCCCGGGATGTATCCCCAAAGTGCAGCGTAAATGAGATAACTAACTGAGAAACCATTTGGATTATGTAGAACGGTTAAATTGATTCTGAACGGGATTAGCATATTCCAAAGGACTAAGAACACAAAAATGCGATTTGGAGTCCAGATTGCCATTCTCAGCACACCAGCACACATTCTCTTGATTTATTTAGAGGACTATCAATCTATCTGAATTCGAATCATATTCACACTCAATGTCATATCTTGCATCAGTTGAAACTTCTTGGATTTCGAAGATTGTACGAGAATAATATACCCTGTCTTCCTGAAATTATGAGAGAGAACCATCCAAGTAGGACTAGTGGCTTGGACCGCGTTCCTACACTGCTGGATGAGTTCTCGATGATCGGCGTCTCAAACAAACGGAGTGCAGGCTGAGTCCTGCCTCCACCATCGGGTGTGCAAAATGAAGACAAGACACTCTTACGAGGAAACTGCGTAGTCCTGCCACTTGAATAGCACTCTCGCTATCTGACACCACAGACCTCCATTTTGCTTATATCGCATAACATGCTGTGTAATACGATATAGTATGCAAAACGATATATAGATTATGGTTTTTGTTTCAGATGCCCCGAGACGCGTTATTCGACCTGGAGGTCATGCAATGTCAGAAGATACAGCAGTCGGAAACCCAGAAATGGAGTACGAGAAATGGTCCGTGCAGATTAGACGCGGTGCTCTATCCCTAGCCATTCTCACAATCATCCTAGATGGTGAGTCCTATGGCTATGACATCATGAAGAAGCTTGGGCAGGAGGAGTATGACGCACTTCAGGTCGAACCTAGCACCACGTACCCCCTTCTTCGCAGACTAGAAGCAAGAGGGATTCTTGAGGGCAAATGGTCAGATGCCTCAGGCAAGAGACGGCGACTCTACTACGTCACAAGAGATGGTAGAATGATTCTGCGGCAGATGGTCAAGGCATGGAGAAGCCTGAATGATCAAATCATGCAGTTAGTGCAGGAGGCTGGTCTTGAGTGAGCGAGAATCCATTCACGACTATCGATGCGTATTTGGGCCATGTGAGGGAACACCTGCCTGAGTCCATGGCTGACGAAGTCATTACAGAGCTCCGTGGGTACATGATCGAGATGGCTGAGGATCTCTCAGATGGCACATTGACCACTGCATCAGCAAAGAAAGTGGTTGCACGGTTTGGAGCCCCATCAGAGGTTGCTAAGGAATATTCTCTATCTGTTTCAGATTCGACAGATAGTGTCATAGGAGTGCATCGTATGCAACAGCAAGTTGCTGAAGATATACAACAACAGCGAAGAGACCTGTCTCCTGCCAGCTATAGGGCGACATTCTTCAAATTCATCGTAATTGCTGTTCTTTGGCTTGTCATTAGCTGGACTGTGATCACTCCTCTTGTGTATTGGTGGATTGGAACAGCAGTCATCTTTGCACCAGTAATACAGCTTGGAGTTGTAGCAAGTGTTTTTGCAATTCTCCTGCTAAAATCTAGAATTAGAGCATTACAGCTAAGAAATGCGACGTTTTCAAACTGGTCCAGTCTTCAGAAGCTGGTCACGTTCCCAGAGAATCTTGCACTTGAGGTTTATAGTACCAAGGTCCTAGTAGACATTGGTCTTACATTATTGACTATATTTGCATATGTAGTACTAGGCGGCTCCAGCTTCGTTCCATTTGTAATGTTTTTTACGGTTCCAACGATACTATTCGTAGTTCTGCACCTTGCATACACAGTCCGAAGGATTGGAAATTCGGACCCAGTTTCATTCATCAGAAGAGAATATGTCGTGAATGTTGTGCTCCTTTTACTGCTTAATGCAGTGATGGCATGGGGGACCTATCCTTGGGGTTGGTCTTCAACCACCGTGAATCCATTCCTTGTTTGGTATACACTGGGCTACAGCACACTCATTCTCTATCAGACTGTTATTAGAGCGCAGGATCTCTGGTGGGAGGCCGCTAGGATTCCAGATGGCCATTCTGCAGAAACACAAGCGCTCTCTCCAGATGCAAGGCGTGATCTGCTGAATCAAACAAAGAGGACGGCTCTAAGAACCATTGGTGGTATAGCATCTACCTTCATTGGAATCATCTTAGGTGGGTTCACTATTCTTATTCTTGCTAATATTGGAATCCCCAATAGCTTTTGGTACACACAATGGTCAATCATTATGATAACCGCGTCGTTCTCCACAGTAGTTTCAGTAGCATTAGCAACAGCCTATTTTGGAACACGGTATTACTTGGTAAAATCGAGAGGACGTACAGATGTGTTTGGAAACCGCACAAAGGTTGAGGCTGCATTTGACTTGATAATCACAGTCATAGGATTGTACATTATACTCTGG
>JAEOTX010000097.1 GCA_016839605.1 Candidatus Thorarchaeota archaeon | reverse complement strand
TGTTTGTATGCGAGGTCGCTTGGGATCAGGTGTTTGTGTCTGGTGCTGGTCTCTGGGGTCGTCTTCCTGCTTTCAATCCAGAAATCGAGTTGCCAGCTCCCGCAACTCTACAGTGCGAGCTTGATGCGGTTGTAACGGTGTACTTCTATCTGAGATACCAGTCCGATGGGGCTCTTGTTACGAATCCTTCCACTATTGTTGTCATCAATGGAAACAACGCTGAATATGTCGAGGAAAGAGAGAGATGGGAGCTCGATGTGACATCTTCAGTCATTGGAGATACGCTTTACGAGATAGAAGTCTTTGAAGACGAGTTTGGCATCACAAGAATAGACCATAAAGGGCTATCTCTAAGAATCAGCTGCTTCCCGAATCAGTTGTTAGTTGGCATGGGGGCCATATCCGCAATAGGCCTAGTAGGTTCAGGTGCAGTAGTGCTTAGGCGAAGAAGAAGAAGAAAACGTTTGACTGCATTAGAAGACACCGAAGGTCCTGAAGCTATCCTCTCAGTAGGCGATGTGGCATTGCGCCCAGATTTTCGGAAGGACATTGTGGCTGCAAGCGAATGGTTGAGACAGATATCAGACAGGATTCCTGAACTGGAAGATGAACTTCTATCATCGTTTCGGAGCGAACTGAATTTTGCACACTCCAAGTACAGCCTGTCGTTTAATATCGACAGCGTCGATGGTGAAGCAAAGGACATGGCTTACTTCCTAAAGAAGTCCTTCTTGGACCGACTATCATCCGTAATTGAGCTGATTGATGATGAGATTGCTTCTAGATCGGGATGACCAATCAAGGCGGCTTGAGGCCGGTAATCTTGATTTGTCGCCAATACCTGGGCCTTGTTTCATTCAGCAAACTCCGGAGTTTTCATTCAATACGAACGGAAAAGATTCTCCCCATGAGTTCATCTGCCTCCTCCTTTTGCTTTCCCGATTGAAGCGCTCCATATTTTTGGTCATCAGAAAACAAGCGAAGGTATTCTCTGAGAAAACGTGCTAGATTTTGACGTGCTTTGAAACTTTCCTCACTAGTAATGAGTGCCGCCATATATTCCTCTCTGTGCTCCATCATCACTGTCCTGTC
Organism: Candidatus Thorarchaeota archaeon; assembly: GCA_016839605.1. Classification (GTDB taxonomy): domain Archaea; phylum Asgardarchaeota; class Thorarchaeia; order Thorarchaeales; family Thorarchaeaceae; genus SMTZ1-83. The sequence goes on along the minus strand of JAEOTX010000097.1, from coordinate 23,102 downwards.
TTCGTGCATTAGAGATCTTATCAGGCCAGCACCTGTAATAGCTTCGGAAGCGAAAGTCGTCAGAGCTGAGAGCAGTCCATAGACGAGCATGTCATTATCTTCTGCCGATTTTTCGAAATCATAAATATAGACTGGAAGGCCTGCTGGTAGATTCATAATGACTAGGCGATACAGTTTCACTGGGATTTGACGAGTGGGTCTAGATAATTCGAGTCCTTGGAATCTTGTGAAAACAGATGGGACCCTCTCAAGGGTTTCTGCTATCAAAGCAGCGTCCTCAGCGGCCTGCGTTTTTCTTCTTCTGGTCGCAGCAGCCTGCCTCTGCACCTCCTTGAGCTCCTGCTCTATGTGAATGCTAATGCTTTCATGTCCCTCGTTCTTGGCAATCTTGCGTGCGTCTCTCAGGTCTTCCTTTGCGCCATCTAAATCCCTTGCTATTCTTCGCAGAACTGCGCGAAGGAATAAAGCTTCAATCATCAGGTCATTCATTTCCTGTTCCCGAGCTATCTCAATTAGATTATCTGAATAACGACGGGCAAAAAGGTAGTCTTCATCCAGATTGTCAATCTGATAACGTGTCAAATGAACTGAGGCTAGCTGAACCTGCGATTTGACTATGTATTCAAGGAGACCGGAGGCGACCGCTATGTCAAGGCACTTAGTGAAGAACACAATGGCATCCTCAAGATTCTTCCGGTAGTGATTATGAAGCCCCCTCAAATAGTACATGCTAGCATTTCCGGCAAGAAAAGCTCCTTCTCCCTCAAGGATATCTATGTCATCTGTTATTGATGTGTCTATGTGAGCGCTGCTCTCTTCCATGGAGTCGGTATTGGTTTTCGAGTCTTCACTGATATGCTCGTCGCGGGTTTGGTGTTTGAGTCCTTTATCTTCAGACTCGTTATCGGGCTCTTCAGAATCTTTGCCGCCCACATCTTTTGTCTCCAGTCAAGGATGGAATCCATCCGGGCACTCTAAGCCACTCAATGGCCAAGTATGACCATCTAATGGTTAAAATTGAATGGCAGCATCGTCAGAAGTAGTTGTCGCATGGAGATGAATCACCCGAAAAACGGTAGATTCAACTATCTAGTATTACTCTCCACCAAGAATTCGAGATGACAAATCATCATACTTGGACGCATTGTATCTTCAGGATATAATAGGCAGGTGGCTATTGGCCATATCGAAGTCGATAATAGAGAGATGACCGTTGGGAGGAAACGAGATGAAGAAAACAATTTATGAGTTGCTTCTGAGAAGCGCCGCCCTCTTCGGGATTCCAGCGAGATTATTTGCCAGAGCTTTGAAGAGCCAGAGCACGAATCTGATTATATTGCTGTATCATGACGTCGATAGGGAGCAATTCAGAAACCATCTGCATTTCTTGGATAAGCACTTCCGCTTAGTCGACCTTGATGAACTGGTCCATCTGATTGAAAGGCGCGAGTTCCCGTCTGATTTGACAGCGGCGATTACTTTTGACGACGGGCTACAATCCTTCTACCGCAACGCATTTCCAATCGTCGACGAAACTGGGATTCCAGTTGCTAACTACGTCACCAGTGGTGTTGTCGACTCCGAGTACTGGTACAAACCCGGGCAACACAGAATATTCATCCCTGGTAAAACGGAATCCGAACCCACGCAATTGATTCTCCCTCAAGATCGAAATGACGCGAAAAATTCCGGGTTCACTATCGAGCCGGGGCTTACTTCTGAACAGCTCTTAGAGGCCAGTAGGCACCCGAAAATAACCATCGGCGCTCATTCGGTCACACATCGGTTATTACGTGAAACAACCTATGATGAGTGTAAAAGAGAAATCTTCGATAGTAAGAAAGATCTTGAGAGTCTCATCGGTCATGAAGTAAGACACTTCGCCTACCCCGGAGGGAGCTTTTCTGAAAGAGAGGTTCTTCTTGTACAGGAAGCTGGCTTCGCATCAGGAGCGAGCTCACAAGATATATGGATTCCCAGAGAAGTCAGTCCGTTCATCATCCCCAGAAAAGGTGCAGGGCCGAAAGGGGTTTCTCTAAATTGGCTTCAATACAGGATTGGGAGGTAGAGAATGGGAGTAACTTATCGGAAAAGCCAAGATATGGAGAGAAGAGTATTTTGGGATGCGCACACCTACCGATGACCACCTCATTATTTGGAAGGGCATCATGAGCTTCGATATCTGCGACTTAGAAATACATGACAGGGTCATATGTAGCCACTCCAGACGTTATCGAAGGACCATCCACAATCGAAGGAGCAAAAGGTTAAAGGATTGGGAATTCCAAAAGCTATGAAATCCACGGGAACACAAATCTAGGCTGATTCCGATGAAAGAGAAGTTCGTTCTGAAACCAATGGATACGAACAGTCTTGACGATGTACTCAGACTACTTGGACGGGAATCTAGCCCAGAAATGAAGGAATACTACATTTGGAAATATGAAGAAACCCCTGCAAACCAGCTTGGAGTGGTCATTGACTCCCACTCGTCGAGGATAATTGGATTCAATGCATTAGTTAGAAGTTCGATTATCTTCGAAGGAATAACCTATGATACTGCGCAATCTATAGACCTGATTGTACATCCTGAGTTTCGAAAGCAGGGCATCAGACCTCTTCTGTGTAGTAGCCTCTACGAGAAATGCAAGGAAAACGGGTTCACTCTTGCTATTGGATGGACAACCAGGTATGGACCAGCGTGGTCTGGTTTTGAAGATAAGCTAGGTTGGATTGACATCGGCCTCATGTCGGTGCTTGCTTACCCTATAAGACCGTTCAGAGCAGTGAGATGGCTTGAGTGGGGACGAATTAGGTCACTAGTTGCAGGGGTATTCCTGTGGTTGCGAAAGCTCGTGAAACATCCAAAGAACGTCGAGTCTGAGGATTTAGTAATAGACAAGGGCACATGGAACTACAAAGAGCTCTGGAGGTGCTGGAAGGACTCTCTCAATCCTGGAGCAGCAGCTGTGAGCAGAACTCCAGAGTTCTACAGACGCCGGTTCTCCAAGAGCATGTGGCCACCCCATGAATTCATTCCGATCTCAGCATGGAAGAATGACAGGATTGTGTGCTTTGCCATTTGCATCAGCCATGTTATTGATGGAGGTACGGAGGGTATTATCGTCGACCTCCATGCTATTGAGGGTAATGATGATGCTTTGCGGTTAGTGGTGAAAGAGTGCATTGAGTATTTTGAGTCCCAAGGTGCAGACTATGTTCGGTTGTGGGGAAAGAAACCTGACTGGATTGTGAAACAATTCGTTGACGATGGATTCATACATCGAAACAGAAACCAGTGTTTCCGATTGCTTTCGCTCTCAGAGAAAGATAAGATTGACCCGCGCCTCCATGACTTTGGAGTGTGGGACCTTGACCTCTGCGATAGTGATCATGTTTAAGCTTGAACTACTTAGTCAAGTGATTTCTTCATCTTGAAGGATATGTTTGAGCGATTGCATATGGGACGTCCCAAGCTACTCGATTCATTTGCCTAGACCATTGGCCTCTCTGAACCCCTGGAAATTCTCACTCTTGCGATAGCCATATCCCAGCAGAAGTAAAACAATTGCTGCATTGATCACTACCATGGATAGTATCACACCTTCGATTGAGAGATAGTAAGCAAGTAGGATCTGAAGAGGGATAGAACCGATGGAACAGATTCCGATTATTACGCCTACTGGCTTTATCGCACCATGTCCTTGGAAGTAACTCACGAATACGGAAATGACTATCCTAAAGGGAACTCCGATTGCCACTAGCAGGACCACTGGCCAGTACACTGCAAAAGGAAGGCCAAGCAACGTGAGTATTGGACCAGCTGCAGATTCCAGGAAGAATGCAGCTACTATGAAGCCCATTGAGAGAACAAACAGGGGAAGAAATGCAGACACTTTCATTGTCTTGAGAAGGGAATGAAAGCTTGGTAGCTTTCTTGCCTTACTTATAGTGACAAAAGAGATTCCAGTGAAAAGAGCCGCCAATGCGAAATAGGGGATTAACGCGATGTCGAAATCGCCGGCAGTATGAAATCCATGAAACCCAGTTAGGAAAATAACTCCAAGAACAACCGGTATCTGCATACCCAGAGGATACAGGTACGAAATGAATGAGTCAGTGTAGACTGAGAGAAGCAACTTGGGTTTGGGAATTCTTAGAGAAGGGACTCCTTCGAAATATAGGTAGCTTGCCCACCAACCCAGAAATGGACCCACATAGAGCAACATTGCGAAGAACAAATTCGTAAATACGCCTGAAATAAATGGTATCAGAAGCACGATTCGACAAATCCCAACTAGCAAGAGTGAAACCGCTGCGGGGCGGAATCTTTCTCTGCCTCGAGGAAAACAGTGAATGATTTGAGCAGTAGAGTACAGAAGAATCATCACGGCCAGAAATATGACAACTATCAACTCGCTGGTCACTGGTAGAGTCCAAAGAAAGAATACCACAGATAGTACAGATCCAAAGACGATGGAGGCTGAGAGAATTTGGGATGAAAGCGAGCGATAGAAGGTATCATCCTGTGGATTCTCAGAGATTCTTGCTATTATCGGGACATTCATGCTGAACCCATTAAGGCCAGCAAAGAATACGAAAATATTGATGAGAAAAGCGAAGACTCCATACATATCAGCATCCAGAGTCAATCGGAAAGCGATACGAGCTATAAAGCCCATAGCCTGGTCGAAAGCGAAGAAGAGGCTCATAGCTATCGAAAGAGATACAAGCTGTGTGAATGAAAACCTGGATTCAGCCAATTCATCTGCCCTCGCACATGATACCAACAGGTTGGCATATCAGGAGGTCTTAAGGTCTTCTATGACCGACTCTACTGCAATGTGAACAGATAGCGAGGGCGCTATTGGTGGGACTAGCAATCCATATCCGTTTGTGATTGAAGCAGCAGTTATTCTGAAAGGGATTTCTACCTATGTCCCAACTTTCCCAGCCTGGAGCCAAGCTCAGTCTAGTTCTTCAATGATGGGATCCCAGACAAACCCGACTACTGAGAAATCGACGCCCGCATCAACGTGAGAGCTTGAAAGAAGTCTGAGGAGTTGGTTTGTTCTCCCGCCTACAGCTAAGAAAGACTGGATACGTTCCCCGGCCTTCATATAATCATGCATGAGTACTTTGCACGAGAATTCCGTTTCTCCCATCTTCACGACCAGTCCGCCACCGAGAAACTTGGTGAGAAGTAATGTGTCAACCTTGAGGCCACCCAATCTCCTGAAAGCTTCGCTCCTTCTCCCATTTGTCTTGGCTGACCGCCTCTCGTGAATCTGGAAAGCAGTGAAGGACAGAATAGAGGAAACAATCGCAATCATCATGAAGTGGCTCGGGGATACATAAGTGAAAAGACCTCCCAGCAAGTCAGCAGTGCCATCGACGAGTGTAAACCCAGCAACCATCACGACTGAAACGACCTGCAGCGCGAAGCGAATGAAATCATTTAGTGAACCCTGTAGATTGAAACCAGGATTAGAATTGGCCGGATTCGAAGGGCCACCACCATCGCCAGCAAGTGCTACCACAGAACCAGAATCGTCTGATGTAGAGAGTCCATAAGTGTTCTCAACTACAAATGCAATTGAGTAGGTGTTGTTCTGGTCAATACTCCTCATGTCTGTAAAAGTACTCTGGGTCACTACCTGCCACAGTTCGCCGTTCTTGTTCACACCAACTGAAAACGAAGTAATAGATTCATGGTCATATTCGTATTCAAGGTCTAATCTAATTGTCACATAGTCATCTGTACTCGCGGTTTCATCAATAGATATGATTGCTTGCACTCGATCGGTTATGTAACTTGCCGAATGTTGCTCATTTAGAAGATCAAAGCCTTGGGCTCCTTCACCTTGCCGGACTACTATGAACGTGTAGATATTCTGACCAATCTCATCATCAGACTGCGTAGTCACTGAAAACCAACCAGATGCTTCGTCATAGTTGGTCGCTTCCCATGCTGTCATGGAAACTTCTGTACATGAAATGTAGACATCAATCTCCGATGCAAGAGGATGAGCTTCACCACCAAGATATTCGATGGTGCCTTGGGCTAAAACATCACTGCTTGAGTCACCCCTGTCAGGTGTGCCGATTCCATCCGCAAGCATTGGCCCCGAGGACATATCAAGGCGAGTTTCGACATCCCAGTCAGTCTCATAATAGTCTATGTCAAATTGAGATACGTCATCCACTGAGTAGCACTTCACATCTGTTCTGGTAACGTCCGGGTGATTCCAATTAATTTTCACATCAAATGTGACAGTAAGTGTCATCCCGAGTCCAGTAGCAGAACTTGTGGCTTCGTTGAGTTCTACATAATCGAAAAGATCTCTCTGCTCAGAGAAGGAGTTCGTGTTCTGGTCATATCGGACAACCCAGTACTCAGTGACGCGATTGTCTGAGAAGAGCGACAATTCAACATAGTCTATGTCCACGAAGCCATCGATATCAGATATGACAACTTCAAGTTGGTAGTCCTTGGCTCGCGCATACATATATCCATTATCCAGATTCGAAATAATCGGCTCCTGCACATTCGAGGGCGCATCAATGTCAAAGTTTACTTCTGGGCCCCAATACAAGAGATTGAGTCTTGACTCCGGATCGATACCTAGTGCTTGGCTAGTACTGGCTACTGCAGTGTTGCCATAGTAAACATAGATTGTCTGTGATGATGAGGAAAGATTGCCTACAATCTCCACATTGAATGTTGCCATTGTCTGTTCGGATCGCGTGACTATACCTCCATCACCCCAAGCAAACCCCCGACACTTGTCAAAAGGCGGATTGCTGCCTTCATATTCGCAAAAGACAACCTGCAATTCGGTTCGATTACCATCAAACCAGTTCGTAGGAATCTGGCTATTACTCACCAGATAGTCATGTTCAACACTTATTGGACCATTGTCTGTCCAAACGAAGCCATCCCAAGTCCAGCGATGAACAAGATTGTTTGATGGGTTGCTGTTAGTGAAAATGGTGATATCGTCATGAGCCCGGACAAGGGCCGCTGCAGAACAGCCAGAACCCTCATGCGCCGAGATGTCATCACTCTGCCAACTTGCTCCGTTCCAGTATGAGTATCTCAGGGTATACGAGCTCGGATTCGGAAGTATCTCAGTATCGCCAACAAAGTAGAATATCCACGGGTTGCCCTCATCGTCCAAGAACACGTCAGGATAACCGCTCCGAGTGCCGCCTTCATAAGGATAGATATAGAAGCGGCAGTTCTGGAGCTCAGTCGGATCTGCCTGAGTTCCAAAGTCATAGCCATTGACATTGTAGACATGACCATTACTCGTATCAAGTTGGATGTAGAACATGTCATGGTCAGCTCCGGCCTGAGCTGCGGGGTACATACTATGATTCTGGAACGCAACATGGATTATTCCATCCTCGTCGTAGGAGCTGAAGCCATGGTAGGGACGATTGTGTTCTCCCTGAGTCGTTCCCATATAGACAAATGGCTGGGGGCTTGACCAGCTATTTCCGTTGTTCGTAGAGTATTGATAGACTAGATATCGACCGCCAGTGGACCCGCGATAGAAGATATGGACAGTGTCGCTGACGCTGTCATAATGGATGGCTGGATAGGTTGGCTCCCATGTGGAGGTCGTTGGGTCTGTCGAGGGTGAGAAGGAGGTTATGTCGTTTGGGCTATCTGATTTCTCATGTTGTATCACTCTACTTGCATGAGACCCGTAGAGAACATGAATATAGCCATCATTATCTACCCAGATACATGGAGATCCATGAGTGTCTCCACCATACCAATCGTTCAACGGATTTGTAGCAATCCAGTATATGCCAGACCACGTGGCTGTTTTGTGGTCGTAATAGCAGATGTGGGGATCTAGCTTCACACCTCCTGGGGTGAGATCCCCTTGAAACGAAACGTATGTGCGGTCAGTATCCGCATCGTAGAATGAAGAGGGAGTATTTGTTTGCCCCCAAGGAAGAGCAACTGCATCATTAGTGAAATACTCGCTAGAATCTCCCCACATCGTTTCATTCTGATAGTATCTCAAGAGAAGTTGACCATCGTCAGATGTGAATCGCACATCCCCGAAATCGGGAAGTGCATGACTATTGAGGTGTGCCTCAAATCCTCCATCACTTCCTTGGCCCTCCCAAAGAAATAGTGGTACTGTTTGATTGACACCGACACCAATTGCTTGCTGGAGAACGATTTTCTTTCGATATTGCCAACCAGACAGCCAGCCAACCTCCGTGCTTGTGAAAGTCACATTTAGATATGCTGGAGAACCAGATGCATGTTGATAATCATACCAACTTCCAGTCTGAGCTGTGTCCTGTGTGGTGACTACGAGCTGAAAACCGATATAGTAGTCCTCTTCCCATCCATCGAGATCAATCTGGTCTTGTATCATGTCAGCCAAGTTGTTGCTTGTTATCCAGCCTGTTTGTGTTCCTGCGTACAAAGTGCTCATATGAACATCCGAGGCGTTCGGTTTTTCTATATCATCTTCAAGTGAGGCCACGTTCATTTCATCAATGCGTTTGATGAAGATGGTAACATTCCCATTGTACGTAAGGTATAGATTTAATGTGGCAAAGTTAACAGTGCAACCCTGTGGTATAGCTAGAGAAAAGCGCATCTGTCCGTAATCATCTGAAACGGAACTATTTCCAGCCACCACTTCGGTGCCCCCGATTCGGTGCTCCCAACCTTCACTAGTCTTGTTCCAACGCCACCAGTCATCGTCTGCGTCAGATTGGACTGGTATATGCAAGTCATGGTCATAGTCCTGTGCCTGTGGAGTAGGCTCCTCGTCAGTCAGATAAGTTATGTTCATGTAGGCGGCATATTGCGCATCCAGATACTCATAGTCTGCAAAGGATGTTGGGTAGCTTGTGTCGGATGACATCTGAACTCCGAAATAGAAACCACTCTGCCAACCAGGGAGATTCACCTGATCTTGGACCATAAGTGCCAGGCTTTCACTCTCGACAGATACATTCTCGACTGATCCTGGCTCAATAATTGAGGAATACAAATCAGTGGCAAGGGGCATAGTTGTGTCTTGCTCAAGTGGCCCTACATTCGTTTCATCGATACGCCGGATTGTGATCGTACCAGCACCTGCAGTAATCAGGTAGAAACTAAACGTAGCGGATTCAATGGTAGCCCCTTGAGGAATGTTGAGTTGAAATCGCATTTGGCCATACGCATCATACTCTGTGCTATTGCGTATGAGATTATCGGCGCTGTTTGTATAGTGGCGCCATGGTCCATCCGGATTCTCATACTTCCACCAGTCATCGTCCATGTCTGATCCGATCTCAACTCCGATTGTCAACGATAATACACTAGTATCCACTTTCACGGGTTCTGCGACCACAGTATCGTATTCCAAAGCAGGCATGTCAACAATGCTTGTCATGAAGACTCCCGCAATCAGAAGAAACGCTACCGCTACCAGGGTAATTCTTGGCCTTCCCCTTACAGACGCCATTGCACGAATTTTCAGATTTCGAATGCAGCTAATCAAGACCCATCCCCATGCTATATGGTATGTTATTGTAATATAAGTCGATATATTCTACGTGATGTCAAGAGATGCTCATATAAGTTACCTAGGGCTAATTTCCCATAATGGGATAAGTGTTTATATCTGTTTTTCAGACAACCTGTATATCCATTCCTTTCCCCGGCAGTGAAACTTAACAAACGGACAGAGCCATTTGCTCCAACTTTCGACTCAGCTATTTGATGTCTTAATAAGGAAATTGGGGATGATACTCTTGAATAGCCCTGCTCTGTTTTTCATTGACAGCATTCTACATGTCTTGAACCCTTCTTGTCTGAGATTTTCCGCATACTCATCGTTGTCTAGAATCCGCAAAATCTGTGTCGTGTATTCCTCGACATTGTCAAAGGGCGATACAAGAACCCCATTCCGATTGCTATCAATGACCGTACTTACATCCCCAACATTAGCTGAAACACAACATGTCCCAGCACATAGTGATTCCGAGATTGTGGTTGGAAACCCTTCTGTCTGTGATGTCAATAGGAATATTCTACCCTTGTTCAGGACTGTGTTAAGCTCAGATTCCGTCCCAATCCATCCGAGGAAGGTGACTATTTGATCAAGTCCGAGCTCCGACGAAAGCCTTCGAAGATTCTCTTCTTCAGACCCAGAGCCGCCTATGGCAGCTTTTATGGGCCGTTCTCTCGATACTTTTTCAATGACTCTCAGGAAAATGTCAAGCCGCTTTAGGTCCTGGAATCTCGTAACAGTGACTACGTCCCATTCTTTGGTAGTGCTTAGTGGATAGAAGATGCTCGCATCTGTGATGGACGGTGCTGAAATCACCCTAGATGGAGGGATTCCAATTGAAACAAGATTCTGTCGGGTCGTGTCGCCAGTAGTGGTCGTCACCGATGCATGACACACTGCTTTGAGTGCAATGGCCTTTCTGAAGGCTGCTAATCTAAGATTTCGTCCTATGAACCCTCCAAGACCCCCCTGTGATTGACTCACTGTGTGTAGGATTAAAGGTCTGCGAGAAAGCTTGGAGACGAAGAACCCATAATAGCCGTGTGGATGCATTTGAACCGCACATATCAAGTCCGGACGAAGTGCCCACGAGAGTAGGCAAGCATACACCAACAAGAAGATGGATTTAAGGATCGGCACTGAGAGAAGAAAAGACGGCAAGGAGAAGTACTTCACCTTGGGATGTGGAAGTCCTTTCGTTTCTCTAACAACAACAACCTCATTCACTGAATCTACCATAGCCCAAGCGTGACTGAATGTGGCTGCTGCTCTATCTGACATTCTGCATATGATTAGGATTCGCAAAGTAAATTTCATGTCAAGAGCACACCTCTTAGTCTTTTCGTAATTTGATTGCATTGAGGGAAAGGGTTCGCGCCAATCCATACCAATGCATGCGTCATGCTGGTGGTCCTTCTCACTACAACTTCGCTTTTATCTACACGCGAGCTGAATCGAATGTCCAAGAATGCCCTCCAATCGCAGGAATTACTCATTCAAGTAAATGTCTTACTTAGTCTGGTCGCAATCTTCCTGATCGACTCCATACCAATCTCGATACGGACACTAGGATTCTCACCTAGGCTAAAGATGTAGTCCAAGACCAAGTCTCGCTTGTACTTCATCCGAGCTCGCTTAAGCCATTGGGGATAGAGTGATTCCCTTCCACCTCCAATCAGAGTAGAACTCACGCGGTCGATTGCGCTGATGAATTCACGGTCTAATAGAGTGTGTGAGATGGACGGCCTATGGTGGGAGTCTATGCGAATCGGTTCTGCTCTTGCCTGGTATCGAAGCTCTGAATCCACTTCTACGACTGCTACCGCAGATCTACGAAGATAGGTTTGCATCATATCTGATACGAAGTTGCCAAGAGAGAAGAAGACCGGTGAACTATGAAACATTTGCAGTCCTTGATAGACGTGTGGGTGATGCCCTATGATTACATCAGCGCCACTGGTGACTAGGCCGCGTGCAGCTTCTATTTGATGTGGGTTAGGCGCTGTCACAAATTCATCGCCCCAATGACACTGGACGATTACAATATCTGCCTCACTCTTTGCTTCTTCCACAGACTGGCAAAGCAACCTGAAGTCTTTCGGCGTTTCAATGAGAGTATAGAGTGGTTCGTACTCGGTTTCGTTTGATCTAAAGGATGCACCAATCAATGCCACAATAATCTGCCTTGAAGTAGACTGGGTCTCTACGGGAAGAAGAATAGGATCATGATGCGTGCCGCAAAAGGTTATACCCTCTTGCTGCAATGCGCGAGTAGTGCACTGGAATGCCTCAGGACCGTGGTCCATAGCATGGTTGTTTGCCACAGAAACGGCAGAAAAGCCGGCTTCTCGAAGAAGGGCGGCGGCTCTCGGAGGGGCTCGAAGTGTTCTAGCTCTATAACCACTGAATTCGGTCTTTGAAGATAATGCACATTCGAGGTTGCCTATCAGGATTTCAGACTCGGCAAGGAAATCCGTCATCAGACCAAAAGGATTCAGTTTCCTACGAATCCAAGTCGTTATGACTCCTCTATCCAATGAGAGAGGGTGCTCACCCAGCATGATGTCACCCACTCCTAAAATTCTCAAGCCTTCAGACATATGAATCATCACTCATTCTTGTCTATCGCATGAGAAGTTCAGATATCTCAATTTATTCACACATCCCAACAGACGACCCTTTAGATTGTGTATCAATCTCGCTATGCATCTATCGTTGATTGAGCAGTAGGAAACCGAGAGAAAAATGTATGTCAGTCAAGCTTGTACACAATAAAGCCGCTGGTTTCAAACACTATTGGTGCGGTGAGAGTGATTCTAAACAACGACTCAAATGGTTCACCCCACTTGTACAAAGACTCATTGGTACCCCTAACTCCAACGAAGAACCTGATGTGCAGTTCACTGAGAAGCTCCCGAACGGAGGCACTACTATAATTGCCATGCATGATTGAGAACCAAGGCCTCTGTGGCAGAGTTCTATCGGGATCTATGTGCTCAAACCAGTGAGCTTCCATGATATTTCCAAGCAATTGAAAAGTCGAGTTCTCAAGTGCATCTTCTCTGGTGACGTAGCCTGTTTCCATTAGAGCAGTGCCAAGTCCTTCCGAGAGACAGTTTGTTTGAGCATATGCAGATATTCGATGCTCAATCAATTCATGCGAACACAGCAGGATTGATCTATCAGAATACAAGCTGTGCTGGGACTGTATGTACTCTGCGATTGCAATTTCTTCATCGGTAACATAGGTGGGGATTGACCGACCATCCATGTCTGTCACGAACTTCATGTCGCTATTCGTCAGAGTGAAGACCAACAAGAAGGACACGATAAGTACCGTCCTAATATCGGCGGAGGTGCGTGAGAACACAAAGCGATCCTGCCCCGTTCGTTTTTTGTATAGCCTAACCAAGGATTCAGTAAAAAGGAAGCCGAAGAAGAGCAGGAAGAACAATGTGGAGGAGATAAAGGCGTAAGGTTCAATGTTGCGCCAAAGCGCATTGTAGAGCTGAAAGAAGACGATAAAAGGGGCAGTCATCAAGATAGCTAGGATAAAGAGCATCCTACCCCTATTCTCAATCAGAAGTTTGGCTCCGTACGTCGCAATGCAAGCCACCATTGGAGCTAGGAGATGCCTTGTATAAGCGGGATTGGGAATGAACCAGAGAAGTGGGGCCGTGAAGAGGAGGAGGAGAGCCCAATCACCAAATTCTTCGAAAAGCAGAGTTGTGCTAGACCAAGCACTTCGAAGGATATGATAGACACTGTAGATAGCAAGAAACAGCCCAATCGCATAGAACAGAAAATAATCAAGCATTAGTCCCATGAAATCCCTAAGGAAAGGTAGTGACCAAGCAGGGTACAATTCTTCAGGCAACAAATGTTTGGGCACGATATCAGATATGGCCATTGAAAAGGAGAGGAGACCTACCGCCACAACTGTATAGACAAGGACCATGAATCTATTGAGAAGCCTGGCTTCGCCTTCCGTCCAGCTTCTCGTCAGACCTCTCTTCAATAACCTATAGACCCCAGCTATGATGATGAACAAAGCCAAGACGAGGGCTGTACGATGGAAGAGAAGCTGTATTGTTAGAGTGATGCATGCTTCAAGAAGATACTTGGCCTTGCCATACCTAATCCACTTCAGCACAAACAAGATGAAGAGCGGGAGCAAAGCAATGAATCCAACTCGGGCTGTTGGAGAATTGTATGAGAACTCATACACCGTGGGCAGGAGCACATAGAAGACCGTACCAATGAAACGATATCTTAGATCCTCGAAAAGATGCGAGGAAAGAAGGTATGAGGAAAGAGCACCTATCAAACTGAATAAGGCAATATAGATGAAAGTTGCAGTTTCCAATGACCCCCCAATTATGATGCATAACGCGAATGTTGCGATTGCCCCGAATGGATATCCTGAGAAAGTGAAAATCCCAAAATATGAGAGAGGATGAATCAGCCAGGTCTGCGCATATCCACCAATGAGAGAATACGACTCAATTGCCAAGACATAGCCATCATACCCTTGGATGTGCGGCACTCTCGGAACCCGTACGATAATGCTTAGAGCGAGTATTAGCAATAGAGGGGGATATTTCCTTACCCACTGAGAGGACAGAATCCGTTTCAACGACTCGATGGTTCCACTAGGTCTTAGTTTCCTTTCCGCCAGTAAAAGAATAGCCTTGAGTTCGCTCATCCTCATACTGAACTCGCCAACTGAAATCAAACCACTTGCATAGCTGAGTTCGAGCTCGCGAATATCGGCCTCTATCCTGCGTATCTCTTCAGCAATGTCCATGGTATTTGAGCCCCCAAAACGGATGCTTCCAAGCCTCCGCAGCGAGGTTTCATGAAAATGTATTATCTCACAAGGCTGCCCTCAAATCCACAATAGCGAAGATTAATCTTTTCCCAAGCCGTTCACCCGCTCACTTCTCAGTAACCTATGCAAGGAGGTTGTTTGGTCCTCTTCAGATGGCCATCAACTTCGATGACCTCTATGATGAGTGGTTTGCGAAACTCAGGTATTCTGACACCCTATTCTGGCTTGAGTTTGCTTTCAATGAAAATCCTCTTACCGGACTTCGAGATTGGAATATCGTCAACAATGTTGATGTCAAGCTTCCAGTCTTTGCATTTGGCGAATGCTAGAGCTCGAATCTTCTTGATCATGATCTCATCGAAACCGTTGCCGGGCACAATCAGGACCTCGATTTTGGTCCTGCTAACCTGTGTGATCTTGTATTGCCTTACTGCTTCCCCGAAATCAATCATGAGCCAGCCAAAGAACCATCCATGTATCAGAACGCCATCAGGGGTAATGAATGAAGAAACAGTTCTTCCAAGTATTTCTTCAATCACGGGCAGTCCTCGTCCACAAGGACACTCTTCATCTGTAGCGACAGCTTCATCCCCCAGTTCGTAACGAAGGAAAGGCATCGCGTAATTCTTCAAAGAAGTTGCAAGCACCTTTCCTGTACCAACATCAATCTGACGTTGGTCTTCGTCAACTATTTCCATTATACTCCGTTCAGTGTTGACATGTATACGCTGGTGGTCACATTCTACTGCTGAAATGCCTCCATCATTTGCTCCATACTCGTCAAAAACCCGTGTACCAAATACCTCTTCCACTTTCATCCTCACATGTGGAAGAAGCTTCTCGGAGGTCGTGATTATCGCCTTTAGTTTCGGCAGTTCAAGGCTTTCTCGTTCTATGAACTTGGCAAATTCATAGATTGCAGAAGGGTAGCCTCTCAAGAATGACGGGTTCCAAGAAAGAATCTGGTCCAGGTAGGAAACCAAGCTTGCATCATCCATATGATATGCGGAAAGGAAACGCACGTTTCTGGCAATCTCATTGGCCTTTACCAAGATCGCATAACGCG
The DNA here is from genome assembly GCA_016839605.1 of Candidatus Thorarchaeota archaeon. Lineage (GTDB taxonomy): Archaea > Asgardarchaeota > Thorarchaeia > Thorarchaeales > Thorarchaeaceae > SMTZ1-83. Next base: position 7,666 of record JAEOTX010000097.1, on the reverse strand, counting down.
AATCTGGCATTAGGGCAGATCCTGCGAGAACGGCCATGCGATTGCCAAGGGTATATCCCCCTGCTGACCATGACCTGTAGCTCAGGGCCACCCCTAGTACATAGTCATTATGAGATATCCGAAAATGCATTGGCATTCCTGTTGTGCCTGCAGTATAGGCAGGGTGATAGTTCATTCTCATTCCTGTTGGAATGAAGGCTTTCGGATTTGAGAGGATATCAGTCTTGTTGATGGAGGGTATCTTCTCAAGATCAGCGATTGTACGGATGTCTGCAGGTTTGATGTTGGCCTCATTCAGATGGCTTCTATAGAATGGCACTCTTTCGTAACAGAATCTCACTATTCTGCGAAGATCTAGAGACTGCTGCTTCAGAATATCTTCTCTTCTCTTCCATTGGTTTCTCATCATGATGGTGTAGAGACGATAGAAACCAGGGTCCAGTGCACTGTGAGCTAGTAGGAAGACAGCTTTCTCAAGCCCTCGCATGCAAAATAACGAGATTGGAAAGCGTATAATTCTTTGTCATGTAAACAGAAGTTCCTTCATTCTATTCGAAATCCAATCCTGATTGCCGATGAGAAGACGCAAAATCGTCATCCGATTTCCTTTGCGAAATAGGCATGTCCCAAATGTGGATTGAGTTGGTACCAGACGTCCACTATCAGACAGTCTGGCTTAGCGTGCTTCAGAAAAGCCGCATCATCATACTGACTGTGATTTGTGCCCACGAAGATAACATCAGCAGCAGCCACCTTCGCTTTCAAGTCCTCAGGCTCGGCGAAGGGATCATGGATGACTAGATTCCCAACGAATTCATTCTCAGTCAAGTTTAGTAGTCTGTGGACTGGACTCTCTCGAGTGTCATCAGAGTCACGTTTGAAGGTAATTCCGAGTACCAAGACTGTCTTACCAGTTAGTGTGCCAATCATTTTCTTCGCAATCTGAATAGCAATCTCTGGCAGGTTTTCATTTATTTCATAAGCAGATGATATCAACCTTGATTGACTGGGATGACAACCTCTTGCCTTTATGAGCAACCAAGCATCCTTCCCTAAGCATGGCCCTCCAACATAACCGGCGTATGGAATTGTAGATCGAGAGTAATTGAAGTTCGTAGCTTCTCTAACTCTCCCGAAATTCACGTTCAAGCTTTCGCAGATTGAGAAGAACTCGTTAGCAATGGCGAATTGAATATACCTGAAGTTATTGGCAAATAGCTTCGACAACTCTGCTTCAATTGGCTTGACATGGAGAACCTCAACGCCAAGTTTTTCGAAGATCAATGCTACTCTCTTGTAACCACGTTCCGAGAACGCACCGACTATTTGTGGTAGTTCGTAAAGCTCTTTCATTGCATGGCCTTGGAGTAGCCTTTCAGGAGCAAAAGCAATGTCAATAGAGTCAAAAACCTCAGAACTGAGTTGACTCTTGAGATGCTCTCTAATCTGGTCAGTAGTACCTGGAGACACGGTGCTTCTCAGTATTATCAGATGATTTGGACGAATATGCTCAATCGCCTTTGCAAACACATCACGTATTTGACTTGTATCTGGAGTGTAGTCATTAGCCAAAGGAGTGCCTGGGACTATGATGATGGACTCGCAATCTGTCAGCAGAGAATAGTCCTCGGTGAACAGCAATCGTCCAGTCTGGCCAACTATGTGTTTGGACAGAATCTCATCAGCCTCCGACTCGTAAAAGGGCATTTGTCCCTTATTCAGCAGGTGTAGCTTTTCCTTGTCTATCTCCAAACCTACTGTCCTGAATCCACTCTCAACAAGAACAAGTGAAAGAGGTAGCCCAACGCGCCCACCTGCACCAACTACCGCGATATCATATTTCCAGGCCACTATGAAAACCATCCGTATAGCTAGAGTTCGTTGAGAGAACACCCTAGTTATCCTTTGTCATTAAATTAGCAGCCTGTATGCCTTCTTAAGCTTCGAAATTGTCTGTGCCCAGCAATACCTTTCCTCGACCAATTCCCGACCTAAACTGCAAAGCTGATTCCTGTCAAAACTCATCAGCTTTCTAAGCGCATTCCCAATTTCAGCTGTATTAAGAGGAAAGAACTTTGGAAGATTCATCGCTTCAAGTATATCCTTGATACCTGCAAAGTGAGGACAAATAAAAGGCACTCCAATTGCAGCATACTCATACGGCCTGTTCACCGATGTCACAAGGTAGTTGTGTGATGGGTGATTGGCAATGACTGCATAATCGAAAGTGGAGATCAGATCCCACATGTCCTCTTTTGGTTCAACAAAGCCATAGAACCGGCAGGGATAGGGAAGAGTAGAGGCCTTGTCCATCAATGATTCTCGCTCCGGTCCATCTCCGACAATCCAGAACTCAAGCTTGATTTCACTAGATAAGAGTGAGAGTGCATCCATTACTTCGGCATGTCCCCTTGTTCGAAACAGAAAACCAGACATACCGATGACAACAGGACTCTTGACGGATTCGTGATATCTATACTCTATCTCGCTCACGGATGGGTAATTATTCATGGAGAACATTGGCGCTCGACATCGACGTCCCAAGATTCTGAGTTGTGGTTCTGAGACTCCGATTAGCAGATTGACGCGTAAGCAACATAGCACCTCTAAGGCATAAAAGATGAAATATGGAATGAATCCATGTCGCTCTCGTGCTGCTTCCGGAAAAAGCTCATGTGAGTCGTATATCAGGAAGAAGCGATAAAGGAGAGCGATAATGAAACCGGGTGGAAGAGCAGATAAATCGTGACAGTGAATGATGGTTCGGCCATCTCGATTTGTCCATGCTCGAAGTGCTGCAATCCAAAACCGGAACAGACTGGTTGCGCCGATTCTACTAACCACTGTAGCATCAAAGAGCCTATGAACCTCAACAGAGCCCCAGAGAACCTCGTGTTTCGACTCGCCTTCGTTTCTCAAGCAATAGACCCGGACACGGTGACCTTCCTCCATCAACATGCGTGCTTCTTTCCGAGGTCGCACATCATTCGGAAAATGATTGTATAGGAAGACATCAATATTCAAACCTGAACTCGACAATCGAATCCCACCCTGTTTCCACGCGTGGAACTAGCATCTTCATCGACGAGATAAATAGTTTGGGAATTTCAGAAGCTGATGGATGACTCACTAATAATCGATGAATCATGAATATCGGCAGTGTAGAAACAGAGATGATATAGATGACCGTAGCTTCCACCGGAATAAAATCTATACTCCAAAAGGCTGAATAGGGAGCATTAGTGTCGGCAAGTGGGGGTATTGCTCTGTTTGCATGGAAACGACAAATATCTGCGGCAGTAGCCAGGCAGACTATGCGGGAAATCGGAGTACCAGAAGGGCTTGATGCAATAAGCTACCCGGATACATCTGACTGGAGAAGCGCTGTCATATCATTTCGTGCACATGAGATCACAGACATTATTCTCAGGAGACCCGAAACCACCTCATTCCAAATTACAGCACCGTTCGGTCACGAGTCTCTCAAAGGAGAGATAATCTGCGAGATATCAGACGGGATACCTGCAATCACTCTTGATGACGGAGTATTGAGGTTTCTATTTGACCCATTTAAAATGCACCTAGCTAACCTAGGAGAGGGATTCCCTTCATCGGGGATGAGCCGGACGAGAAGATTTGCATTATCACTCTATTGGCAAGCGCCTGTTTCTCTAAGGAGAGGTATCAGATGGATGGGTAGACGTTACAAGACATCCCATATCAAGTCGTTGAGAGACCTTCAACTTGTAGGAGCCAGCAGCAACGTAATAATGCACTTGATTCAACGACACCTCCTCGGGAATGGCAAAGCAAGGAGGGACAATAATGAACCTTATGCATTTGTCACACATGACATTGACACCGAGTTCTGTCAGACTGAGGGCAGTGAGATAGTGGCGGGTGTCGAAAAGGATGTGGGTGTGCGTTCCACGTGGTTTTTTGTACCGAAGTCTATTCAGTACAGGTTGAATCGGAAGTCAGTGAGCAATCTTTCGGACGATGAACACGAAATAGGAATGCATGGGTATTCACATGATGGGAAACTCGCTCTTGAAGACTCGCAGATACTAGCTAACCAGCTGAGAAAGGGCAAAACCACTCTAGAGTCAATAGTAGAAGAGGTAGTCTCATTCAGAAGCCCGTGGACGCTCAGATCCAACACACTCCTTGCGGCTCTGGCCGCACAGGGTTTCAAGGTGGACTCAAGCTTTCCAGACCTGGATGAACTCGGGATGACTGGTAGGAGAAGGGGCGTATTCTACAACAGACCATTCAGACCGATGTATATCGCAGAAGGAAACTCACTAGAAACGCATCGTATTTGGGAAGTACCGATAACTGGACCTCAAGACGTCCAAATGATCGAGGACTTGGGTCTCATGGACGACGATCTTCTGAAGGTGTGGAAGTACAAGGCTGAGTTCTGCAGAGACTTTGACGGGGCGTTCGTCCTTCATACGCACCCAATACATATCGTGAAACACCTGGATTGTTATTCCAAGATTCTCAAGTACTTGACCTCAAGCGGGTTTAAGACTTTGAGGTTGGCTGATTTCAGTAGAAAAGGCACATCTCATTCGTGACGCAGAAGATTGGCACTCGAAAATTGGCAGGCGCTCACAACATCAATGATGTTCAACGCCAACCCCAAAACTATTGGATAGAGTGAGGTCACACTACCATGAGATGGGGCGAGGTCACGTCATCGCTTCTGAATATCTCTTCAACAGTATGAGCCTAAGAAAATGATAACTCTCAGTAAGGGATGACATTAAGAACGGCGACAAATCATCTCGTGATAGGAATGAGAAGCACCGTACTCCCCGTAGCGATGACAACCATTCCCGAAAGCTCAGCTTCTTGTTCCTAATCATGTGTGCAGCCGCCCTAATGTCAGCAGATAGATGCATGCTCTTGACTCCTATTTCGTATTGCTCTCTATTGGCTTGTACTCCCATTTCTCCTATGGCATCTAGATAAGACGTCAACAATATGTTGACGCCACAACTCTCGGAAAGCCAAAAATGCCACCAGGGCCGGGCGTTTATCTCAAGAAGTTTCAATGATCCATCTCTGCCATCCTTCTTGAACTCTGCGCTCATGAGTCCATGGTAACCAATGGTCCCAATGAACTGGTCGATAACACTCCTTTGTTCTGCCAACTTCACCATTGGAATACTCATGCAAAGCGTGGTATTTCCGAAATCCGGCGGCCAAATCCTTAGCCGCTGGCGAGCAAACATCATAAACGGACTGTGTTTCTCATTGTAGTATCCCTCTAACTGATAGGAATTAGTTGGTGGTCCTGGAATTACCTCTTGAATCATCACATCTATTCCATGCTGTTTTGCCAATCGGTAGTAGTAAGCCAATTCTCTCGGTGTGTGTACAACAAATCCCTTCCCAAATCTTGGAAAAGCCCTTGCAAAATGCTGCGTGATTGAAGGCCTTATGAAGACTGGATAATCCAATTCAGTTCCTAATTGATGAGTGTCCTTCAAATCCTCAGGAAAGTACGTTTTGGGGTGGGGTATATTGTTCGTAGACAATGCATTGTAGAACCTTCTCTTATCAACAAGAGTTGAAACAGCTTCTTCATTTCCTACAGCAAAGTAATAATCATCACGCAATTCATCTTTTAATTTTGCAAGATTCAGAGCATCTAGATCAGAGGTTGGGTATACGACAGCTCTTCTGCTGAACTCTTTGCTGACCGCTTTCAAAACACGCTTCAGGGCTGTTCTGTCATTTCTCTTGCCATTGGTCGTGAAGCTCTTCCTGCAATACTTACTGAAAACAACTGCACCCCGTCTATATGAAACCAAAAAAACATCAAGACCCTTTTCTCCGAAAGATCTCACTAGCCCATGCCCGGTTACCCCGCCACCAATTACTACAACAGGATTCCGGCTTCTGTTCATTTCACATTCACTCACTTGTGTGTGCAACATCTGCACTCACTTATGTGTACAAGAGCTTGTAGATATGGAGGTGCAGATTAGCATAAGTTTTCTCTTTGCATACATGCAGCAATGAAATAATCCATTTGATTCATCAGCATCTTTTAGGCGAGTGAGTGACCAATGCACGGAAGATTTGGATAGATGTCCTATGTTACAACAGAAAAGGCGTACTTGACGGCGCATCTGATCGTTTTCGAAATCAATTATGTGAAATTCTTCCCTTTTTAAGAGAAATTCCTTCGATTTTACGCGCGGATGAGTTTCCTAGAAGACTTTATTTTAGGATTCTACTGTTTCGAGGAAGCACGACCACATCGTGGACAGGGAGAGAGTGCTTCCACCTACATACTGTCTACGCCAGATAAGGGATGCGCGTCAGGAGGAGAGGTTCAATCGGCAATTCCTGATCTAAGCGCCATAGCTTGGATTGCTGATTGCATACCTCAAAGGGACGCTGTATCTCTAGAGGTCCCTTGAGGTAATACCAAAGATGTATGGTACATTGAAGATAGCGGTGGTGGTCCCGGCTAAAAACGAGGAGCGTCTCATTGGCCGGACTATCTGGCCAGTCCCGGAAGCTGTGGACACCATATATGTCATTGATGATGGAAGCCAAGATCGAACTGCGGATGTAGTGTTGCATTATGCAAAAGAAGACCCAAGAATTCGACTGATACCTCATCTTACAAACAAGGGAGTAGGTGCGGCAATCATAACCGGATACCATCAAGCGTACAAGGACGGACACGATGTGTTTGTGGTAGTAGGAGGAGACGCCCAAATGGATTGGGGCGATCTCAATAATTTACTGAAACCTATTGCTGAGAACGCAGCGGATTACACAAAGGGAAATCGTTTCATCTATGGACGCTCCAAGGACGCCCCGGGAAATGCATGGCGCGAGATGCCAACACGCCGGATTCTGGGGAACGTGACACTCTCCATCCTCACAAAGTTGGCGTCCGGATACTATCACATCAATGACTCGCAGATGGGCTACACTGCCCTCCATAAGAGAGCCTTTCAACGCATAGATTGGAATAAGGCTCGAAAGGGATATGGATATCCCGCAGAATGGCTGATGCGATTCCACTCCAAGGGGATTCGCGTGGTTGATGTGCCTGTTCGTGCTATATATCTCGAGAATGAGAGACAGACTCAGATTCGCGTCAGGAAATTCGTGTTCTATATGACTGGAACAATGTTCAAAGGCGGGATGGCACGCATCTATCGCGAATATATGGCTGGAAAGGTGGGAGTTCCTCAGATTTCTATCCACAGAATCCGTGGTGCTTTGAATGGTCTGTCCTATCGATTGGGTTCTTTAGTAACTGGGCTTTCACAAATCTTTCGGAAAATCAGCCAAGTGGGGGCCCGAGATCGACATGCTGACCTTACAGGAATATCACCACCTGGGCTCAAACTCAACTCTGTGCATGCTGCTAATATAGTGGACAAAGTTACAAAGCTGTTCTTTAACACGCCCATTTCCCTCGATCTTATCAATTACCCTCGATCCCTTCAGGATGATGTGTTGAGAATTATCTTCGAGGAAGCTTCTGCCAAACTGGATGTGAGAAGGCGCACGAGTGTAGTGATGAGTAATGCAAAACGATTGCTATACGGCGAGGAGCAAACAGGAGAACCAAAGGCAGAACTTCCAAGCGAGATTCTGTCGTTCCGACAGCGAATGCATGATAGAC
>JAEOTX010000096.1 GCA_016839605.1 Candidatus Thorarchaeota archaeon | reverse complement strand
TAGACCATTGTCCTCGCTACAAGACCCGGACCTGTTTCACCTTCTTGGATCAAGTCGAACATATGGCAAATCCTCTTCTTCTTGCATAACCTCTACATGCTAATATGAGTCACTATTACGCGATGAAGCACGACAGAATTATGATTTTCCCTTCGTCAATGTTTCGTATCAACGTCATAAGATGCTATGGCATTGGTGCGAAGGGCTTTAAGACCAAAAGAATCAGCACTGCATGAGGCGTACATAATTGAGAGTGCCAGTTGATAAGATGGCCAAGTTTGATGGGAAGACATGCTTCATCTGCGGAAAATATCTCCTAAACAATACTTCAGGAGACCTTGCCTACCTTCAACTCCCAGCTGGAAAGGTACAGCAGGCTAAGCCCGACAAGTACTTCCTGTTCTCTTGTCCAAATTGTGACAAGGTTGCCCACAAGAGGTGTTGGTATGATACTGGGGAAATCAAGATCAAGAAAGGCTGGTTTGGGAAAAAGGAATGGCGACTTGGATGTCCCAGTTGTGGTCAGCAGCTATCAGCAACAAGATCAGAACGAATTGACTGGAAGCGGGGATATCAGATTCCTGGTCATCCTGATGACGAACTTATCGAACTACATGTAAGCGATGTAATGGCATGGAAGGCTGGGTCTTTATTCGGAAAGATAGGCAGGGCTATTGACAATTTCTTCAAGGCTGTTGGACTTGGGTCTCTATCCGACTCTGAAACTAATGCGGTCTCCCAAGCCGCGGGAAAGATTGGAAAGACACTCCGTGATGTTGCTCAACAGGTCTTTCGTCTAGACATTCCAGCAGAAGAACGGTCTGAGATTAAGGAACTGAAATGTCAGAATTGTAGCGCTCCACTTCCCCTTCCTGAGCCCTATGAAGAAGCAGTTGTGTGTTCCCACTGTGGCACTGCACACCTCTTGCCTACATAGGCAGTACTCACGCAAAGAATGTATATATGGCATCCAACGAAGAATCAATTATACTCCCATATGGAGGATTAGACTCAGATGCCATACTACCTAGAGTTTAACCAAAATGACTCGCAGTTTCATGAGACAACTCGGACGACTAGTGATGACAGCATTCTACTCGTCATTGATGAAACACAGAAGAAACTGCTGTTGTCTGTACCCTCGAATGTTGGAATGATCACGCGAAGAGCAGCTGAACGCCAAGCTCGCGGGATTCAGAAGACCGGCTTTCTGTTTGGTGATGGCGGCCGCTATGGCCGAGATCATGAGCTGGAAGTCCTAGGTGAGGGCGGTCAACTGCCCGACAGACTGCGGCAGAGTCCTCGAGAAGTCTATTAGACTTTCAGCTTAACTGCGAGCCCTTTTGGGCTCATTTCTTTTCTATCCCTCTTGAAAGCAGAGATTATTAAGGCAGATAGATTTCATTGAATTTCACAAGAAAGACAGGGCAAGTCTTATATAACTTCACAATAGTTAACAAATCGAGGTATGCCTATGTTACCATGTATCAACATGAAGTACAGTGAAATCAAAAAGAAGCCAGTGGTGGATTCAAAGGGTGAAATTCTCGGAACAGTGATCGATTTCATCTTCACTATTGACGATAACAAACTCAATCCCAAATCCGTTATAGTGGGCGGAAGTCGAGTAGAAGAGCTCCTGGAGTCAATTGGTTTACGACCAGACAAGGATCCAATATTTAGCGTCGACCATATCGATGCTATCACCGAAGACAAAGTGACGCTGACTGTAGATGGGGAAACTCTCTGCACTACTCTGTGCGAGGACTCAATTGATGACACCGATAGGAAGCTCTCTCAGATTTCGAAGGCAAAGGTCATCGACTTAGATGGAATCAAGATCGGGAATGTGATTGATGTCTGGTTTGATGTGGAAGCCCAGGTATGGCTTCTCCTAGGTGGTGGATTCATAGAAGAAACCCTTGAGAAGCTAGGCGTCCAGCCAGATATTGACCTCCTTGCTGGACCCAAGGATATTGATGTATTCACGGATGAGGAAATCAAGCTGAAGTGGACCAGATTTCAATTGGAGTCCAACTGCGAGGAGGACTATGAACGCTTGAAGCGACAGATAGCATCTCGTGATAAACCCGGGGACTATAAGCACGCTCAGCTGAGACTTGGTCCCGCTCGTAGTCAATAACCCTTGGAGAGGACTGCGGAATCTCAATGATTCCGCAAGTCTTTTCATGAATCGTCAGAAATCTTCATACATCCAAGTGTATTTCTTTGGGAACCATTCATTGAGTAACTTCGGGACTGGTCCTGAAATCCAATCATATGGAATTAAATCGTCAGCACTCATTGTCCCATAGAGAAGTGCTGATACCCCCTTTATTGTCAGAGCAATCTCTGTGTCTGCATCGCCGATTGGTTCTACTTTCATACTTCCACCGCTAGCATCTATCCAATACGTCTGATTGTTACATTCGCACTGTGGATCCTTGACTCGAAAGGTGAGCTGACCATCACTCTTCGTTGGCAAGCCCTCTAAAGCGACCTGCACATCTATGCAACGTGCCATATAGGTCAGTCCAGTCTTGAGTTCCAGAATGTTTCTTCCTTCAATCCATTGATAGTAATCATCAATTGATGGATTAGCAGGGAGAGAAGCTTTCACTATTTGGTCTGAATGAAGATAGACGAAATTCAACAACGCACTTCGTGCTAAATGATTCTTCCAGTACCATTCCCTAACATTCATAGAACCAACATTGGCCTCGCCCATAAAATCAGAATATCCTTTGTGTTGATAGAGCATTACACCCTCTGCTTCACCTTTTGGTCCAAACACAACAGCTGCATTGATTCTTGAACCTGTAGTCAACTCATTCCAGCGCTTGTCGCCTCTAGCAGTTGCACCATGTGTTGAAACCCCGATCTCGTTGAACAGCATCTTGTAATGATCAGCTGCATCTAGCATGGACATTCTCTTCACAATGTATCCTTCCGGCAGCATCCATCTGCTGAGGTGAGAGGGATTTGCAACTACTCTCATTCTTGGAGGGCAGTTCACATACCCAAATGCGCCGTAGAACGTGTCTTTGAAGGGATAGAGAACACTTGAAGCGTACCCTTCATCATGCATGATCTGAAACATGTAAGAGGTGAGTTGTCGAACATGACCTCTCCTTCGTGTTTCCGGATAGCTTGTAATCATGGCCAAGGCTCCCATCTTCTTCCAGCGACTCCTAATGTTCTGTTGAAGTGGAATTAATCGTGCAGATGCAACGGCTACTCCCTTGTCCTCAAGCAACAAGTGGTCCTGGAAGGTGTATGGAAATCGTTCGCGGCTCATTTCTATGTAGTCCGGCGGTAGACTGTACACATACCGTTCGAGTTCAGCTATTGCATCAAAATCGTCTTCAGTTGCGCGCCTGATGTTCATTAGAACCAACTTCCAACAGCACCTGTTTTCTCCTTCTAAAAGATGACTATTAGCGTATTGAAGTGCATTGACAGCATCATTCCACATTCAAGGAAATCATGGAGCATGTTGAGCAGCAGAAGAAGGATGCCGCTTCATTCCCCTTCTAAGGGGAAACATCCGGAATATCTGATTAGAGAAGGATGACCACCAATATGACTCCAATAATTGTCAGCAAGGTGCCGCCGACCACCTTTGCACCCATCTCCTCTTTCAGATAGATGGCTGACAGAGGTGCCGTGAAGATAGGCGCTGATGCGACAATGACTGCCGTTATTGTAGCACCAACAAACTTCACAGCATAACTGTAGAGGATTAGACTTAGCGCTATGCTGAAAAGTCCAGTCAAGAGTGCTAGAAGAGTGATACGCCTGCTGGGTAGTGACCTGCCCCCTCTATGTGTGATGAAGAAGATTGGAATCAACACTATCGAAGCAACAAGCATCCTGAAGAAATTAGCTTCAGCAGCTCCTATTGATGTAAGGCCAAACTGGAAAATCACATCGCTCAAAGCCCATAGACACACTGTGAGAAATGCCAAAAGCACTCCTATCCGCTTTCTTTGATCATCTGCGATAGATTGTTCAGTATTTTCATGGGATGCTTCAGTTCTAGCTATGGCTGCTACGCCAACCACGACGAAGACTGCTCCAATAATCCTCTGAATTATGACTGGCTCATCAAGGAATAGGGCCGCAAGCAGATAGACCAATAGCGGATAACTCATCGCTATTGGGAACGCTCTAGCTACGCCTATTCGTTCTTGACTTAGAAAGTATACAGTGTCTCCCGCAACAATTCCCAGGATCATTGAGACCCCTAGCGGAAGCATAGATTGTGGAGGTACTTCAAACTCGAACGTTCCTGCAGAAAGTATAGCGAAGAAATACGCAGGTAAGAGACTGACCCAGACCCTGGTAAATGTAATATCAATTGCACTGAGTTCTTTATCGAGCTTCTTGTAGACTACATTTGTGATGCCGAAGAGAAGGGTTGCTGCCAATGCGCTCAAAATGCCGATATTGTAGATTTCAGTGCCTGTCTGCATTGTCAATTTAGACCTTACAGCCCCTATTAATCATATGACCCAAATAGAAGTTGCATCTGGCGCCAATCGGGGAAAAAAGTAACGATTAATCGAAGAATAGGGGAAATATACGGCTTTTGTCGTATCGACTTTCGGCGATGATATCACCACCCATATAAGCTACCGTGCATGTTGAGACTTAACTATAGTGGCCTATGGGCCAATAGAGGTGTGAGTTTTGAGTGAAGAAATAAACTTCAAAACCATAATCCTGTACCTTTCTGCTGTTGCGTTAGTACTGTTCTACTTGCTTTACACGCCATGGACAGCGCTATCGTCATATGCAGCAACAATGGGTGCAGAGGTTTGGGTCTACTACTTTGCACTTGTATTGGGGCTATTGTTCCCCCTCTACTATGCAATAGGCCAAGAAAACATGGCATGGATTGTATTCGGCCTTGCTATTATTGTCAATGCAATAGTTTGGCTAATCGTTGTACCAGCAGACGCAGCTGCAGCAGTCTTGATCCTCTTGGTGGGTCTACTGTACTTCTTGGCTCCAATCCTGGAACCACGGATGGGCAACTGGGATTTGATTAAGAACATCTTTCACATTCTGAAGGGGCTCTTCATCATTCTAGCAGCTGGCTTCTATGCCAACTGGGTTCTGGACGACTTCATTGGCACAACGAGCATCAATCATATCATGCCTCCATTCCTATACATGGGTGGTGGCTTGTTAGTTGTCTTTGGTATAGTCCTATTCTGTTATGGTCTATTCAAACTCTTTAAGAAATACACAGGAGAAACGATTGGGAAGTTCTTTGGTGATTTGGCTAAGATATTCTACATTCTAATGGTCTTAGTCTTCTTGCTGGGGATCACTTACAATGTGACTGCCTATGTATTCCTTAATGCGTGGGGTGCAGTATCGTTCCCAACATCAATAGACTTCTTCGCAGATATGGCGATAATTGGAGTAGGCAACCTAGGTGCTATCCTATTGATTGTCTTGTACATCTATGGCATGGGTAGGATTGCAGAGAAGTTGTCACAGTAGCCGATTCAAAAGGAAAGGTGAGTGAATACTCCCTTTCCTTACTCTTCTTTTTTTGTTGTCACCTTTTTGTGGAAGCAGTTAGATTAGGATACTATCTTCTTCCTAAGCTTGTTAATTGTTGGGAGCACCAAACTCCTGTCTTCCGCAGAAACTGTCATGTGGCAGAATGCCCTATCTCTATTAGGCACTCCCTTCAGTGTGATTCTCACACCAAGTCCTTTGTCTGTACTGACCTGTCTAGTCCACCCGCCAATCTTAACTTCGACTCTCTCTGCAGTGGAATCCTCTACAATACTTCTTACAACCGTGAATCCAGAGTCTCGAAGTACTTGGTCAATCCTCTCTTTCAGTTCCATTGTAGTCCATCCTTCCACTTCGAAAGTAAACGCACTACTTGTCATATCGTCTAGGAGTTTCTCGAAGAGGACTGGATCCATCCTTTCTGCCCTGAAGTCTCCAATCGTCGGCGCCGTAGTAGTTGCAGCAACTGATGGAGGTCTGCTTGGTTCTGCCGCTCGTGGTCGAGGATCTGGCCTTTCTTCTTCAGTTGTCCACGTTCTTTCCCTCGAAGGAGTGTACGGCTCCTCAGTGTCCTCCGGTTCACTCAATTTCTTGGATTTCGATCCTGTACAGCCTGAACAACAGAGATAGATTATCAAAAGACCAAGGCCCATCGCCACCATTGTGAGCGGAAATGTGTAACCAAATTGCATTAGCATATATCCCTAACCTACCATGGTTCCATTTGTCTTACTTATCCCTTCACATTCATCGATAAATAGTATGGGCTTTTCATTGTAGTATAGGTATTTTTTCTGGCGATGTTATGCCCACGCATCATCACTCTCAGGCAGTGTATCTGGTGGAGGTGCAGTGCTTTCATGCTTTTTGACAATATCAACAACTTCAGGAATCCAGTCTAGATCGAGAGACTTGACCTTTTCCATAGTTGGTACCCCATTGCGAGTCCAACCACGGCGCTTGTACGCTGCATCAGCCAACAGCTTGTACTGCTCTTCTCTGTAACCACGCAATTTGGCAACTTTTTCAGATGTAGACATGTTGGAGCAGTCGATACCACACTTCTCCTGAAGGAAGGTATCATATCTCTCTGGCCGACTCTCGTATTCCCAGTTTGTAACAGGTCCAACACTCCTGTACGGCGGGTTTGAGTCATTTATCCTGAGACCCTTCCCCTGCCGGATATTGAAGATTCGCTGGAAATTGTAGACTCTCTCGCTTCTATGAACAAGATCATCTCCCTTCGATTCTATTCCAGTCATAGCTGAAAAGAAGCGCGCGTAGAATGACACATGTCCTGGAACCTTTGCTGGTTCATCAGTGTCTGCGTTATCTGCTGGCACTACATCGTTCCATGGCAACTTGCATAGCCCGTTCAGCCCAAACCAAGTTCGCCACATCGGAAAGTAATGAAGTGCTTCTGCTTTGTCCTCAAACGTAGGCATGTAGTTATGGACCATGTCCAGGAATATGAGCCATGCCTCATCATGCTGAGGTCCCTTGAGTGTGAGGCCATAGCCTCCCTGTTGAGCTAGGCTCTCTTTCGTCACATACTCCGAGTATTCGAGACCCTTGTGTTCCATACCGATATCCTGCATGTGTTTGGGGTCGATGTCATACTCATCTGCGAAGTGTTTCTTGAGATATGCGACACCCTTGCCAAAGTGCTCGCCACCGAACCCCTTCCCCTCAGCAATCTCATGCAGCACTGCAAGTGCTTCTTCTGATGCACCCCAGTTCAGCACATGACCGCCAGTGGCCTTTTCGTTGATGTAGCCCTCCTCAAAGAGCTCCATCACGAAGCCCATGGTGGTTCCAAAACTGATGGTATCGATACCATAGGCATCACAGTAGAAGTTTAGCTCAGCTACCCAGTGAGGTTCGAAAATACCGATGTTTGAACCACACCCCGCGATTGTCTCATATTCGGGTCCATCCACAACTACCTTCTTTCCTTTGAAGGGTCCAGTCTTAGGCATAAACCCCTCGATACAATGTGAGCAATTGATAGCACAGGGTCTCCAGCAACCATCCCATCCCTTGGAGTGGTCTGTGTAGAGGTTCTCCCAGACATCGCCAAAGAGGTTCTTTGCCTCAGGATCACTTCCAGCTCGAAAGTTCCTGGTGGGAAGGAGATCAAACTCATCCATTATTGATGGCAAATGCCCAGTCCCTATCGTTCTCATCCTATTCTGCTTCGCATCAAGGTCGAGAATCTCTTTCGAATGTTCACGACCGACCTTCTTCACCCCTTCAATGTCTGCGGGGCCGTTCATTTCCAAGGTTATCTTGTCAATCTTAGCAACGAGTGCTTTGATCTTCTTGTTCCTGAATACTGCACCGATGCCTCCACGACCAGCCTGCTTGTATCGGGGAATATTCCTTCTCATGTCCCACCACGAGAAGTTTAAGCAGCTCATGTATGCGTGATCTCCACCTGGCCCCACTGACACAACAGAGATGTCCTTTCCTTCCTTAGCGGTGTGTCGCTCGGTGAGGACTCGTGTGATTTCGTATGCTGTATCTGGTAGGTCTGAGCCATCATGAATCTCAATTTTGCCTGAATCACCATCGATGAACACATAGACGTCGTTCTTAGCTTTGCCTTGAATCTCCAACGCATCAAACCCAGAGAATTTCAGATGTGGTCCGAAGTAGCCGCCGACGTTGCTGTCGATAGGAATACCAGTCATTGGCGATATGCTAGTTACGATTGATTTACCTGCACCGGGGTACTGTGTCACTCCTCCTAGAGGACCATTTGCAATGCAGATCTCATTCTCTGGATCATCCCATTTCACTACACGGTCCTTGGGAAGTCCGCTCCACATCAGCCAAAGATCATAGCCCTTTCCGCCTGTGAAGGTTTCCTTCATTTCTTTGCCAACGGGTTTGATCTTGATTGTGTTGTCATCCAGATTGATGTATAGGGTATGATCGGAGTATCCCTTCTCAATCTTCGGTACATCATACTTGAGTTCCTTGAGCATTGAAACACACTCCACATTTTTGAAACGTCATTTCTCCCACTAAGCTGGGCACTTTGAGCCTTCGCGTCTACCCGACATTTGAGTGTTGCCTTCTTACCCAAAGGTGTGCTGACACGAATCCTGTTCAGCTAACACCGTAGAAAGGGTTAAAGCCGTGACCCATTCGCGACATTGCCGCTGGCGCGGATGTTATAATGCAATCAAAGCATGCGCGCTTGTTGGGAACTCTAGTTTGAGTTGAGGTGCTTACGTGAATGAATACATGTCCGTACTGGAGGCGCATCTAACTGATGCAAATCTGCGCAAATTACTGACAATTCCAAACAAGAGTGTGCACAAGTTCATCGCAGATACTATTGAGCTATGCGACCCGATGAAGGTCTTCATTTGCGATGATAGTCGAATGGATGTCGAGTACATCAGAAAGACCGCTATTGCTAGAGGTGAAGAAACTCCACTCGCTATTCCAACACACACAGTTCACTTTGATGGATTGCATGATCAGGCACGAGACAAGGAGCAGACTACCTATCTAGTTCCTGAGGGTGAGACCCTTGGAGACCAGCTGAACCAAATGGATAGGAAGAAGGGTCTGGAAAAGGTGCAAGAGCGACTTAAAGGAAGCATGGAAAACAAGAAGATGGTCGTTCGCTTCTTCTGTCTTGGACCTAGAGATTCTGTATTCTCGATTCCAGTTATTCAAATCACTGACTCCTTCTATGTCGCGCACAGCGAGGACCTCTTGTATAGGCGTGGTTATGACTACTTTCGGAGGCTACCAGAGGATGCTGAGATCTTTCAGATGCTTCACAGCTCTGGAAAGCTAATGCATTCTGTGAGTATTGATTGGCAGAACAGAGGTGTCGCCATAGACTACAAAGAGAATACAGTCTATAGTTTCAATACACAATATGCTGGCAATTCCATTGGTCTCAAGAAGCTGTCTCTGCGACTGGCAATTCGAAAAGCTGACCGGGAAGGCTGGTTAGCAGAGCATATGTTTCTGATGTCTGTTCAGGGTCCCAATGAAAGGAAGACTTACATGACTGGTGCGTTTCCATCAGGGTGCGGAAAGACGAGTACCTCCATGATCCCTGGCTGCACAATAGTTGGTGATGATTTAGCGTACATCAAGAACATCGAGGGAGTCGCCACAGCTGCCAATGCTGAGCGTGGTATCTTCGGCATTATTCGTTCTGTCAGTTCAAAGGGAGATCCAGTCATATGGGCAGTCCTCAATTCTCATGAACCCGCCATATTCTCTAATGTCCTGGTTAGCTATGATGGTATACCTTACTGGCTAGAAGATGGACGGGATGCACCAAATAGAGGAATTAACTTCTCGGGTGACTGGTTCGAAGGTAAGAAGGACGCAAATGGTGAGGATATTCCACTGGCCCATAAGAATGCCAGATATACGATTGGCCTAGAGGGACTTCCCAATGTGGACAAGACCCTAGAAGACCCAAATGGCGTAGAAGTTGGTGCGGTGATCTATGGAGGCCGAGATGCTGACACATGGGTGCCAGTTCAGCAGTCATTTGATTGGGCTCATGGTGTCATTACAATGGGTGCCAGTCTGGAATCAGAGTCCACTGCTGCGACATTGGGTCCAAGTGGAATTCGCAAATTTCAGGCATTTTCCAACATGGACTTCATCTCAATTCCTTTGGGCAAATACATCCAGAATCACTTGGATTTCGCCTCATCATTGACCGAAGCTCCAAAGATATTCAGCGTAAACTACTTCCAGCGTGATGAGAATGGTCAATTCTTGACTGATAAGGCAGACAAGAGAGTCTGGCTTCAGTGGATGGATCTAAGAGTTCACGGGGATGCAAAAGCCAGAAAAACACCTACTGGCTTTATTCCACTATTCGAAGACTTACAGAACCTCTTCAGAGAACATCTCGAAAAGGAGTATTCTCAGGACCAATATGAGGAGCAGTTCATGATTCGTGTTCCAGAGCTACTGGCGAAGCTTGATAGAATCGAAAAGGAATACAGGGACTATGTTTCTGATGCTCCTGACATACTCTACAACCTGATAGATGATCAGAGATCACGTCTGATACAAGCTCAAACAGAGTATGGTGATTGCATCAAGCCATCTGTCTTCAGTATCGAATAGCTCTAGTGGAGAAGATAATTTGGGTCTCTTCATGCGACTAATCTGTTTATTTCAGAATTGGACAAACATTAGCACTATCTTTCACAACTAGGAAATTGATGTTAGAGCCTAGTTTTTGAATCGCAGCGTTGATTGCTTCTTGAATCGATCTGAATCCTCTGATGAAGATTCGATCTAGAGAATTGTTGTCCAATTCGGTGACCATCCAGAGGTCCCTATCTATCAGAAACGGGGGGATTGAACCCACCTTGTGCCAACCTAGCTGGTAATTCTTCTTGATTTCTTCAAACTTGGCAAGCAGATTCTCTGGTGAACTTCCGGACTGAAGCATTTGGCTATAATCATCAGGTCCAATGCCATCATAGCATGAAGCAACAAGGATCATGATGCCGCCAGGCTTAACTGCTAGTAGACAGCTCTCGAATCCCTTCTGAGCCTGGTACAGATTCTGGTCAAGAGGTGCATGGACTACTGAAATGAGTACATCAGGTATTTGTTGAGCAACTGGTGAGTAGATCTCCTTTGCAAGGTCAGCTCCAATGTAAAGCTGTTTGAAGACATCTCCCGCATATGCGCCCACAATATTGTGGTCGCCATCAAGCACGACATTAATGGCAAAGGTTGGATGGTCCTTAACTACAATTCTTGCTGCCTCTTCCAAGTCCTCATGTAATGGATTCCCTTTCAGTTCCATTATCTTGGCCTCGTCAAGCAGGGCCATTGAGTGATTGTCTTCAATGGAGTCATACTTCGAGATTCCTGGTAGAAAGCTCTTTCTTCCTCCCGTAAAGCCTGCGAAGTAATGCGGTTCTATAGAGTTGATCGGAATGAATGCGTCATAATCTTCTATGACTTTATTAATCTCAACTGGAGTTCCTCTACTTGTTTTCCCCAGATTCACTACTTCGCTAATCTGTGATTTATGGAAAATAAGGTCCTCTCTCAACTCATCATAAAACTCGCCTAGGATCTGCTGGCGGAGATCTTCTTCAGATGGCAGTGCATGAGTTCCACTCGCCACTATCACCCCAAATCGTTTCCCTCGAAGAGATGGGAGTACCTGTTTCAAAATCTTTGGCGTAGGAGTAGCCCTTGCATGGTCATTTATTATCACAAGAAAAGATTCGTTTGATTCGAGGAAATCTTTCAATGCAAGCGAATCAATCGGATAGTCAAGAGCCTCTTTAATCAGCGTGTCTTCAGTCTTGTCCAATTGAATGACTCTTGGTTCTACGACCTCAGTCTTGCACGAGTCAGGAATCTCTACCTGCTCATCCTTACCATTGTAAAAGAGACTTATCTTCATTCTAATCAGCCGGACTACTGATAGACGGCAATAAGAAACTAACTCTTCAGTAGTTTCTACTCAGATAATTGCGTCAACCAACTATCCAGCAATGAGCGTAATCCAGATACCCAGTATTGTAGCTATAGTGCCGATTCCAATTTTCCAATTCACGTTTTCATTGAGGAGCTTCACCGAGAAAGGCAGGGCAATCAGGGGTGCGACTGATCCGATGATGGCACTCAACGTAGCACCAACATATTTGACTGATGCCACCCAGAAGGTCGAGGCTAGAGCCATGCCAAAGAATCCAGCAATAGCCATTATCTTGATGCCTCTTCTAGATGGAAAAGGCATGCCCCTGCTGTTTGACCAGTAAAATGCAGGTGCAATCATCACCGACCCAAGCGTGAGTCTTACCACATTCGCATCTAGAGGATCCACTCCAGTAACTCCCACATCGACCAAAATTGTAGCCAAAGCAAAGGAGACACAGGTGACTCCTGCGAGAAGATAACCTATCTTGTCTACATTATCAGGCTTAGTTTCTTCTTCAGAACTTGAATCTCGTTGCTCTCGTGAGATGAAGACGATGCCAGCAATAGCAAGAATGACCCCAAGAAATCTAGCTGGGATGAATAACTCTCCAAGAAAGAGGATTGCCAAGAAATAGGTCACAATTGGATAGGTGTTAGCAATTGCAAAAGCTGTTGAAACCCCAATCCTATCTTGACTGAGGAAATAGATGACATCTCCAAATCCAGCGGCAAAAACCACAGAGAGACCCAGTATCAATATGGTTTCAAGTGGCATGATTAGATTTGCCTGGCGAAATGGATTAAGTGCAATTATTAGCACAATGGGTAAAGACACCCATAATCGAATTGAGTTGGCTGCGACAGGACGCACATCCTCACCAAGCCATTTGACAATGACATTTTGAATAGCAAAGAACACTGAGCTCAGGATGCCTAAAATGACGCCGAACGTGAAATCATCCACTATATCTCATACCCCATTTAGAATCGATGACTTCGTGCAAAGACCATGTTGAAAGTCTTTCCACGTGAGAAAATACATCTGTGTGTGGCAAGCTCGGCTAATGCCGATACTTGGCAAGATAACCAACTAATGACGTAATTCGTCAAGCTGCGAACTAATAAATAGGAGTTCAACTTTCTCTGGAATCACGTTGAATCCGGATTCATTTTGAATCGGAGGAGATTAGGAATGGGAGAAGAAGAACGCACTAGAGAGAGAGCAACCGTAGGTTATGGCGGTGCTAGCATTGCTTTCATCGCTGTCTACGGTGCCATAAATGGTGTTCTAGCCCTCGTCCCAGTATTTCCATATGTTGGTGGCGGCGGCTTTGTACCCCTTTCTGTAGCATTTACGGCAATTGGTCCATTAATTCTTGGACCCATTGGCGGAATCATAGCGGCCATCATTGGCGGATTCATTGGGATGTTCATCAGTCCTGCAATGTTTCCGCTAGGTCTCTTAGATGTGGTGCTCACGGGGATATTGCCAGCAGTGTTTGTTGCTCTGTTCATGAACACTGATGATAATAGGTGGTACTTACTGACTCTACTTTCGGTGATATTCACCACAGCAATGTGGTTCGTCTATCCGTATGTCTTTCCAGGAGTTCCCGGTCAGACACCAGACGCACTGTTCTATCTCTCGACCACTTTCTTCTGGCTTCCATGGCTCATTCTGTTGTTTACACCAGTTCTGAAGTCGTGGGTGCCTGAATGGTCGAGATTGGACGACCCCAAGAAGCGGTATATCGGAGTATTCCTCGGCGTGCTCGCAGGAATAGAGATATTCTACTATTGGTGGACTGCACCGTATTGGCAGATCTTTGCCTATCCGGTTGAATTGTCCTTTACGTCGAACATGTTTGGCTATTCATGGTGGTGGCCAGTTCTAGCAATCCTCACAACTGTGATTGCAATTCCTCTTGTTGAGGCATTGAAGAGAAGTGGCTTGCCGAGAATCCCAAGGGCAATCTGGTAGACGCACAAAGCACTGGCTGTTATCAGCTAGTGCCTCACCTTTTTTTTATTTCAAAACGAAAGCAAACAGATTTATGCCACGCCAATTTTGTTGGCATTTACTCAGGAGTGTTGAAATATGGCTGAAGACGTTGTCGTCAATATCAGCAACCTTACCTTCACGTATGAGAGAGGACCATTGGCCTTGCAGGATGTTTCCTGCGAGGTGAGAAAAGGCGAAATATTAGGTATCATGGGCTCTAATGGAGCTGGAAAGACAACGCTCTGCTTCCATCTCAATGGTATCATTCCAACTGTATATGCTGGAACAGAAAAGGGTCGAGTCACTATGTGTGGCTTAGATCCATGGGAAACTCCGATTCTTGAGATGTCCCAGAAGGCATGTATGGTTCTCCAAGATCCAGAAACTCAGTTCACTACGACTGATGTTGCCTCTGAGCTTGCGTTCGGACCAGCAAATCTCGCAGTTGAGAGGGAGGAAATCTTCCGTCGTGCAGATTGGGCTGCCAAAGTGTGCGGAATCTCAGGTCTCGAAGAAAGGAAACCACAGGAATTGAGTGGAGGACAGAAGCAAAGGGTAGCTCTTGCTGCAGGACTTACGATGCTTCCAGAAGTTCTAATTCTCGATGAGCCAACTTCTCAGCTTGATCCAGTAGGTACGACTGAGGTCTTTGATGTTGTAAACCACCTATCTGAGACCGAGGATATGACGATTCTCATTACAAGTCACAAGACTGACGAGGTTGCCCGCCTTGCTTCTAAAATTCTTGTTCTAAATGAGGGTGAATCAGTAGCTTTTGGCACTCCGAAGGAAGTCTTTGCAAAGACTGAATTACTTGCCTCTATAGGTGTTAATCCCCCTTCTGTAACTTCGTTGGCTACAAAAATAGCGGCAAAGGTGCCTGGATTTGAAGAGCGCTATAAGAAATCTGGAGGGATACCTCTCACCCTTGATGAAGCTGAATCTCTAATCAGGCAGGCATTGGATGAGAACTTCCTCAAAATTGACTGGAAGAATCCTCCGTTAGCCCCACGGACATCTGAGGAAGTTGTTCTTGAGATGGACAATGTTACCTTTACCTATCCAGCAAGAATTCCCGTTACTGCGCTTAAGGACATTAACCTGAAGGTGCACAAGGGTGAATATATAGCAATCATAGGGCAGAATGGGAGCGGTAAGACTACGCTGGTGAAACACTTCCTTGGCCTTCTTGAAGCAAGCCAAGGAGTAGTCCGAATTGAGGGAGAGGATGCTAGTGAACTCACTATTGGAAGTATCGCAAAGAGCATCTCACTTATTCTACAAAATCCTGACTATCAGCTCTTCAGCATTAGTGTCCAGAAAGAACTTGAATTTGGTCCAAGGAACCTCGGTCTTTCGGATGAGGAAATAGAAATACGTGTCGATAACGCAATGAAGGAAGTCGGTCTAGAGGATGTGAGGGACATCTTTCCATTCAGACTGAGCTTTGGCGACCGACGGAAGGTTGCCGCGGCAGCAGGAATTGCTATGGAT
This sequence comes from Candidatus Thorarchaeota archaeon, assembly GCA_016839605.1. Classification (GTDB taxonomy): domain Archaea; phylum Asgardarchaeota; class Thorarchaeia; order Thorarchaeales; family Thorarchaeaceae; genus SMTZ1-83. Next base: position 33,683 of record JAEOTX010000096.1, on the reverse strand, counting down.
CCCGAGATTCTGATTCTTGATGAGCCTACCACTGCGCAAGACTACAGAGGTCGTCATGTGCTTTGCCAGATAGCTGCCAGGATGAGAGACCAAGGCAAGACAATAATCATGATCTCTCATGACATGGACCTAGTTGCTACATATGCTGACAGACTTGTAATTATGTCGGATGCTAAGATAATCGCTGATGGGCCCAAGAGAGAGATCTTCGGAATGGTAGATGTGTTGAAACAGGCAGACCTGAAGCCTCCTCAGATTACACAGCTATGCCAGAGACTTGCTGATTACGGGATTGAGCAAAATCTTGTGACGGTTGACGAGATGGCGGACATCTTCACCTCAGGAGGTGCATAATCATGGCGTTTGAGTATGTTAAGAAAGACACCCCTCTTGACAGAATGAACCCTCTTGTGAAGCTATTCTATATGGCACTAGCTCTGTTGGTGGTGATTCAAGTATGGAACACTGAGAGTATTAGTCTACTCATCATATGGATTGGTATTGCTACAGTTTGGTGGATTGTGGGAAAGGTTGAGCTGAGGAATCTCGGTTTCCTCCTGAAGCTTCTCACCTTTCTCTTCGTATTCCTGTTTATCGTACAGGGTATGACCTATAGATTCGGGGATCAGACTATTCTCTTCAAATTCTTTGACTGGCCCATTATCGATGCGGATACTGGCCTAGCTGTCACGAATTATGGTGAGATGACAGTCGGAGGTATACTCTATGGATTGCTGATTGCCCTCCGTGTCGTATCTGTTGTTACTGTAATCCCTATCTTTACTATGACGTCATCCATTGCTCGAATTACTGCTGCATTTGCAAGGATTCGTGTTCCACAGAAGATGGCTTTCATGTTCATGACCGCCTTCAGATTCGTTCCCCTTGTTCAGGAAAGCATGGACAGTATCATAGAGGCTCAGAAGATTAGAGGATTTGACTTAGACCAAGCTAGCTATTTTGATAAAATAAGACGTGCCTACATTCCAATTATCACGCCACTCCTTCTGTTGATGTTCCGTAGAGCCATGGATTTAGAGGTGGCTATCAATGCGAGAGCCTTTGGTGCCAGAAAGGATCGTACCTTTGTGCAAGACATCTCATTCAAGACTAGGGATTATCTCGGCATTCTAGTGGTCTTAGGTAGTTTTGGACTTATGATGTACCTCCTCTACTTCGAGACCACCTTTATCACTTGGGTCTATTTCACAGCACTTGTTGGTGCTATTGCTGGTGGCATCGGGATGTTCGCCTCAGCAATTGGACTCGATGTGGCACTACAGGGACTAAACAACTTCTTACTCAGCCTTCCTGTATTGGATGTGGTTGGTGGATATTTCGATCAGCGTGCCCTGCTGGGTTATGGAGCCGTTTTCATTGTCCTGTTCATATCACTCATAGTCATATGGTTTGTCCGAAGGCGAAGACGTAAGAGGAAGAGAGCCCGCAAGAAATAATGGGTTATGATTCAAAATGTCTGATGCAGTTGAGAAGCTGAAATCAGTTGTTGGTGAGAACAACCTCGTAACAGCTAAAGTCGATAGAGTGGCGTATGCACGTGATGTCACACCCTATTTTGCAATCCCTGACCTCATTGTTTTTGCCACATCGAAGGATCAGGTAGCTAAGGTCCTAAAGATTGCTTCTAAGGATAGCATTCCAATCACACCCAGGGGTGGCGGTGCCTCGTTCCAAGGCTCTTCACTTCCAGTGAGAGGCGGAATTGTCTTGGATCTCAGTCGGATGAACAGAATCTTAGAGATCAGTAAGGATGATATGCTGGCAATTGTAGAACCTGGAGTAAGATATGAAACGTTCGAGCATGAGCTTGAGAAACAAGGGCTGACATTTCCTCATGATGTAGGTAGTCACGATGCGGCTACCATAGGTGGGATCATCGCCTCAGATTCGAATGGTCATCATGCATATCAGCATGGACGAGTAGGTCCTTGGATACAGGAAATGGAGGTTGTCCTACTCGATGGCTCAACTCTTAGCCTTGGCTCAAGAGCACCGAGATATAATATGGGCTACAATCTATCAGCCCTCTTTGCAGGATCCGAGGGGACTCTTGGAATAATAACGAAGGCAATCTTGCGATTAGCACCGAAGAAGAAGGTTGCAGCTTCCATCGGCGCTTTCTTCAAGAATCTTGATGACTTGATGGCTGCATCTCATGTTATTCATATGTCTGGGGTAGATGCAGGTACTCTTGAGGCCACGGACGGATATACAGTCAGCACCATTAGTGATGTGATGGAACTTGGGTTTCCAAAATGCGAGGGCAACTTTGTTGCTGATGTTGAAGGATTTGATGAGGAGAATCTTGATCGCAAATTAGTACTGATGAAAAAGATTCTTGAAGAGCACAACGGTGAACAGGTGACAATTGCTCACGATCAAGAGACAGCAAGAATACTGTGGGCTCCAAGACTCGATATTGATATAGCTGTAATGAAGATACATCCAGGTTACCGCGAGTTTGGGTTCGCCGCTGCAGATCCTTGTGTTCCACTGTCAAGAATGGCTGAAGCGATAAGAGAGATTGGTCGCATTATTCGTTCTCATGGAATCATAGTGGCTGTGTTCTGTCACACAGGAATTGGGATCATCCATCCTGCAGTGATTATTGATCCCAGCAACAAGGATCACTGGACTGCTATGAAGAAGGCTGAGATTGAGATACTCGAATATGTAGTCAGCATTGGAGGAGTGGTCACAGCTGAGCATGGATTCGGTTTTGTGAAGAACAACTTTGTGAGAATGAGTGTGGGAGAGACTAAGCTGGCTATTGATAGACGAATCAAGAAGTTGTTTGACCCACAAGGGATTCTGAATCCTGGTAAGATGGGACTTGACACTGAGGAACGTGATACCGACGTTGGATTCACATATCCTGCATATGTCAAAGATGAGGACATGGAGGTCTGACAGGATGTCATTCGAAGAACACAAACACATCATCCTGGAGTGTGTCAGCTGCGGCCTGTGTCAATCCAACTGCCCAATTTACAAACAGACGAACTTGGAATCAAACAGTGCCAAGGGTAAGATGTCAATCCTCTATGCACTGCTTCAAGGTTGGCTAGATTGGGATGAAGTAGGGGAGCGAATGTATGAGTGCACTACATGCAAGAACTGCGAGGCAACATGTCTCTCTGGACTTGACATTGCATCAGTTATTGAGGCAACACGTGAGGAGCTGGTGAAGCGAGGTTATGGCCATGCGGTTTCTGAGGAACTGGCAAAGAACCTGAGAGAAGTTCACAATCCATTTGGTGAAGATGCTACGCAGCGAGAACGCCTGAAGAAGCTGGCGGAGGGGTGATAGGAATGCTTGTCTACTTTGCTGGATGCATGGCAACCTATAGGTTACCCAGTATAGCTGAAGCTACAATAAAGGTCCTGAAACATGCGGGTCTTGAGTTCGCCATGCTTGGTGAGGATGAGTGGTGTTGCGGCAGTGTCGCCTTTAGAACAGGTTTCGTTGATGATGGAAAAATAATGGCACGACACAATGTAGATGCGCTAAAAGCTCTGGGTGCAACAAGAGTTGTCACTGCGTGTGCTGGATGCTTCAGAACAATTTCAGCAGATTACCCAGAGCTTCTTGGCGAGGAGCTCTCATTTGAGGTAGTACACTTTCCTACCCTATTGAAGGAACTAGTAGAAGGGAATAGGATTGTCTTCCCCGAGGGTGAAAAAATGGCGGTAACATATCATGATCCCTGCCACATTGGAAGGCATATGGGAATCTACGAGGATCCAAGAGAGGCAATCGAATCCATTTCAGGAGTGGAGATGCGAGAAATGCATCAGAATGAAGCAAAGGCTTCATGCTGCGGTGCTGGGGGAGGGGTGCGATCTACCAACAGAGAACTGGCAAGGGGAGCTGCAGAAACGAGAATCAAAGAAGCTGAGGAAACTGGAGCATCGGTTTTGACAACAGCATGTCCCTTCTGCACGTTCAATTTACGAGAAGCTGTGGAACGCAGTGAGAGTAATATAGAGATGATGGACTTTCCAGAGTTCGTTGCCAAGGTTCTGGAATTATAGTCGAGGAAATGATGAGATTGGCGAAAATACGAGATAATCTTGAAACACTGCCTCCGAGTGGCATTGCCCTTCTCTTACATGTAGGAGAAGACAAAGACATTCTGAGTCTGGGGATTGGGGAGCCAGACTTCGAAACTCCTTCACACATAGTCGAAGCGGCAATAAAATCTCTAGAAGGAGGTGACACACACTATACTCCGGATCCTGGGACAATTGAGCTTAGAGAAGCAATAGTGAATAAGACAAAACGTGACAACGGGTTTGACGTCAATCCGGAATCTGAAGTGATGGTCACAGCAGGAACTAGTCCTGGAGTGTTTGGAGCAATATTCGGATGTGTTAACAGGGGCGATGAAATCGTCATTCCGACTCCTGCATATTTGGCTTATGAGCCGATCATTCGAATCGCAGAGGCAAAACCAGTCACAGTTCCTGGGCTCGAAGAAGCTAGCTTCGTACCATCCACAGATGAGATAGCGGAATCAATCACATCGAAGACCAGAATGATCATCATTTGTTCACCCAATAATCCAACTGGTGGAGTTTGGAACCGAGAAAGTGTGAAGGCGGTCTCAGACCTTGCTGTCGACCATGACCTCCTTGTTCTCTCAGATGAGCTCTATGAGAAGCTAGTCTATGATGACGTGAAGATCACAAGTCCTGCAGCATTCAGTGGGATGTTTGAGAGAACCGTTACAATAAACGGGCTTTCCAAAAGCCATGCAATGACTGGATTCAGATTGGGATGGGTCATAGGTCCTCAAGAGATAATTGCAGGGTTTAAGAAAATCCATCAATATAGTACGATATGTGCACCGACAACCTCCCAAGCAGCCGGGGTTGCAGCGTTAAACGGGCCTCAGGATTGTGTTAAGGAGATGGTAGAAGAGTATGATAGACGAAGGAAGCTACTAGTCGATCGTATCAATAACGAGGTTCCATTCATTAGTACAACAATGCCAAAGGGCAGCTTCTTCTTAATGGCCAATGTGCAGGAACTTGTGGAGACCCATGAGAAGGATATGAGGGCTTATTTCAAGACTGATGGGAAAACATTCTTGCAGCAGCTTCCTGAGTATCTGTTTCGAATTGAAGACCTTGATAAATCAGGTTCACTCACAGCCATGATGTATCTTGCATCAGCTGCAAAAGTCCTGACTGCTTCAGGTGCCTCCTTTGGTTCAGGAGGAGAGGGCTTTTTGAGGCTCTCCTACGCGCAGACCTGTGAAAAGATAAACGCGGCTGTTGATCGGATTATCGTATCTCTAGAACCCTGGACATGATCCAATCTTCTAATACGTTAGTGGATATCCTCCATACTCTGTGGCAGTGTTAATCATCGCTGCTATATTCTCTCTCGGGCAGGTGGGCGGCACATCACACCCAGGGGCTAAGACAAATCCTCCATTGATTCCTCCAATCTTCATGGCTTCTAGACTAGCAGCTATCACATCATCAGGTGTGCCATTCATGAGTATATTTGCGGGGTCTAAGTTGCCAACCAGGGCTGTTTTCTTCCCAATGGCTTCACGTGCAAGAGACATGTCAAGCATCGAATCGATGCTCAATCCATTAGCTCCCGTCTTCGCCATATCCTCAATAATTCGGAGGGTGTTTCCACAGATATGAAACACTGCTTTAGCTCCATACTCATGAATCCATTGTATGACCTCTCGATCAAACTCCCAAAAGAACTCACGATACATTCGAGGGGATATCAGATCTGGAGAACCTGGAGAAGATGAGAAGTCCACAACATCTACACCCATTTCTAAGATGGGCTTTACTGCGATCTTCCATGCATCCACACTAAATCTGAAGAGGTCTCGGACAAAATCTGGCTCTTCAATAAGACACTCCATCATAAACTCGGTTTCCGTTATCCGGGCTGCATTTGACAGCGGCCCAGTAGTCATGAACCAGACGCATCTCTCATCTCCGAATTCCTCGACAAGTTGAGTTCCATGTCTATAGCAAGCTTGAAGCTGTTCATCTTTGGAGGGGTCGATTTGCTGCAGTTCTTCTAGTTCACTCATTTCCTTGACTGCTGGTTCCATCAACAATGGGAAACCAGACTTGGGAAACTTCCACGTTGTTCCGAAGTAGGAGGGTATGACCGTAGAGCTTAGAGACAGTACAATTGCATCTGCACCAAAATCCCTATTGAAACCACGCCACACTTCAGTCATCCTTTCCGCATCTTTGTATGCAGTCTGCAAGTCAAGTCCATATGTGCTGAAGACCCAAGCAGATGATACGATAGAGACTGGAACTCTATCTGGGATTCCTCCACTCAATGCAATATCTACCAGTTCTTTCGATGTTTGAATCCTCTACCCCTCCATCAGACGTTTGGCAACATCAACTGCTTCTTTGGCATCTTTGCCATAGCCATCAGCCCCAATAGAGTCAGCATATGATTGCGTAACAGGCCCTCCTCCCACCATGATCTTTGATCGGATTCCCTTTGTCTTGGCTCTGTCAACAATATCTTCCATCGCAATCATCGAGGTTGTCATCAGTGCTGAAGCACCGATTATGTCAGCATCGTATTCGACAGCTGAATCAATGAACCTGTCAACTGGAACATCTTTACCTAGATCTATCACCTTGAATCCCGCTGCTTCAAGCATCGTAGCAACGAGATTCTTCCCTATGGTGTGAATATCTCCTTCACACACCCCAAGAATTACCGTCCCGCTATATTGCCCTTGAGCCTCCAATAACAAGGGTTTTAGAATCTCCATTACTGCTTCGAATGCCTTTGCAGACATGAGAATTTCAGGAACGAAGTATTCTTCCTCCTGGTATAATTCACCCACCCGTTCCATGGCTGGTGAACATGCAGCAGTCACTATTTCATACGCATCCATGCCTGACTGGAGGAGTTTTTTTGCTAGTTCAGGGGCTGCCTTTCGATTTCCAGCGATTATGACTTGAACCAGTGAAGAAACAGTTTCAGATTGATTCATGACTGCTACTCCTCATTGCTGGGCAACTGAACAAACATCCGACTTCTTATATAGCTCGGATTTGGTTGGCAGAATCGAAGTAGCGTTTCGCTGCTCTTGGGTGACATTGATGAAGCTAGAAGCCTTTGAGATGGAAAGAATGCAATCAGAGTGGGAGTTCAGAGTAGACATTAACTTGACTGAGAGTGGGGTTGAGCCATTGGCTATCACTGACCTCATCCCGGACGAGAAAGAAAGGATGCAGATCCTTCAGACTAAACTCAGCTACTCTCAAACAAATGGCACTATACCTCTTAGAAAAACGATAGCAGGTATGTACCCTGGCGCTGATGAAGACAATGTCGTTGTCACCAATGGGGGTGCGGAAGCGAACTTCATCTGCATTTGGAATTTCCTGCACGAGCAGGAGGGTGCAAATGAGATAGTCATGATGCTTCCAAACTACATGCAGGTCTATGGTGTTACAAAAGGACTCAGTGGATCTGTCGCTCCCTTCCACCTAAGAATGAAGGAAGGACAATGGATACCCGATCTTGAAGAACTAAAGAAGGCTATAACAAAGAAAACAGCAGCAATAGCAATTTGCAATCCCAATAATCCAACGGGGGCAACCTTGGGTACTGAGTACCTGAAGGGAATTGCTGAGATTGCAGAGGATGCTGACGTCTGGGTCCTCTCTGATGAAATCTATCAAGGTGCGGAGTTGGAAGGGCCTATGACTCCAACCATATACGACCTGAGTGAGAAGGCTATTGTCACTAATAGTCTCTCAAAGTCATACGGTCTACCAGGACTAAGGCTTGGATGGATTGTCGCACCAGTTAAGCCACATGCAAAACAGCTTTGGTCATACTCAGACTATACAACAATATGTCCGACAATATTGAGTGACAAGTTAGCCACCTATGCCCTGCAGCCAAAGACAAGAGAATGGATACTCGATCGTACAAGTCGTATCGTAAAACGCCACTGGAGCGTCATGAAGGACTGGTTTGATGAACGAAGCGAAATCTTTGAGTGCATTGCTCCCGGTGCGGCTGCCATCTGCTTTCCTAAGCACAATCTGTCTATTAGTTCACTGGAGCTAGTTGATCGTCTGTTGAAGGAGAAGAGCTTGCTCATAATTCCTGGGGAGCACTTTGGGATGCCAACATACCTGCGAATAGGCTTTGGCTATAGCGAAGACAAACTGAAGCGTGGTCTTGCATTGTTTGACGAGATGCTGCAGACACTGAAGTAGCCATCATCCAATAGACTGCATCATTTATCGCCGAGATACGTTCATCAATGTGCGTGAGGGGTTATTCGACTCCTCCCATTAGCAATGCTAGCAAGGCCTTTTCGGTATGCATACGGTTTTCTGCTTGATCGAATACAAATGACTGCGGGCCGTCAATGACTTCATCGGTGACCTCTTCTCCACGATGCGCAGGTAGACAATGCATGTAGATGGCATCATTCTTCGCCCAACTCATGACCTCCGCGTTAATCTGATAGGGCATGAAATCTGCTAGTTTCTTTTTCATGTCCTCCTCAGTTGCTCCTCGAGTCATACTAACAAATGTTATTCCAACTACAACATCTGCATCGGTGATAGCATCCTTGAGGTCATGAGTCAGTGTAAGATTCCCACCAGTTTCTTGATTGGTCTTCTCAATGAATTCCTTAGCTCGTGGCCAAAACAGATGCTTGTATTTCTCAGGCAGTGCAAACATCATATCCCAACCAAAGATTGAGCTCACAATGCCCCAAGAATGCGCCATGTTCCAGACATCACCCACATATCCAATTTTCAGATTCTTTAGACGACCTTTCTTTTCTCGTACATGTTGAATGTCTGCAAGAAGCTGGCATGGATGGGATTCATTGGTCAGTGCATTGAGTACCGGTCGGTCCATGTACTTTGCAAAATCATCCACGATCTCCTGTTCGTGAGTCCGAATCACTAAGGCGTCACTATACCTATCGATAGTTTTCGCAGTGTCTATTAGCGATTCTCCCCTGGAGATCTGCATCGTTGATGGATCCATGTAGAAGGCCTGTAATCCTAAGTGAGCTGCGCCAGCTTGGAATGAGAGCCTCGTTCTAGTCGAGTGCTTCTCAAAGATCATCGCGACAGTCTTCCCTTGTAGATATGCATGTGGTTCTCCTTTTGCACGCATATTCTTCAGCTCATCAGCAAGATCGATAATCCTTAGTATCTCTTCTTTGTTGTAGTCCATCAGTGTAAGAAAATCTCTACCTACGAAGGGCTTCATTTTTCTGATTCTCCTTTAGACTCTTAGAAGCTCCATTACAAGACAGCGAGGACCTCCGCCGCCCTTTCTGAGTTCATCAAGTTTTACTTCGAATACTTTGACCCCTACATCCTCTAACCGTTTCTTGACCATAGGATTTCCCTTGGAAAGAATGACTTTCTTTGCATCAAGCGGTAGAACATTCGTCCCCATTTTCAAGACCTCCTCACGTTCAACCTCTATCATGTCATACCCGCGGTCTCTGAGCTCGTTTAGAAACCAATATGGTAGACCCTCAGGATATACCAGTGCCAAGTCCTTGTCAATAGGGTTCAAACATACATCTGCATGGACATATCCACCATAGTGTTCAAGATATGAAGGAACGTCTATCACTATCACTTCAATGTCCATCAGCTCAAGAACATTCTTCACTTGGTTGATGCCGCTGTCATTGCATCTTATTCCTCTTCCAATGACCACTGTGTTTCGATCAAGTGGGATGTAATTTCCTCCTTCAAAGATACCTTTTCCAGTTACCATTGATAGAACTGGGATTTGCAGTTCCCACATCTTCTTCGCAAAGAGCTGCTCTTCTCCCCACCTTTGTGTCAGAGCCATTCTACTGATAATGACCCCCCAAGGTGTCATCGTCGCTTGGTCGCGGCAGAAGTATTGCTTAGCACAGCGTGGGTATGCTTCCTCCAATATCTCAACCTTTACACCATTATCTCGTATCAGATTGGCTAGTCCATCCCACTCCTCTTGTGCTATCTTTAGATCAGGTACACCGTCCCACAGCCAAAAGACTGGGTCTTCCTTTACTACGTTGACCTCCTCACTTGGTCGATGCAGGAGAATACGCTTGAGCTTGCTGTAGTTTGAGGCTACTCCAAAACTAGAGCTGTCGTATACTTTCTGCATCTCTCCCTCTTCAAAACCCACTAGGGGTGGATGCTCAACATCATAAAGCTCGTTCCATCTGTTGTCATTTTTCATCTATTATCACCACTCTACTTGCTGGAGTCAATGATCGCCTTCTCAAACCTATCAAGGCATTCGTCAATATCTTCCTTTGTGATGATGTAGCTTGGAAGCCACCGTATCACATTGTGACCAGCTGCGAGAACCCAGAGCTTATACTTATGCACTGCATTCTTAACAATGTCATTCCGGGTTTTCTGATCTCTTTCCTTTGACTTCTTGTCTTTCACAAACTCAATGCCTGTCATCAAGCCAAGTCCACGGACATCGCCAATCACTTCATGTTTATCCTTGAGTTCTGTGAGACGTTTTGTCATGTACGCCCCTTTCTCGGCATTTTTGCTTAGGATATTCTCGTCCTCAAGATGCTTGAGAAGCCATAAACATTGCAAAGCCATCTTTGGTTCAGCACCAAAGGTTTCTGAGTGTCGGGAGTATGCTGAGAACATGGGGCTTGGACCCACACTCGCACCGAGTGGATATCCAACACCTATCGCTTTCCCCATTGCAATATAATCTGGGACTACATCAAAGTGCTCTATTGCCCACCATTTTCCTGTCCTACCCATACCTGCCTGAACTTCATCTGCAATGAAGTGTCCTCCATATTCCTTGGTTATATCATAGATTGCCTTGACTGCCTTCTTTGGAGGAATAAGGAAACCTCCTTCGCAGCAGACCGACTCCATGACTGTAGCTGCTATGTCATCACCCTCAACCTCTATCGCTCCTCGTAGTGCCTCAGCACACTCGACATTACAGTCCTCTGCATTCTGACCATATGGGCAACGATAACAATAGGGATAGAACACGCGCGTCACATCTACACCTTGAGGAAATCCTGCCTTGTGCTTCTTATTTGAAGCAGTCAGCGCCAAGGCATAGCCAGTGCGACCATGAAACGAAGGCCGAAAGCCTATGAATCTCTGGTGACCTGATCTATCCATTGCAGACTTCATGCAGTTTTCAACAGCTCGCGCTCCTGAAGTGGTCATAGATGCCTGCTTCTCATGAGTCCCCGGAGTAATCGATATGAGTTTCTCTGCGAACGCGGTCTGAGGTATTGAGTCCCAGTTGTTTGACATAATCTCATGAACTACATCAACAATACTTGACTCAAATTCGATAAATGGCTTGTATCTAAGTCCCATCGCTCTGACAGCGACTCCTGAAGCTAAGTCTAAGTATTCATTTCCGTCAATGTCATACATTCGGATTCCTTCGCCTCTTGTATGATCAATGAATCCGTAGACCTCCCTATTTTGAGTAGCCAGCGCGTGAGATTTTGTCCGTTCAATCCAATGTTGACTATTTTTTGCGTTCTTTTCGTTGATATCAACTCCAAGACTCTTCAAAATCTCAATATGTCGTGCATCCATTCTCTACACACACCCCGAAACTGGTGCCTTTGGCATTTTCAAGAAGTAACAGACTAATATCTTCTATGCTCTTTGAAGGCCAGAATAAGCAGTTTCAGCTCGTAACTAGTTTCAGGAAGCTAGAGCCCTTTCAGACCTCTCCAACAACATCAACAAGTGCCTGAAGATTCACAGGGGGAGTTTCTAGCGGAAGGTCACAGCCGGTACTCAGAATATACCCGCCTCCTTTAGCCGCCTTATCTAGGCAATCTCGTGCTGCATCGTGAATTTCCTTTGGAGTGCCTGTGAGCATGAGTGATGTATCCACATTCCCCATGATGCCAGACCTTCCCTTTGATCTCACTTTTGCTTCAGACAAGTCTACCACTGAGTCAAGACTCAAGGCATCAGCTCCCGTATCACACATTGCAGAAATAATGGGGAGTGTATTTCCACAGATATGCACTGTTGCCTTTGCACCCCTTCTCTGAATACCATCGACTAGTTTCGCGAGGTATGGCTGTGAGTATTTCTGAAAGAATCGTGGAGATATAATGCTGGAACTGGCCGTTGGCTCGAGAATGACGATATTGTGAGTTCCAACTTCAGCGAATTTCTCGACTAATGGGACCAACAGTTCTTGACAATGTCCGACGATTGATTTTGTCTGGTCTTGTTCCTCCATCGACAACTCAAGCATCTCCTCAACTCCAAGAAGATGCCCTGCTAGTGTGAAAGGTCCTATCATGTAGCTACTCACAAGATGGGTTTCTCCAACCTCTTTCACGAGTTTCTCGGCAGTATCAACAAAGATGTTCATCCGAGTATCAACCACAGGTGGCATCTCTAATTCTAGGATATCAAGTGGTTCATCAATTGGATGCTGCCGTACGTATGGAAATGCATTCTCTGGAAAATCAACTGCAGCTCCAAGTGCTTCAGCCTCCATCGTCAAGTCCATGCACGTAAATACACCATCATAGCCAAACTTCCGCAAAGCCATCAGCTGTGATTTTGATTGTGCATCTGCGTCCTGGACTAGATCTAGCACATCCATGTCAGAGTAGACTGAGGAGTGGAGTCCAACGAGGGGCACAACAGGAGTTCGATCAGAATCTTCACAACGAAGTGCTTGCTCAATTAACTCCAGAGGTTCCGATACCGCCAAATTAGTCACAAGACTCATTTATTCAATCCCACTTATATCACTTTGAGGATGGCCAGCCAGTTTTCGATATGATTCATGCCATGCACGAAATCATAACAATATTCCAGCAATTATGTTATGCTTATGACATGACTTGCTGACTGAAATGTGCACTATTCCAATCATTATCTTCTGGCAGGTATCGTTTTCCATGCAGACTGAGACGAAATGAGTTTAATTTCCATTCAAGACTCTCTCAAACCGTGAAGACACCATATATGTGTAGAATGTTGCTTATCAGACAAATAAGTACATCAGATGTTTGAAAACACAAGCTTTATTCTTCTTAACTCCTCAATCCAAAATCGTCAGAGATATAATAGAATGACTTACACATATCCATTTGTACGAATTCGGACATGAAACCTGATACAACGAAGGACATCGAAAGCGTGGCAATGTATCTTACTTGTCCCGCGTCATCGAGGCAAACACTGGATTGAACCCCGACACCATCAGCAGCTCATCAGGGATCTGGAACAGGGGTACTGGGTGACGAACATGGGACAGACTGACGAAATCAGGACCCAACGAGATGATGCTCCCATACGAGATGAAGATGTAGATCGGGCATTCAAGTATGAGGTTGCAAATCAAGTTGGGGGAGAGGGGCTCTTACGTTGCTTGAAATGTGGAGCCTGCAGTGGAGGTTGTCCAGTCGGAGCAGTGACTGATTACAGACCCAGAAAAGTGCTTGGGAATGTTTTGCTTGGGCTCAAGGATTTAGTCCTCTCAAGTGAAGACATCTGGATGTGTGCTGCATGCTTCACTTGTGAAGAACGGTGCGTCCAAGAGGTCAACTTCACCGACATTGTGACAATACTACGAAACATGGCAGTAAAAGAAGGACACGCCGCAGAGGGCTATTTGGAGATGGCAAAGACCGTTGTTGAACACGGCCGAGTCGTTCCCATGACCTTTGCTGTGAATAAGATGCGCGACAAGCTGGATCTCCCACCATTGCAGGAGCCTGCGATGGATGAGATTGCTAAGATCATACAAGCCTCTGGCTTTGATAAAATACTAGCGCTCTACAAAGGGAGGGATAGGACATAATGAAGATGGCAATCGCTTGGGGTTGTCTTGTTCCTTCAAGACGCTCATTACTTGGATATGAAGCTGCCACGCGCAAAGTCCTGGAACACCTTGATGTTGAGATAGTTGACGTTCCGAATGAGACATGTTGCGCCCCCTTCTGGATGCAGTCTCTTGACATAGCAACGAGTCGTGCAATGGCTGCCAGAAATCTTGCAAAGGCGGAAGAGATGGGACTCGACATGTTGACTCCATGCAGTGGGTGCTTTCATTCTTACAAAAGAGTGAATCATACCATCGAGAAGTATCCTGGAGTGCATGACCAAATTAACAACATCCTTAGAACAGCTGGTCTGAGATATGAGGGAACCGTAGAAGCGTTTCATCTAGTTGACTTTCTTTACAACCAGATTGGATTAGACGTGATTCAGAGTAAGATTGTAAAAGATTTCGAAGGCATTGACCTTGGATTGAGATACGGCTGTCATATGCTCAAACCACACGAGATTCTTAATATCGAATACTCTGAGAGACCTACATTCGCCGATGAGATCCTTGAAGGCCTAGGTGCTACAAGTAAGCAGTACACTGGAAGACACAGATGTTGTGGAGGCCTTCTGAGAGGAACCGAAGACGATCTTGCTGATGAGGTCTTGAGGGATCGTCTGATTGATGCCAAGGAGGCTGATGTTGATGCTCTTGTCACAGTATGCTCTTTGTGTCACATTCAACATGACATGGGACAGAGGATTATCAAAAACAAGTTCGGCATCGAGGACCTCGACATTCCTGTTCTTCATTATCCTCAATTGCTTGCCCTTGCTTTTGGTTTCAGTCCGAAGGAGATTGGCCTTCAACAACACACCGCCAGCACTGCCTCATTTGCTGCTAAGCTCAAGGCTGGTGCGCCAGTTGAAGGAGGTGGCAAGTGATGAGCGATGATACAGCTAGAGTTGGTGTATTTACTTGCCATTGTGGATTGAATATCAATGGAACAGTGGACTGTCCTGCAGTTGCGAAGTTCGCAGCGAAGCTACCTGGAGTAGTGCACTCGACTGACTTGCTCTTCGCTTGTTCAGACGATGGCCAGGAGAACATCAAGGAGGCCATCAAGGAGCACAATCTCAACAGGGTCGTTGTTGCATCTTGTACCCCTAGGACCCATGAGCCTGTGTTCAGAGCCTGTGTAGAGGATGCTGGTCTGAACCCGTATCTCTACGATCAGGTCAACCTGCGAGAACATGTTTCTTGGTGCCACATGGGCCAAAATGAGAAAGCCACAACAAAGGCGAAGGAACTCGTGGCAATGTCGGTGGAGAGGGTCAAGAATCTCGAACCACTCATGCGCCAGACAGTCCCTGTGATACAGAAGACTGCGGTCATTGGGGGAGGTGTAGCCGGGATCTCGGCTGCATTAGACTTAGCAAAGGCTGGGTTTGAAACCTATCTGATTGAGAAGCGACCTACTATCGGTGGGCAAATGGCCTTGCTTGACAAGGTGTTCCCACAGAATGATTGTAGTATCTGCATTCTAGGACCTATCATGTCCGAGGTAGGCCGTCACCCAAAGATACACTTGCTGGCTTACAGTGAGGTTGAGAGTGTAGATGGATACGTTGGGAATTTCACAATCCGAGTTAGGGAGAAGACACGATACATCGACGTTGAGAAATGCACCGGATGCGGCGTGTGTGAGACGAAGTGTCCATCAAAGGTCGACAACGAGTACGAGTTTGGCTTAGCTAAGAGGAAAGCTGTCTATAGGCCATTCCCACAGGCAGTGCCTTCTACATATACCATAGACCCCGAGAAATGCAGAATGATAACCGAGGGCAAATGTGGAGTGTGTCAGAAGCATTGTCCAACTGGAGCTATTGATTATGACATGCAAGACAAGATCACCGAGATCAATGTCGGCACCATTGTAGTAGCAACCGGATTCGACATTTATGACCCCTCAGAGACCAGGGAATTTGGCTATGGCGTCTTTCAAAATGTCATTACCAATGTTCAGCTTGAACGACTCACAAACGCAGCTGGACCGACGCATGGAAAGGTGAAGAGGCCCTCCGACGGTGAGACGCCTAAACGCTTTGCCTTCGTACAATGCGTAGGCTCTCGAGACCGCAGGATGGACCAGGACTACTGCTGCTATTATGGCTGTGAGAACTCTTTCAAACAGGCAACCCAAATCATGGAAAAATACCCTGACGCAGACGTTCATATCTTCGCCATGGATGTTCGCACTCATGGTCTCGGGTATGAGGGTCTCTATCGTAGAGCTAGAGAAATGGGCGTCACTGTCATTAAGGGCAGGCCATCGGAGATCGAACAGAACCCAGAGACAAAGAACCTGAAGGTGCTAGCAGAAGACCTCTACACAGGAGAGCGCCTTGAGGTGACTTATGACATGGTGGTGCTTGCATCTGCAATCCTACCTCCATCTGACATTGAAGAGCTAGCACGCAAACTCAATGTATCTCAAGGTGAAACAGGATTCCTCATGGAAGCACACCCCAAACTGCGGCCAGTTGACTCATTCAGAGATGGTGTGTTCTTGGCTGGAGCTGTGCTTGGCCCAATGGATATTCCAAAGGCTGTTGCGTATGGGAAGGCTGCAGCTGCTGGAGCACAGGCTCTGATGGCTCCTGGTGAGTTTCTTGTTGAGCCTATCTTTGCTGACATTGACACTGAGGCCTGCATCGACTGTGGACTGTGCAATGACATGTGTCCATATGGAGCAATCACTGGTGAAGGTCCGGAGCGAAAAGTCATGTTCGAGCTCTGCCAAGGCTGCGGAACTTGTGCTGGTGGATGTCCTCAAAACGCTATAGACATGCGTCACTATCGCAAGGACCAAGTCATGCCGCAAGTGGAAAGTGCGGCTCGTGCTAGAGGAGGTGTTGCATAATGAGCAAATCGTTCGAACCTAATATCGTCGCATTCACGTGCAACTGGTGTTCCTATGGAGGTGCAGATCTAGCAGGGATCTCACGTATCCAATATCCAACAAATGCGAAAGTCATCCGTCTAATGTGCTCGGGTCGAGTTGATCCATCAATGGTGCTTCAGGCATTCAAGAATGGTGCTGATGGTGTGATGATTACCGGTTGCCACATCGGTGATTGTCATTACTCGACGGGGAACTATCGGACTCAGGTCCGTTATGATGCATTGTCTACGGCGATGGATATGATGGGGCTTCACCCTGATAGGCTTAGGCTGTTGTGGGCAAGTGCCTCTGAGGGTCAGCAGTGGGCTGATGGAATCACTGAAATGACTCAGATTATTAAGAAACTAGGACCTAGTCCTTTGAATGGAAGAGGAAAGCCAAAGAAAGCCACACCAAAGAAAGCTGCCCCAAAGAAAGAGGCAGTATCTAAGAAGAAGGCTGCGCCCAAAAAGGCAGCCAAGAAAGGAGGTGCCAAGAAATGACAATCGCTGGTGACCAAGTAACATACGACCATCTATTGCCTTCTGAAACTGCTATGGTCATAGGAGGCGGAGTCGCAGGCATGCAGGCTGCGTTAGACATAGCTGACCAGAACTACAAGGTGGTACTTGTCGAGAAGTCTCCCTCCATAGGCGGGGTAATGGCTATGCTAGACAAGACGTTCCCAACGCTCGACTGCAGTGCGTGCATATTGACACCACGTCTATCTGAAGTTGCTAGGCACCCCAATATCGAACTGCTCACATACTCCGAGGTAGTCGGAGTCACTGGTAAGGCAGGAGACTTCCGTGTCAGGGTGTTAAGAAAGGCCCGAAAGGTAGATGAAGAGAAGTGCTCAGGATGTGGTGATTGCGTCCCACATTGCCCAATCGAGGTGCCAAACGAGTTTGATCAAGATCTCGGATTTCGTAAAGCCATATACATCGGCTTTCCACAGAGCACCCCATTGGTCTACACAATAGACACTGAGAATTGTATCAAATGTGGTATGTGCGAGAAATCTTGCGACAGAGATGCAATACTGCTTGATGCAGAAGATGAGGAGGTCGAGATTCCTGTGGGGGCAATTGTTGTCGCTACGGGCTATGAGCTCTATGACGTCACCAAGTATCCCCGACTTGGCTATGGCACGTACAAGAATGTCATGCATGCACTGGAATATGAACGAATCATCAATGCTGCTGGACCAACTGGTGGACATCTCCTGCGTCTAAGTGATGGCAAGATTCCAAAGTCACTTGGCTTCATTCAGTGTGTCGGTGCCAGAGATGTTGAGAAGGGCGTTCCTAACTGCTCTCGCATATGTTGCATGTACTCAATCAAAAATGCTGTTATGGCATTTGAGTTGGCTCACGACCATGTGAAGGATGTTACACTCTATTATGCAGACCTTCGAGCATTTGGTAAGGGCTTTGAAGAGTTCAAGGAGATGGCGAAAGAGCGATTTGGAGTCAAATTCATCCGGGGTCGTGTTGGTGAGGTTTCTGAGAATCTAAAGAACAGGAATGTCATTGTGCGTGTAGAGGACACGGAGAGTGGCAAATTCCTGGAGAAAGAACATGAGCTTGTTGTAATCAGTCCTGGAATCCTGCCTCCTAAGACACTGAAGAATCTGTCCAATCATATGGGCTTAACACTTGATAGTGACGGATTTCTCACCGTTGAGAATGAAACTATCACGCCAGTAGACACCACGGTTCCAGGCATCTATGTATGCGGATGTGCTGAGTCTCCAAAAGATATCCCCGATAGTGTTGCAGCAGGGAGCGCGGCGGCTATGCGCGCAAGTATTACTCTTGCGAAAGGAGGTGCTCCATAATGAAAGAGACCGCTGACTTACAGCGTGTGCAAGCAATGGCTGATGCTTTTGCCGATGAGCGTTTAAGATGGCTGATAGGAAAAGGCGACGTATTGGTCCAAAATGGTGAACTAACTCAAGAGAAGTTCAAGGACTTGATTACTAAAACTATCCATGAAGAGTATACCAGGAACTACATCATGCAGCAGCTAACTGACGGACCAAAGACAGTCGCAGCCATTGCCAAGGCTACGCAGTTGGAGCCTGATCGTGTTCTGTGGAATCTACTAGCCATGATGAAATGGAACAAGGTGGAAATTGCGGGCGAGCAGAAACGAGAGTACCTCTATACCGTCAAGGAATTCTAGCCACCGAGCTCGATATTAGTGTCATTGAGATATGGAGATCTACCAGCTCGAAATATGCATATCCCTACACTGGTACAATATCGTCCAAGTAAAGGAAATTTACATTACAAACATGCGCTGTTCGGAATCGATACTATATTCCATTATAAGTATCGAAAACATACACACTGAATGAATGGACGAACGAGTGCGAAAATCATACAATGATGAATTGGCCAAATTTATATGTCGGAAAAGAAGGCGGTATGTTAATAGGTTCAGTAGGCATAGCATGGATTCAATGATTGTCCCCTGTCCGGAGGCACTATGACGGTGCGCTCGTTTACGTCAGCTGTGAGCGTTGATGCAATAAATCCGGACCGCATTTTTCTTGAACTCAGGTAGTTAGTCTGGAGAGGACAATCGTGGTAGCGGATGACGTTGATGACGTTAGGATTGGAGTATGGACTTGTCATTGTGGATTGAATATTGCTGGAACCGTTGATGTGGAATCTGTCCGTGACCATATCAAGGACCTTCCGGGTGTTGTTTTCAGCAGCGATCTCCTGTTCACATGCTCGTCTGACGGGCTCAAGTCGATAAAGGAAAGCATAGAGGAACACAACATTAACAGGGTCATTGTCGCATCATGCACACCTCGGACGCATGAGCCAGTATTTCGAAAGACCATTGAAGAGGTTGGACTCAATCGCTTTCTGTTCGAGATGGTGAACATCAGAGAACATGTTTCTTGGTGTCATATGGATGAGAAAGATAGAGCTACGGAAAAGGCAAAACGCTTGATTGAAATGGCCATCGCTCGGGCTCGCGAACTTGAGCCATTGGATATGGAATCAGTGGAGGTCATTCCGAGAGTGGCTGTGGTGGGAGCAGGCGTAGCTGGAATATCAGCTGCTCTAGATCTTGCCAATGCCGGCTATCCAGTTTCTCTTGTTGAACGTCGTCCAACAATAGGAGGGCAGATGGCTCTATTGGACAAGGTATTTCCACAGAACGACTGCGCCATCTGTATTCTAGGTCCTATCATGGCTTCCGTTGAACGTCATCCAGAGATAGATCTTCTAGCATATAGTGAGCTCGAAAATGTTGAGGGGCATGTAGGTGATTTCAAGCTCACAATTAGAAAGAAATCAGGCTATGTCGATCCTGAACTCTGCAATGGTTGTGGTGAATGTGATCCTGTATGTCCAGTAAGTGTCACAAATAAGTATGAATACGGCTTGGCTACTCGAAAGGCCATCTATCGCCCTTTTCCGCAGGCGGTGCCCAACACATTTACAATTGACAAAAAAGGCACAGCTGCATGCCGTATTGCATGCCCGGCTGGAGTGAATGGACATGCGTTCATCACTTTGATACGCGAGAAGAAATTCGACATGGCTCTTGATATCTTTAGGGAGTCAAATCCATTCCCGGGTTCGTTAGGCAGGGTCTGTACAAGCTTATGTGAGGAAAAATGTGAAAGAGCCACAATCGATGAGCCCTTGTCAATTCGTAATCTTCATCGTTTCTTAGCAGATAACGCACGCTCAAAGGGTGAAGAGCCAATAGCACCGATTGTAGCTAGTAAGAAGAAGAAAGTCGCCATTATTGGTGCAGGACCCGCTGGAATCGCTTGTGCTTACGACTTAGTTAGATTGGGATATCCAGTGACTGTATTCGAAGCGAAGTCAGAAGCTGGAGGTCTTCTTAGGTATGGTATTCCTGAATATCGCCTGCCAAGAAACATTCTTCGGGAAGAAATCGCTCAGGTAGAATCCCTCGGCGTGGAAATGAAGACGGGAGTGAATGTGGAATCAATTAGCGATTTGAAGAAAGAGGGCTACAAAGCATTCTTCCTAGCGACAGGAGCTTCACTCAGCAGCAAGCTCAGAGTAAGTGGTGAAGATGCAAAAGGAGTGCATCACGCTCTTGACTTCTTGGATCGATTCAATCAAGGTGAGAAGATCACATTAGGTCAGAATGTCGTTGTTATAGGTGGGGGAAATGCCGCTATTGACGCTGCCAGGAGTGCGAAGCGACTTGGAGTGAATCGTGTCACAATCGTATATCGTCGTTCAAGGGATGAGATGCCTGCCATTGGTAGTGAGATTGATGAGGCGGAACATGAGGGTATCAAACTCAAGATTTTGTCATCACCTGTGGAGATACTCGAAACTGATGGAATTGTGACAGGAATTCGGTGTGTTCAGATGCGCCTAGGTGCACCTGACTCATCAGGAAGGAGGCGTCCTATTCCAATTCCGGATTCAGAGTTTGATATGAAGGTTGATGATGTCATTATCGCGATTGGTCAGCTGGTTGATCCAAAGGGTCCGATTAAGGGGCTAGAACTTACTCAATGGGGCACTGTTGTTGTCGATGAAATCACCTACCAGACAAGCAAAAAGGGTGTCTTCGCTGGAGGCGATGTCGCGACAGGTCCTGCTACTGTTGTTGAAGCAGTTGGAGCTGGCAAAGAGGCAGCTATATCCATTGATAGATTCCTGTCAGGTGAAGACCTAGCTCTTGGAAGAGGAGGAGAGCCAACTGCTGTACCTGAGGACCAAATCAATAAAGAGGGAATACAGGTAGCTCCCAGGGTCGCTATGCCAGTCCTTAGTAGAGGCAAACGCAAGAATAGCTTCGCTGAAGTTGAACTAGGCTTCAACGAGAAACGAGCATTGGAAGAGGCTGAGAGATGCATTAGTTGTGCAGTATGCTGCGAATGTGGTCAGTGTGTTGATGTCTGTAAAGCGAATGCAATAGACCATGACATGCCAGACCAGATACTGAACCGAGATGTTGGGACTATTATCGTGACAACTGGGTCCATCTCTTACGAGCCCCTAGATACTCGTGAATACGGCTATGGACTTCTTCCTCATATCATAACGAATGCACAGTTTGAGCGGTTAACAAATGCAGCTGGTCCAACCCACGGCAAGATTAAACGCCCAGATGATGGAAAAACGCCGTCAAGTATAGCCTTCCTTCAATGTGTGGGATCTCGCGACGCACGGTTTGAAAGAGACTATTGCTGCTATATTGGCTGTGAAAACTCACTGAAGCAAGCGACTCAGATAAAGGAGAAGTATCCGGACACTGACGTAGCAATATATACCATGGATATTCGGACTCATGGCCTCGGCTACGAGGAGCTCTACCAGAGAGCACGTGAGATGGGTGTCAATATTGTGAAGGGCAGGGCTTCAGAACTAGAGCATGATGAGACCGCCGACAAGATAAAGGTCTACGCTGAAGATCTCTACACAGGAATGAACATCTGTCTAACATATGACCTAGTAGTGTTGGCAACTGCATTGCATCCTCAGGAAGATAATCCAGATGTCGCACGTAAGCTCAAGATGACTACAGACCAATATGGATACTTCCTCTGCGCTCATCCGAAATTACGTCCTGTCGAGTCATTCCAGGATGGTGTGTTTGTTGGTGGTGCATGTCTGGGGCCAATGGACATTGCGAAGGCAGTGGCAATGGGTGAGGCTGCAGCAGCTAAAGCCCAAGCACTGATGGGTCCAGGGAAATTCAATATTGAACCAATCTATGCAGAGATTGATACTGAAAAATGCATCAAATGCGAACTGTGTGCAGATGTCTGTCCCTATAGTGCACCGCGGCTTGAAGATGACACCATGGTGATCGCTCGTGAAGCTTGCCAAGGTTGTGGAACATGCAGTGCCGCTTGCCCGCAGAATGCCATAGATATGAAGCATTACAAGATGAGCCAACTCATGCCCATGATAGAGGTTGCATCGCGGAAGCTGCATCCCTCTCTTGATTCACAGATTTGATGGATCTTCGTGTAATTAGCAATGAGAGTGCTGCCTGCACAGGAAAAACGTTCATGAATGAATCAAAAGAACACGAATTCATGAAACTATACCATAATATCGATATCAAACACAAAGGATGGACGGAATGTTCCTTATACAACACTAAGGTGAACGAAATAAGCACACCTCGATATCACTACACATATAATCACTTCGTCTGCACTGCGCAACATCCTGTAACTGGAGTTCCACTACAAATTACAGATGGATATAAGTCGGTTCTCCCAATCCCATTGGTAGAATAACTTGATAATTCTGTCTGAAAGGGGTCGACCTAAAAATGGGTGCTCGAACAGAGACCAATAAAGGACTTGAAATTGAACATACTCCTTCTTCCAATTTTGCTAAAGAAATTGAAGCTGAACCGGGTGGTGAAGGCATCAGCAAATGCATTCAGTGTGGTATATGCACTGCCTCATGTGCGGTGTCTTCATTTTCAGATAGATACCGTCCTCGTCAGCTGATTCAAAAGATCATTATTGGAAAGAGAGATGAAGTATTGCAAAGCGATTTACCTTGGCTTTGCATGACATGTAGATTGTGCGAAGAAAGATGCCAAGAGGGTGTCAGTCCAGCTGAAATCTTTCAAGCCGTCCGACATATCGCTACAAGGGAAGGACACATACCAGAGGTTTTCAAATCAACCGCGGAGAAGGCCCTAAGTGATGGATGGCTTCTGGGCGATGCATACTCTGACTTCATCGAAGATGACAGAGATGATTTAGGCCTTGACACCGACTTGGGTTGGGACAATGAATTCACTCACAGATTGAAGAAGAAGTATTTTTCCGGAGGTGAAGGTGATTGACAGACTATTTCGTCTATACAGGCTGTACTACACCTGTCAGACTTCCTGCTTATGAAGCTGCCACGATGGCAGTCCTGAAGCATCTTGGTGTGAATGCTCACCACATGAAGGATGTCAATTGCTGCGGTGCTCAATATATTGAATCGTTGAATCGGAGCGCATTTGCAGCAATGAGCGGACGCATTCTAGCAATTGCAGAACGGTTTGGGAAAGATGTGATTGCAATCTGTGGAGCGTGTTCAGGTTCTTTGAAGCACGTGAAGCACATGCTGGACACTGAACCTGATCTCAAAGCAGAGGTCAATGAAATTCTTGCCGAGGAGGATTTGGAATATACGGGTAAGGTCGAGGTGAAGCACCTCCTCCAGATTCTCCGAGATGAAGTGGGTTATGATGCGATTAGACGAGCTATAGTACAACCGTATAACGGTGTAAAACTGGCTGCTCATTATGGATGTCATGTGACTCGTCCAGCTGAGATCGTCCAAGTAGATGATCCTGAGGTGCCAAGATCTATCGATGATATCATTGAGGCCTGTGGTGGTGATGCTGTTGATTATGCAGGAAAGGTTCGTTGCTGTGGAGGACCAATGCTCGCCATGGATGAGAAAGTAGCCACCGCTATTGGCTCTGAGAAGATTACGAATGTAAAGGCTGCCGGAGCCAAAGGAATAGTAACAGCATGCGTTTTCTGCAATATTCAGCTAACACAAGTCCAGTTTGGTGAAGGTGGAGAGCCAAAGGATCGCATTCCAGTTCTCACGTTGCCACAATTCATGGGGGCCGCCATGGGTATAGATGAGGAAACCCTCGGAATGCCGCTTAACAAGATTAGTCCAGATGTCCTGCTCGAATTCGCTCACAGAATCGAGTCGAAGGTCATCCGCCGTGAACAGGAGGCAAAGAGGTGACCATAGCCAAACCGAAAACCAGTGCCACGAAAGGCAAATGGTCTAACAAGGCGCTTGTGGTGGGTGGCGGAGTCGCAGGTATGCAAGCGGCCTTAGATATTGCTGATCAGAATTACAAGGTATATCTACTGGAGAAATCAAGCAGTATTGGTGGCCGAATGGCCATGATCGATAAGACATTCCCAACCTTGGACTGCTCCGCATGTATTCTAACTCCACGACTTAGTGAAGTACAGCGTCATCCAAACATCGAGATGCTTACCTATAGTGAAGTCGAGGAGGTCCTGGGGAGTGCGGGGAACTTCAAGGTCAAGGTCAAGAGAAAGGCTCGATATGTTGATGAGGAGAAGTGCAATGGTTGCGGCGACTGTGTGCCAGCATGCCCAATAGAGGTTCCAAATGAGTTCGATCAAGGGATTGGATTCAGAAAGGCCATCTATATTCCCTTTCCGCAGGCAACGCCAAACATACACACGATTGACAAGCGAGGCCATGCCCCCTGTTACACTAACTGTCCAGCACATGTGAATCCTCAGGGCTTCACTGCTCTGATGCGCAGCGGTGACAATGACAAGGCACTCAAATTGGTCAGGGATGCAATCCCATTCCCCGGCTCGCTTGGCCGTGTCTGTCCTGCTCTCTGTGAAGAAAAGTGTGAGAGAGCCTCTGTTGATGACCCAGTCAGTATACGTAACCTCCATCGATGGCTCTACGATAATGAGCGAGAGCATGGAGGCTACAAGGGGGACATCCCTGTCATTGATAAGAAGGAGAAGGTCGCTGTTATCGGTGCCGGACCCGCAGGTATTGCCTGTGCTGAGAAGCTTATCAGACTAGGCTACCCAGTGACAGTCTTCGAGAAACGGGAAGAGGCAGGTGGATTACTTCGATATGGCATACCTGAACACAGACTGCCTAGAGATGTAATAGCTGACGAGATCAAGATAGTAGAGGATTTGGGTGTCAAAATCGAATATGGCAAGGAAATCTCATCTGTCAAGAGTTTGCTCAATAAAGGCTTCAAGGCTGTGTTCCTTGGCACTGGTGCTCCTGTGAGTTCCAAACTGAGGATAAAGGGTGAGGACTCAACTGGAGTGTATCACGCAGTTGATTTCCTTGATAAGGTGAATCGTGGTGAGAAAGTTCCTCTCGGCTACAATGTGGCTGTCATCGGCGGTGGAAATGCAGCTATAGATGCAGCACGTGTCGCAAAGAGATTGGGTGTCAAGCAAGTGACAATTATCTATCGAAGGTCTCGTGCAGAGATGCCAGCCATTCATCAAGAGATTGAGGATGCGGTCGAGGAAGGCATTGAACTGAAGGTCTTGACAAATCCTGTAGAAGCCATTGAGTCCAAGGGAAGACTTGTTGGAATCACATGTATAGAGATGAAACTCGGCGAACCTGATGACTCAGGCAGAAGACGCCCGATACCAATTCCAGGGTCTGAGTTCTCGATACCCTTCGAGAATATGATCATCGCGATCGGGCAGCGTGCTGATCCCAAAGGTCCACATGCGGAGCTAGATATGACTGAATGGGGAACTCCAGAGGTCGACCCAGTCACACTTCAGACAAGCATGGAAAACGTCTTTGCGGGTGGTGATCTGGCGACAGGTCCTGGGCTCGTGGTTGAAGCCGTTGGTCAGGGCAATGTGGCTGCAGAGTCGATCCACAGGTATCTCCAAGGAGAGGAACTGAAAGAGGGGCGCCCAGAGACGTTCATCGAGGTCATTCCTGAGGACATCAAGAAACAGCGCTTCGGTGTGCATCCTCGAGCATCAATGCCAAAAATATCGATCTACAACAGAAGGACCACCTTCAAAGAGGTCGAAACTGGCTTTGATGCCGAAACAGCTATGACCGAGGCTGGTAGATGCCTGAATTGCACAGTGTGCTCAGAATGCATGGAGTGTGTTGAGGCATGTCAGCGTGAAGCAATTGACCACAACCAGCAAGATGAGATAATCGAACTCGATGTTGGAGCTATTGTAATGTCAACCGGCTACAAGCTCTTTGACGTCGCGGAGTATCCTCGTCTTGGATATGAGACCCAATCAAATGTCATCACCGCGATGGAGTACGAGAGACTGATTAACGCTGCTGGTCCAACAGCAGGTCACCTTGTTCGATTGAGTGATGGAAAAGTACCGAAGTCTATCGGATTCATACAATGCGTTGGCGCAAGAGATGTTGGCAAAGGTGTACCAGCCTGCAGCCGAGTCTGTTGTATGTATGGCATCAAAAACGCTGTCATGGCCAAAGAACATGATCCTGATGTAGATGTCACAGTATACTACGCTGACATCAGAGCATTTGGCAAGGGATTTGAAGAGTTCTTTGAAATGGCCAAGACCCGATTTGGTGTCAAATTCGTCAGAGGACGAGTTGCTGAAGTTGTGGAAACCGACGATGAGAAATCCTTGATTCGCGTCGAGGACACTGAGGATTTGACGTTCATGCAGAACGAACATGACCTAGTTGTCCTGAGCGGAGGAATTCAGCCTTCACTGGGAATGCGGATTCTCGCGGAAGACGTTGGTATAGAACTTGATAATGATGGATATGTGAAGGTTGAACACCCGCTGCTGTATCCCGTTGATGCAGATGTAGATGGTATCTACACCTGTGGATGCTCGGATGGTCCAAAGGACATTCCTGACTCAGTTGCAGCAGGAAGTGCAGCAGCAATGAGGGCAACTATTGTCCTCGCAAGGGGAGGTGAAGTAAAGTGACCGAAGCAGAAACTGGAACAGATACTGCAGCCGAAGCTCCTAGGATTGGCGTATTCGTCTGCATGTGCGGCCACAATATCGCAGGTACTGTTGATGTAGAGGCCGTAGCAAAGATGGCTGAGACCCTACCATACGTAGCGTTCTCGACCACAACGATGTTCATGTGTGCAGACTCAGGTCAGCAACTCATCAAGGACAGCATAAAGGAGCATAGCTTGAACCGAGTAGTTGTTGCTAGTTGCAGTCCGAGGATGCATGAACCTACGTTCAGAAGAGTAGTTGAAGAAGCGGATGTAAACCGCTATCTCTTTGATCAAGTCAATCTCCGAGAACATGTTTCTTGGTGCCATATGCGCCAGCCTGAGGAAGCAACAGAGAAGGCAAAGGACCTTGTTAGGATGTCTGTTGCTCGTGCTGCGCTTCTAGAGTCTTTGCCAGTCAAGAGTGTCGAAGTCGAGCCAACGGCTCTCATTGTTGGGGGCGGCGTCACAGGAATGCGTGCAGCTCTAGATATTGGAGACCGCGGCTTTAATGCAATTCTTGTTGAACGAGAGAAGAAACTCGGAGGACAGATCGCGAAGCTAGCAAGTGTCTATCCAACAGGTGAGCAGGGAAACACATTGGCTGACCAACTCATCAAGCGGGTCAAAACTCACGACAAGATTGAGGTCATGACAGAATCGACAGTGACTGATCTTGATGGCTACATTGGCAATTTCGATGTCACAGTGACCACGAATGATGCGGACAAAACACATAGAGTGGGCACGATTATTGTGGCGACAGGGATTCAACCATTCAAACCACATGGCTACTACTCCTATGGAGACCATCCGGATATTATTACCTTAGCAGAGCTAGAAGAGATGCGCCTCAAAGGAGATGTCTTGAGACCCAGCAATGGCAAACCGCCAAAGACTATCGCCTATATTGGCTGCGTTGCTTCACGTGAATCTGGCGTTAAGGGACATGAGCACTGCTCTAGAGTTTGCTGTACAGCTATTGCAAAGAGTGCTGGCGAGCTCAAGGACAATGCTGATGAGATTATCATACTGTACGAAGACCTCAGGACTTATGGAAAGGGCCATGAAGAGATTCAGAGAGAGGCCAGAACCAAGCATGTCATCTACAGTAAGTTTCCACCAGAGAAGAAACCACGACCGGAGATTGTGGATGGGGAGCTTGTGCTCCACTGGCATGATGTCTTCTCAGATGACAATCTTATCTTAAAGCCAGACCTGCTGGTTCTAGCTTCAGCAATGGTTCCACCTGAGGGATCTGAGGATGTTTCCAAAGTATTCAGCCTCACAAGGAGCCCTGACGGATTCTTCAACCCTGAGCACGTGAAGCTTGCTCCACTCACCACTCACACTGCAGGTGTGATGATTGCTGGAGGAGCTCAGGCGGCCAAGGGTGCTGCGGAGTCGATAACTGACGCTAGCGGAGCCGCTGCAAAGGCAGTGGGCTTGATGGCTCGCGGAGAAGTGGAGATTGAGGCTACGGTATCACGAGTGATTCCAGAGCTTTGTTCCTCATGCCACACTTGCATCTCAGCATGTCCGTATAATGCGATTGCGATGGATGAGTCACAAGACCCACCTGTTGCACTCGTCACCGAGGCTAAGTGCCATGGCTGTGGAACTTGCGCGGCCGCGTGCCCGAGTTCTGCCATTATGATGCTACACTCGACTGATGACCAGATTTTGGCCATGGTCGAGGCGTATCTATGTGCGCCCATGGAGCCTGATGGAGGTGCTGCCTAATGACTACTTCATCAAAAGCAAAAACCGATTCTGAATGGGAACCTCGAATTGTCGCATTTTGCTGCAATTGGTGTTCCTATGCCGGAGCCGACTTGGCTGGAACGAGCAGGATCCAATATCCGCCAAACGCTCGTATCATCCGGGTGAACTGCACAGGCCGGATAGACACAGAGTTCATCCTGAGTGCCCTAGATCAAGGCGCTGATGGCGTGCTGGTATCTGGATGTCATCCTGGAGACTGTCATTACACATCAGGCAATCTCAAACTACGAGCAAGATGGGCAGTGATGGCGGAGGCAGTCAAGCAAGCTGGTATCGATCCGAGGCGAATTCGACTTCAATGGGCGAGTGCCTCTGAGGCCCAGATATTCGCAGACGGAGTGACGAAGTTGATAGAACAAGTGAAAGAAGTTGGTCCAATAGGGAGGTCGTGGGTATGACAGAGTTCACGACGTACTTTGACCAGAACTATGCTGATGTGACACGGCAGCGAAAATCCATCCTTGATTCGCTCAAGGAAGGCCCAGCCAGTGTCAGCGTAATCGGTGAAAAGACAGAGATGGACAAGAAGATGCTCATGTGGAATCTTCTGGGCCTTCTTCGATGGGGCGATGTAGAGATCGCCGGAGAGGAGCATCATGAGCTCGTCTTCAAACTGAGGGAGGTCTAAAGATGGCTGATCCAGTTCCAGTCGCAATGGGCCAGGGGTCAAGCTGCTGGGGTTGCTTCCAGAGTCTGGTGGATATACATCTCCGACTCGCAGAAGTACTACCAGCAATTGAGATAAAGTACTGGCAGGCTGTGGCTGACTTCAAGCTCCATCACCTAGAGAGCTATGAGGACAAGTCGATAGTGGTAGGCTTCTTTGAAGGAATGGCCAGGACCGAGGAGGATATTCATCTCCTAAAACTGATGCGTGAAAAGTGTCAGATTCTGATTGCTTTCGGTTCATGCTCGTGTTTTGGAGGTATTCCAGGACTGGCTAACTTCTCTGATATTGAAGAGTGCTATGATGTCAAATTCAGAAACAACAAGACGGTGGAAGGCGGTGAGGTTCCAAGTGAGAATCTTCCAGGAATTGCATCCGTAGTAAAACCAAACTCGGACTTTGTAGACATTGACATCTACCTCCCCGGCTGTCCACCGACCCCTGATCTTATCTACACAGCAGTGAGTGCACTTCTATCAGGTCAACCTATTGATTTACCACCACACACCGTGTGTCACTACTGCGACCGAGAAAAGAAGGACACACCCATCGAAGAGGTTCTGCGACCATATCAAGGGATTGCGGACCCAGACAGATGCTTACTCGAACAAGGTTACATCTGTGTGGGCTCTTCAACTTGGGGTCTATGTGAAGGTCAGTGTGTGAATATGGGTTCCACTTGTCGTGGCTGCTTTGGTCCACCACCCCCGATTACACAGGACCATGGTGCAGCATCTATCTCGATGCTGGGATCATATGCACCGATGGAACCCGAAAAGATAGTGGAAGAGGTGAAGGACCCGCTCGGGACCTTCTGGAGATTCGACTATCCTACTAGTCACCTTGGGCGAATGAGAATCAAGCGTGAGGAGGCGAAGGAGAAATGAGTGAAGAGAAAGTAATTCGTGTTGATCCTGTGACCCGCTTAGAGGGTCATGGCTCATTGACAATCAAATTGGGCAAGGACGGTAAGGTCAAAGATGTGCAGTTCAATGTGAATAGCACAAGGTTCTTTGAGAAATTCCTTGAAGGGCGTCCCATGGAGGAAGCTCCAAGGATCGCTCCAAGGATTTGTGGTATCTGTCCGATCCCTCATCATCTGGCATCCATCAAGGCTGTTGAGGCAGCCTGGGATGTGACTCCACCTCCTGCAGCGATCAAGCTGAGACGTCTGATGATTGAGGCGAAGCAGTATTCCTCACACGCCATCCACTTCTACGCTCTAGCTGCACCTGACTTCGTTTACGGGCCTTTTGCAAATCCTGCTGATAGAAATGTCGCAGCTGTGTTAAGAGACCTACCTGACGTGGCTGTGCAGGCCATCAAGATGATGGAGTTTGGTCAGGAGTTAATCAGAGTCATTGGTGCGAAGGCTGTACATCCAACTACTGGAATTCCTGGAGGTATGCTTACTTCATTGAAGGAAGAAGACCGCGATTTCTTCATAGGGCGACTTGAGGAGATTCAGCAACTGACGCTAAACACAGTGGACTTGGCAAAGAAGGTCGTAACAGACTATCTGGATGTTATCACAAAAGTCGCTGTGGTCCCGACATATTACATTGGACTCTCAAACGAAGGTGTGCTTGATATCTACGACGGCACAGTTCGTGTCCAAGAGCCAGATGGCAAAATAGTTGCAGACTTTGAACCGAAGGACTACACCAAGTACTACGGTGAACATGTAGCAAAGCATAGCTATGCTACTCATATGTACTACAAACCTGCTGGCTATCCAGAGGGTGTCTGGAGAGCAAACACATTGGCAAGATGCAATGTCAATGAGAAGATGGCTACACCTTTGGCTGATGCAGCTCTCACGGAGATGCGTGAGCTAGTAGGTCGACCCTCTCATCATACATTCGCTTACCACTATGCACGAATTGTGGAGTTGGTACAAGCGTTTGAATGGTGTGCAACACTGCTCAAAGATCCAGACATTTGCAGTACAGATGTGAAACTCTCAGATGTCGAACCCAAAGCTGGAGATGGAGTAGGCATCGTGGAAGCCCCCAGAGGCATTCTGCTACACAACTACATCTCAGATGACAAGGGGATGCTCACCAAGGCAAACCTAGTCGTTGCTACTAACAACAACATTGCGGGCATAGAGAAGTCTCTCATGGTCGCAGCCAAACAAATATTTGAGGACAAGGCTCATGAAAGTCTAACTCTTCCTGAGCCTATGGTCAAAAGATAATGGTGTAAAACATGACGGAAGAAATACCGGAAGGACTGCTCAACCTCATCGAGATGGTTGTGCGGTGTTACGACTGCTGACTATCATGCGGCGCTCATTTCGTCGTCGTTGAGGAAGACGATGACGGGGAGTGTCGCGAGATAGTCAGGAAGGAGCTAGTGACCGGCGGCGGATGAAGGCACGGCCGTAAACGAAACGGGCCGGGTCTGACACACCCCGCAAGGGTGCGTTGGTCGCACCTCCTTCCATCCTTTCTCTTTTCTCCGAATTTTGCATAGTAGAATATATGAGCGAAGTAGATATACCACAAATGAGAGAAAAGAATGACAAGCTCCATTGCAGAACAAGTGAAGCTTCGTAGAGACCATGATCAGATTAGAACTGCAATGCAGGCAAGACGATTCACAGGACTTGAAACTTTATTAATGGGTTTAAAACTCTCAGCTTTAGCTTTACGTGTAGCAGGTGGGAACTGAGATGGAAGAGTTCCCGGAGATTCTGCGAATATTATGTTCTTATCTAAATGAAAGTGAAATTGATTACGTTGTGGTAGGAGGTGTTGCAGTGATGTATCACGGTGTTCCTCGGACTACAGTAGATATTGATTTGATAATTCAAAGCAATGATGATGAGATTCCTGGTTTCGTCGAATTCCTTAACTCGAAAGGGTTTGATGCAAATGTTGAGGATTTGAGGGTCGCATTGAGAGAGAAATCACACAGCACCATATTCTTTGCTGATAGTCTCCTTAGGCTTGACATTCAGGGTGTGAATTCCCAATTCGACAGAATGACTCTGGATCGTGCAATTGCAATAGAGCTGTTCAATACAACTATCAAACTTGGTACAGCTGAAGACACGTTAATCAACAAGATCCTTTTTCATGGTGAACAAGATCTTCGAGATGCGCTGGGCATTCTCTCTCGCAGACAACCACAACTTGATATTGCGTATATCGAATCGACGTGCAAGAAGTTGAAAATTCTTGATGATTGGAAGAGATTCTTGAAAGAATCTACTGCCAAGATAAAGAACCGAGAATGAAGGCACGACCTCAAATGAAATGGGCTGGGTGTGACACACCGCAAGAGTGCGTTGGTCGCGCTCCTTCCATCCTTTCTCTTTATTCGGTATTATGCATAACACTATAAGCAGACTCACACGCCATCGAGTCACAGGCATAGCAACTATGCAAACCTTCTTACTGGTTCTATTGAGGATTAACGACCTTTCTTTACTTCCACCTGAGGACTACCTTAGTTTTGAATGACCTGAATTCGCAAAAGCGAGTGATATACAATGTATGACAACAAGACAGAGGCCGTTGAGGCCACTATTTCCGAGCTTAAGCCCGGAATGAAAAGCGTAAACATTACCTTCAAGGTCATGAATACAAGTGATGAAAGATCGGTTGAATCCCGTAAGAACGGTGAGACATACCGAGTAGTAGATGCCCAAGTTGGCGATTCCACAGGGATAGTTCTAATGCCTATCTGGAATGAAACCATCGAGACAATAGAGGAAGGCGAATCTTACACCCTTTCGAATGGATACACAGGTCTCTTCAAGGGCAATCTAAGACTTCAACTAGGTAAATTCGGTTCGATTGCTTCAGCTGAAGAATCAATTGGTGAAATCAACACGGAAGTCGACATGTCTGCCGAAGATCACGGTAGTCGTCCAAGATAATCTTTGACGAACACAGAATTGTTTTGATGAAGGAGCTGGCGCTGGTCGCGCTCCTTCTATCCCT
>JAEOTX010000009.1 GCA_016839605.1 Candidatus Thorarchaeota archaeon | reverse complement strand
TACGGATTGTAAAGACTTCCGTTCTCTGCGAGTAGAGAATGCTTTTAATGTCGCAGGCCCCGTCAGATTGAGGTCAAGATGAGGTCCGTGTTTATTGGACGTTTTCAGCCGGTCCATAAGGGCCATGTCCATACTGTAAAACAGATTCTCGAGAAGGGTGAAGACCTAGTCATTGTGATAGGGAGCGCTCAGTACTCTCACACACCCAAAAACCCATTCACAGGTGGAGAAAGGGTCATGTTCATGAAACAGGCTCTCATCGAGGAGGGCCTTCCACTCGATCGAATTGACATAGTTCCCCTCGCCGATATCAATATCCATCCTCTCTGGGTCGCACATCTCAAGAGTTTCGTTCCTGATTTCGAAAAGGCTTACAGTCACAACCCGCTAGTGGCTAGGCTGCTAAAAGATGCTGGTGTTGACGTGCATGAAACAGAGCTTCTCGAAAGAACCACCTACAGTGCGAAGCACATACGGGATCTGATTCAATGGGATAATTCCGAGTGGGAAATCCTAGTACCTCCAGTAGTTGCCAAGCTGATTAAGGAGCACAAGATGGACGAGCGTATGCGGGAAGTTGGTGAGGTCACCACAAAGCGTTGATTCACACAGCAGACTTTAAATACGGACCCAAAGTGACAATCTGTTGGTGAACGTTTATGCTAGGTGAACGCGTTCCGATCCAATAGAATGCTAATTCTCTGTCCTAGCCAGTGCTCCATAAAACAATCAGATCACAGGAGTGGATACAATGAGTAGTAGTGACAAGAACAAGGAATCGAAGCAAGCAATCTTCCACATAAACAAGGAAGAGAACTTTCCAGACTGGTTCGGGGAGATATGCAGAGTTGCCGAGCTCGCAGACATCCGATACGGCGTCAAGGGCTTCACTCCATTTCCTCCATGGAGCTACATGACCATGGACATCATGTTTGATTTCTATGACACTGCCCTGAAGCGTAAGCGTCATCTACCTATGCTATTCCCAACCGTGATTCCTGAGGGTAACCTCACTAAAGAAACTGAACACGTAGAGGGTTTCACACCATCAGTATTCTGGATTGGGGAGATTGGCGATGGCGAAAAGCTTGAGGAAAGATTGGCCCTTAGGCCCACAAGTGAGACCGCAATCTATCCGATGTACTCACTCTGGATAAGAAGCTGGCGTGACATGCCTCTAAAGAGGTATCAGAGATGCTCGGTGTTTCGATCGGAGATAAAGAGTACACGCCCATTCCTAAGAGGTCGTGAGTTCCTTTGGATTGAGAGCCATAATGTATTCACAACACATGAAGGCGCTCTCGCCCAAGTGATGGAAGACATTGAGACCACCAAGGAAGTGGTCACAGGGGATTATGGACTGCCAATAATGGTGTTCAAACGCACACAGTGGGATAAGTTTCCCGGCGGGCTGAATACATATGCAGCAGACACACTAATGCCTGATGGAAAGGTAATCCAGTTGCCATCTACACATGACTTAGGCGACAACTTCGCAAGAGCCTTCGATATCAAGTACTTGAATGAGAACAATGAAACAGCGTATGCATGGCAGACATGCTATGGTCCTGCCGTGTCTAGGATGTTTGGCGCTCTGATATCTGTCCATGGTGATGACAAAGGTCTACGCCTACCATTCAAGCTAGCTCCTTACCAAGTCGTTATCATACCCATTATCAAGGGGAAAAATGCAGATGCCGTTCTTGAGTACTGCAAGAAAATCGAACAGACCCTCGATAAGGCTGGTTTCAGGGTCCATTTGGATGACTGTGACGCCACTCCCGGCTGGAAGTACAACTACTGGGAGATGAAAGGAGTACCTATCCGTGTTGAAGCAGGGCCAAGGGACATCAAAGAGGAACAGGTGGTTGTGTTTCGTAGGGATATTATGAAACGTGAATCTGTGGCCTTGAAGGACCTGAAGAAGCACATCAAAGCTTTGGGTAAAGAAATTGACCAGACTTTGAAATCACAGGCTGAGGCCAAGTTTGAGGGTCTCGTAGTGGATGCAGATACAATCGGTCAGATTGAGGATGCCATGGACAAAGGCAAGATTGCCCGGACGCCACTCTGCACTATTGAGATGGAAGGCCTGAGCTGCGACGAGGAGATCAAGGACAAGACCGGTGGTGAGATCCGCGGGACACGCATTGACATAGACGAAAAGGCCGATGGAGTCTGTCCGGTCTGTGGAAAGGTCGCCCAAGACATTGTCTACGTAGCACGCTCTTACTAGTATTCAGTTGGTCCTAGCAATGGGACCAGCTATTCTCTCTTTTTTCCTCTCACGAACACACCTTTATTGCCAGATGCAGACTAGAATCAAACGAGGAGTGGTGGTCTAACTGAAGGTTCTAGTCCCATACACTGACGAGTTGACGGATGCTATTCAGCAGATTCTCGGAAATACAGCCACTGTCGTTACCTCTGAGAGAACTGCTGAGTCAATGCTTGAGAATGCTGTTGACGCAGATGTTGTTGCTTCAGTCAGAGTACCTGGCGATTTCATATACAAGGCCAAGAACCTGAAGATGATTCAGACCCTTGGAGCTGGCATTGACAAGATTGACCGTCAGGCTGTTCTAGAACGCGGTGACATAATCGTTTGCAACAATCCAGTAAATGCGCCAGAGGTCGCTGAGTATGCGACCATGTTGCTTCTCTCCGCTGCAAAGCACATCATTACTAGTGACAAAACGCTACGCAAGGGTGACTGGACCTATGGATGGGGTAGCCCAAATCCTAATGTGGAGATTCGCAATAAGACCTGTCTTATCATCGGACTTGGAAATATTGGTTCAGAGATTGCTAAGCGTCTGAAGGGTTTTGATCTCACACTAAAGGCCGTGTCTCGAACTGGAACTAGTTCCAACCTCCATCTCGTGGACAACATAACAAGTCTTGAGAAGATGAAATCGTTTGTGCAAGAAGCTGACTTCATCATACTATCATTACCGCTTACTGACAAATCAAGAGGGCTAATCGATGAAGACGTCATTTCCTGGATGAAATCGACTGCAATTTTGGTGAACATCTCCCGAGGTGAGATAGTGGATGAGACTGCTCTTTATCATGCACTGAAGGAAAAGAGAATACTTGGCGCTGCTCTAGATGTCTGGTGGAACTCCCCCCAGTTTGGTAAGGCAGAGATGAAGTTCCCCTCCAGTAACTTTCCCTATCACGAGCTGGATAATCTAGTACTATCTCCACACCGTGCTGCTTATTCCGTGAACACGGAGAGAGCGCATATCAAGTATGCTGGAGAGAATATTCTGCGATTTATCCGCGGAAATCAACCTCTCCATATTGTGGACATGAATCTAGGATATTGACCGCGCCAAACTTTCGTTTTTACAGGTGCTTTTCAATGCAAATACACACGAAGAACTAGGAGCAAGGTCCATCAAAACTACATTATTTGATGGATTTCACCGGAGTGGTGACTCATAGTGACTGAGAGTCAGGTCTTTAAGGAATATCTCAAAGCAGACAACAACCACGACCCAGGGGATATGAGAGTGAGTTTAGAGAGTCTTTCAGACATTCCAGGAGTCGGTGACAAAGTCAAGAAGGCCCTCGTTGACCATTTCGGTAACGAGACAGTAGCCCTAAAGGTCGTCACGGATTCGCGCGTCGATTTAGTTGCAGCTGCACCAGGAATCGGAAGCAGACAAGCGGTCAATATAGTGAAGGCTGCCTTTGAGGTCCAGTTTGGCGCAAGTGCCAATACAATAATGCGGAGCGCTGATGTGAGGAAGATATTCGAATCAGTTGTTGGAATAATCCGCGGCTACACTAATACGGGCTATGCCCGGGATAAGCTCATTCTGTACTTTCCTCTTCCTCCGGATAAGATTGATGTCATTCATGAGCGTCAGAGGTATTTCTCTGATGCCATTGACATGGCTTCCAAGCTAAAAGACGAACAGAAGGAAATCCTCAAGACCAATCTCACTCAAGTCCGAGGTCTCTATAGACGAGTAAAGCCCCGCCGATTGGAAGGCAGAGTGATAATCACTAACGATGCCAATGTATTTGATACACTTGTATCTGAAGGTGTGGACAGATGGTGCCCAGTCTATGTCCTTTCAGAGGGTGAGAATACCGCTGACTATGCAAAAGGATATGATCTTGTCCTCTTCATCTCGCCGCTTGGTGTGTATGATGATTCAGTAGACATGCTCGACAATGTGGAAATCCTAGGAAAGGACTGGACACTTGATGATGTCCTTCCAGAGCGAACTATTAGTTTCTATTCTAGGAACTATAGAGTCATCAATGCATCTTCGAAACTTGCCGGTGCCTTTGATGCTATCCCTTCCAATGCTTCTGTGGAGGGATTTGTCAAGAGCTTGGATATGGAGAGTCTGAAAGAGGCAGGCGAGATTCTGAAGAGCCTCGATGAGGATGGCGATTTATCAGAGGGCATCGATTCTGAACTGGATAGATACAGAAAGGCTGTGAAGGCCTTTCCTACGGCCATCGCAGAGACCGAAGCCTGGTTGAATGAAGAGATAAAGAGTAGAATTGCGAAGAGTGAAGTCACGCTTGGCGGTCAGCAGATCATCAACATCCTCCAATCAGCTGACATGGAAGGGGCTGAGGGGAGCGCTCTTAGAAACATGCTTCCGGCAGAGATAGTAGAAACGTTCACTACAGTCGTTCAAGAGGCTGAGGACAAGCTTGTCGAGATGCTTGGTCTGACTATGAAAGAATCTGACTGGGTCACTGGAGTGATCAGTGAAGAGATATCTCTGCCAGCAAAGACAGTTCCCACTCAGATAAACGACCTTGAGGACCGTCTTAGAAGGTTGTTTGCAGACCGTCAGTTTGGATTGATCAAGAAGGTCGCAGGGCAGCTGGACAAGCTGACACCTGCAGTCACTAAAGCAGTTCAGACATTGTTAGAGTATGACCTATTTCTAGCAGTAGGGCTTTTCGGTGTTGATTACAGCCTCACCACACCTAAGATTAGCAAGGAGTACAAGGGTGTGGGCGTCAAGGCTGCAAGGAACATGTTCCTAGCTGAGAGCGAGATTAGAGGGAAGCATGGCAAGGTCCAACCAATCGATTACGCCATAGGCGACACTCCTATTCAGCCAACTGGGACAAATGGTGAGAACTGCGCTATTCTTTCAGGAGCAAATAGTGGCGGAAAAACCACCACGATTCAGACACTAGCTCAAATCGTCACCATGGCCCAAGCTGGACTGCCAGTCGCCGCAGAAGAGATCTACATGCCAGTCTTCGAGGAGGTCTACTTCTTTTACAAGAGTCGAGGAATGGTCAACGCTGGCGCCTTTGAAGCCACATTGAAGCAATTCGCTGAGATAGTGACATCAGATAAGTCCAAGCTTGCGCTGTTTGATG
>JAEOTX010000095.1 GCA_016839605.1 Candidatus Thorarchaeota archaeon | reverse complement strand
TGCTAAAACTCACGAAACTTAAGACTTCAGGTCTGGACTGACCGATTTGGCGATTCTACTTTATTTTGTGACTCATGTAACTGGCAACTAGGGCTGCTAGAACTGCGGCCGCATTGACTGCAATTGGATAGATGAACAACGGGTCGAGGAATGCAATGGTTGCTAGTGACGAGGGAAGGCTAGTACTGTCAGAAATTGCAAATGGGATGAAGTAGAACATGAAAAACATACTCGTCAACAGGGCAACTCCAACAAACGCTGGCATGTCGGTTCTTGATCGTGCGAATCTGGAGAGCCGTGAAATGATGTCATTTTTCTCTCTCTGCCTTCGCCTCTTCTTCTTCTTTGAAACAATGTGCGCCCATCGATACATTGCTTCTGCCATGAGAATGAAAGCACCACTCAGGACAGCCATGGCTCCAAGAGCAACAAGAAGTTGAAGTTCAGCACTTAGCACATTGATGTAGGTCTGAGCGTGCCAAAGGATTGGAATTTGGACGAGTCCGGCAATCCCGAGGAATATCAAGATGAGTCCTGGTTTGCTGCCTCTTCTCCACCATACTGCTAGGCTCATTTTTCTCTACCTGGCCTCTGAGTTGACCGGTCAGACAAGCGGTTCCCACTTTAAGCTTTTGGAACCCTCAAGATATCTCATGGTTTTCGAGCCGCAATTTTAAACCAATATCCGTTGTCTTCGACTGTCAGTTTTCTGAAATTGGCTTGCTCAAGCAAAGCGTCCACAGTTTCAATAGTCTGCTTCTGTCGGCCTGCCAGACCATAACTCATCTGCGAAATTGTACCATCTGGGAACGAAAACTGTCCTCTAAGGACGAATCTCTCCTCAGAGCAATCTATAGTCGCTGCAAGAATTGAAACGAGACCATCTGATCTCAAGACTCTGAAAATCTCATCCATAACTTGCTCCTTCGCAGACCTATCATGTATGAACCCAAGGGAGAACCAAAGAGTAGCAGTATCAAATGACGCGTCTTTAAACGATAGAGCTCGCCCATCAGCCAATAGCCAATGGGATTCAAAATCATAGATCTGCGCTTCTCGTATCTTGTTCATGTCGATATCTACAGCACAGACCTGAGAACCTCTAATCTTGGAAACGAGTCCCTGTCCTCCTCCCCCCACATCTATTATTCTGCCTTTTGCAGGAAGTTCATTGAGTTCAATCATCTGTAGTGGAGTTTCGAAGGATGATAATTTCCTGGACAAAGGTCAAACCTCAGGCTAGCACGAAGGCAATCGCATAGAAATACATGTTACCAGGTCTCAATCAGCTCTGCAATTCATCATTAAGACGGCCCTCATCGTAGAGCTTCCAGCCCAATTTAAGCCAACCCTCTCTGCCCTCAGAGTCTTGTCCCATCTCTTGCATGAGGGTGGATAGCGTCTCTCGGATGTTTGCGTCCATGACGTTAATTCTTGTGGACTCTACACTTAAGCACTCTTGAACTCTGAATTCAACATTCCATAGTAGTAGAGACCCCAACGCTTCCCGTCCTCAAAGCCAGACTCGCGATGATGCCCTTCCCTTGTGAATCCCAATCTTTCTGCCAGCTTCCAGCTCCTCTCATTTGTATCGCGAGTTATGATTATCACTTTGTGAGCCTTCAGGTCTTCGAACAGAAACTTCAATGAACATCTGGCTGCCTCAGTTGCTATCCCCTTTCGAGTGTAGCCCTGATCAATGTAGTAGCCTAGTTCGAAAGAAGGCACCTCCCATTTCTTCGGTTCGATCCAGATCTGTCCCACATATTCCCCTGTGGACTTCAACCACATGCCCATTACGAACCTCTTACGAGATTCCCATTCTGCAGCATGTTCTCTGACATCGATTTCTGCGTCATCTACCGTCTTGATGCCATCAACCTCGTCGGCAGCCTCTCTGAGAAGATCTCTGTTGTTGTTACGTTCTAGTAAGGCAAGAAGGTCTTTTCCATCACCCTTCTCGTATCTTCTAATAATCAAGGTCTCTGATTCTATTTGCGTTGGAATCTCAAGGAGAAGTTTGTGCATGATAGATTGCCTTCCTGTTTCTGGTGTTATCTAACACCCCTGTCTACCAGAAAAACCCGATGCTCCATGCTCGTGTCTTGTATCCAATGACACATTGTCAACAATGAGGGCTAATGGCTGAGTCTTGTGCCCTCAATCAATGCCGTCTTGTTAGACTTGATACGTACTTCTACGACCGCCACGTCTCCGCATAACTGCAATAACTACGATCCAGAATAGTGTATAGATGATGAAGAACCAGTCACCCGGGCCCAATGGAATATACGGTTGCAGGGGCGTTGAGAACAGCTGGTCAAAGAAGCCGAATATGTACTGGAAGAATGTGTCCATATAATCAGGTTGCGCGAACTGCATGTGGCATCACCTTAGGTACATCAGCAGGATGGTTATCAATCTACTGTGTTCGATTCCCAAAGGACTATGCTTGAGAATCGGTATAAAGTCCTACTTAGGATGATGTGTTACATATGGGGGATTCATCTAAGCAGATTAATCTACTCGTGTTGTCAGACCTGATGAAACAAGACCTCCTGTGACAAATATGGAACACATAGCTTCTGTCAGAACACGATTGGTGCAAACACATCTTGCAAGTGATTTCGCGACAACATATGGCAGTGAACCCACCATTCGACATCATGTGATAGTATGGATCAAAGCTGATAATGGAGTCACAGGTATAGGCGAAGCTTGTCCACTCCCCTTTACAACAGATGACGACTTTAATCGTATCAAACGTGTCATTGATGAGGACTTGGGGTCAAGTTTGATTGGAAAGAATCCGTTTGATTTTGACCTTCTCGATAAGGAGCTGGATGGTTTTCCCCTGGCCGGAGGCACAGCAAGGGCAGGAGTTGACATTGCACTCCACGACCTAGCGGGAAAGCT
>JAEOTX010000094.1 GCA_016839605.1 Candidatus Thorarchaeota archaeon | reverse complement strand
ATCTCTGATCAGGGAGTCCAGCCCTTTATCCGAGAATGACGAGAGAAGTCTCTGAGTCACGTACATCGCTCTTAACTCTCTCATCAGGAGCGATCTCCATTTTTCTTCATATTCATCGAGCTTTATTGTGGCCTCTTCCTGATTAGACAAGGCATCTGTGACGATTCTGCCAGCCACATTGGCAGCCATTCCTCCCACAATGACTCCCCCACCAGTCGTTGACTTGACCATTCCTGCAGCATCGCCAACCACGAGAAGATTGTCCTTCACAGTCTTCTTAATGGGCATCCCAACCAGTACAACACCTCCTAGCGTCCGTTGTATTGATGCATGCTTTAGTCGTTCTCTCATTACTGGATGATGTCGTATTGCGGCCATTAGTCTCCTTTTTGCCAGACTTTTCGATGCGAGACCTACCCTAGCTCTTCCCTCTCCTAGTGGAATGATCCATGCAAAGAATCCTGGTGCAGTTGCACGACCATAATACATCTCAACTATATCATTGTCAACATCTACACCTGCGACCTCAATCTGAAACGCAGGGTATTTGCTGGAGCGTGGCACTATAGGCAATCCTGCCTGCTTGGAAATCTGACATCGTGAACCCTCCGCGTTAATGACAATCGTTGAGGAGGCGTCATTTGATTCACCACTACCAGTCTGGACACCGGCTATCCTCCCATTCTTCCACCGAATGTGCCTCGCCCTGGCCTCAGTCCTGATACTAGCACCTGCATCAATAGCTCGATTTGCCAACCAGAGATCAAACTTTCTTCTGTCAATTACAAGTGCCTCGCGCTGCCCTCTCTCCACATAGATATGATGCCCTGACGGTGAGAATATTCGGGCTCCTACAACATGATTCTGAATCACATCATCTGGAGGTTGCAGCCCTAGGGAATTGAGCCCTGATACACTTAGAAGGCCTGCACAGTGATCCGGCACTCCGATAGCTTCATGCTCCTCCAATACAAGGACCCTGTGACCATCTGCTGCAACTCGGTGAGCTGAGATGAGTCCTGAAGGACCACCGCCTATTACAATCACATCATATCGAGAACGATTCATCTTCTATACTACAGCGTAGGGCACCCTTTTTATCTCTCTCCAAGGGATGAGATGTCGCTGTAAACAGAAGGCATCTGTCATGGGTCTACGGAAATTCAAGTTCAAGCAGATTATAGCAGTAAGAACCGACCTTGAAATGAGCAAGGGGAAAATCGCTGTTCAAGTTGCTCATGGTGCGGTCAGTGCTTCGGAAAGGGTCCGT
This sequence comes from Candidatus Thorarchaeota archaeon, assembly GCA_016839605.1. Classification (GTDB taxonomy): domain Archaea; phylum Asgardarchaeota; class Thorarchaeia; order Thorarchaeales; family Thorarchaeaceae; genus SMTZ1-83. The sequence continues at coordinate 869 of JAEOTX010000094.1, read as the reverse complement.
GTTACTCTCCAACATGTATGGAAGGCTTGGTTTAATGAAGGACAGAAGAAGGTCGTTGTGAAGGTGACATCTGAGGAGGAACTCCTGGAACTCCGCAGGCTAGCCGTAGACTTGGGTGTGCCATTTGCACTAATCCGAGATGCAGGGATGACTGAGTTACCTCCCGGCACGACTACCGTTATTGCGGTGGGTCCTGGCTCCGCAGAAAAGATTGACAGAGTAACTGGCAATCTGAAATTACTTTGAGGGGAGGAAAGGGTTCCGTGAAAACGACGCATCCTCTAGAGGCGTCAATTGGCATGGAGCTCTACAGCACGAGTACTCCTGGAGCAGGAGGGAAACTAAAAGTTCGTTTTGAGGACTTCATTGTTGAAGAGATTACTACTGATAGGCGTTTAGTGTCAATTCAAGAGTGGTCTGATGAGACCCCCGAACTGAAGATTCCTGAAGAGAAATCTAAGTTCATTCGATTTGATATACAGAAAATGGGTCTTTCGACCATAGATATTGCCACGATCATTGCTGCAGAGCTTCGCTTACCTCAACATCTTGTTACGTATGCTGGTCTAAAGGACAAGCGAGCCATAACCGCACAGCAAATGTCAGTGCCATTCAAATCAGCTGAACTACTTGCGAATGCAGAGCTATCACGCATCCAGATTGGCAATCTGGAATCAGTACGACACCCTGTACAAATAGGAGACCTGTGGGGAAACCGTTTTACAATTCGTCTTTCGAACATTGATGTGGACTGCGATCAAGCTATGGAATCGGTCAGAACGCTGACCAAACAGCCTCTGCTGAATTACTTCGGTGTTCAGAGATTTGGTGTAACTCGCCCTTTTACCCACTTGGTTGGGAAAGCACTT
>JAEOTX010000093.1 GCA_016839605.1 Candidatus Thorarchaeota archaeon | reverse complement strand
GGCCTCCAGAAAGGAGAGTTCACTGCAATCGAGGATGAGACCAACCGCACTCTATTCTTTGACTATGTTCCGATGAGTGCCGGAGGTCGAGTACTCTTCGATGTATTCACAGTCGCTGGTCAGAAGCGTCACAGGCACCAGAGAAAGGTAGTGCTTCAGGGCACTGATGGTATACTCTTTGTCGCTGATTCATCTCCAGATCAGAGAGATGAGAACACAGAGAGCTTTGAAGAACTCAAGCTCTTCCTAGGAGACGCTCTTGGGCGTGAGATACCCATCGTGGTCATGCTCAATAAGCGAGATTTGCCTAATAGAATGTCACGTGATGAAATGCTCGACCTTTTGGGTCTCGGAGGCAATGTTCCTATCTACGAAACGATTGCTGTACAAGGCGTTGGAGTTAAAAGAGCATTTCAAGCAATAGCGAGGGAAGTTATCCTCAAGAGAATGTACAAATGATTGACTAGGTGAGGCGAATGTCAGAGACTCGTGGAAACACTTTGGAAGGTGTTCTAAACGAACTTCAGGGGAGTATACCTGAGATCGAGGCTTGTGCAATAGTGAGCGTTGAGGGACTTCCAATTGTGTCAGCTTTGCCTACAGATGTTGATGAGGCCAAGGTTGCTGCTATGACCGCAGCTATGCTTACTCTTGGTGAGAAAGCCGCAATCGAACTTGGAAAGGGCAATCTGGAGCAGGTCAATATCAAGGGTATTGATGGCTGGCTACTCGTCATTCAAGCTGGAATGAATGCATGCCTTACAGTGTCTACCACTGCTAGCGCCAAGCTGGGAATGGTCTTTCTTGAGATGAAGCGAGCAGCAGAGAAAGTTTCCGGGATGATTTAATCCTAGTACACACACTGACCTAACATCAATCCTTTTAGGGTATGCAAATAGATTGAGAGTGAATTAGGACGTGTAATTGAGTGAATCTAACAGGCCCCGTGTACAGACTCTATGAATACTTTCTACATAGGCAGCTGCACAAAGATAGGGCTCCCCGTCATGTTGGAATAATCCTAGACGGAAATCGCCGTTATGCACGTCAACATGGACTTGAAGTACCTTGGTTCGGGCACCAGAAAGGGGCTCAGAAGGTCATGGAGGTCCTGAGGATTCTCTGGGAAGCAGGAGTCAAGGTCTGCACCCTCTATGCTTTTTCGGTGGAGAACTTCGAGCGAAACCAAAGTGAAGTCGATGAGATAATGGGCATCGCCAAGGACAAATTCAGCGAGGTAGTGGGTAACCCAGACGTGCACAAGCACAGGGTGCGTATCCAAGCAATCGGAAGAGTGGATCTCTTGCCAGACGAGGTCCAACTGGCCATTGCACAGGCTGAAGAAGAAACACGAGATTATAGTGATCACATCTTGAATGTCGCCATTGGATATTCTGGAAGGGCTGAACTTGTGGATGCAGTACAGGCAATTGGTGAGAAGATTCAGTCAGGCAGTCTAGATCCCTCAAACGTTAGTGAAGAACTGATTGAGAAACATCTCTACACCAACGGTATCCCCGATCCTGACTTGATAATTCGCACATCTGGTGAAGAGCGCCTCTCAGGATTCCTCCTCTGGCAATCTGCGTACTCGGAGCTATATTTCGCACAGATATACTGGCCTGCAGTGCGACGGATTGATATCTGGAGAGCACTCAGGTCGTACGAGCGAAGAGCACGTCGCTTTGGCTCATGAGCTATCACCTATCACTCTGGCCCAAAACTGGTGACACAGTGCTTTATATTGCTCTGGGGACTTTTCGATTGAACGGAGGAGACTATATCCTTGGCACGGAAGCCAATTGATGTCTACCAGGGTCTGATAAAGACAAAACTCTCGGTAGATAGTGTTTCACATATCGAGTCTGTAGTTGGACGCTATGATGATCACATTTTGGCCGGACGGAAGCTCTCCTTTCACCTCAGAAGGTTCGCAGAATTCTGGTGTAGACACGCCGCATTCCTCGACAATCGTGAAACAACAAACCTCTCAGACTTAACAACTGCTATTGATTTGCTAGATTACTTCACTTCAACCTCAAAATGGTGGACAATGACACGAGAGGACCCAGGACTCACACTGAGGCTTCCATCCCGCGACCCCCGCGAGTTCATCAAGTCGATCCCTCTGATTCAGATGGGAGGTGAAACTCTGGGGCGTGTAGCTGGAGCAAGGGATCGGCTCACGCGTTTTCTAGAGGAACATGAACTTGGTGACGACAATACTCGTACTGCACTTACCGAGCACTTGGTATCAATCTGGTTGCTCCTCTGCGGTTTCTCGTGCAAAGGCCAGGGGCGTAACATCACCACAGAGGAAGATTTCGAGACCTCGTACGACATTGTCCGGATCCTTCTCTTCTACATGTCCCTGAATGATTTCAGAGCACTCACAGCAGTCCGCCAGATAGCCACAGATCCAAATCTCCCAAAGATTGCGGTGATTGGGTTTTCCCCTGGATTTGAACGAAAACTTGACTCATCACTTGCCGCGAGCTTGGAGCGCGTGCATGGTGAATATCTAACAAAGGTAGCCACATCGACTCCTGGCGCCTCACGAAACATCCTTACAAACTCACTACGTCTCCTAGGGCAGATACAGGCGATGAAACTAGGGATGACTAGAATTGAGAAAGAGGACTACGACTCAATAATTGTCGCGGCTATGAATCTGCTTGAAACACTTGATGTACCTTCACAGATGCTTCAAGATGAGTCTGAGGTTGTCAACCTGTTCAAGAACCTACAGCCAGGAGCCGGTGTTGATGAGAAGATATCTCTCCTGACAAGAAGAATTGAGGGACTGCTTGTAGATTCAGCTGGTAACAGGGACTATGTACTTCAATATGCTAGAATGGTTCCGCGGATTATTGCTCTCCTACTCTTGGTCGCGGCTGCTACGAAGATGCAGCCAACCGAGCCTCTTCAGGACCGGGACCTCAAGAGAGGTCTTATTCTACTCGGCAAGTTGTTTAGTGACTAGCAGGAGCATCCTTGCTGGGATCATCAATAAGGATTCGAGCATCCACAACTAGTGCACCCTTTCCCTTATCATAGACAAAGGTTGGGTTACAGTCAAGCTCGTTGATCTCCGGGTTTTCATCTATCATCTTTGAAACTGCCAAGATCACCTTGACCAAGGCATCTACATCTCTTGGTGCCTGCCCTCGGACGCCTTCCAATATCTTAGCGGCTTTTATCTCTGCAATCATTTCTCGGGCATCAATCTCCGTGAGAGGAATGAGTCGAAATGTGACATCTTTGAGAACCTCTACAAATATGCCCCCAAGACCGAACATGATAGCATGTCCGAATTGTGGGTCACGTGTGACTCCTACGATGACCTCTGTTCCCATGTCTGCGAAGTCTGAGATGAACACTCCTCTGCTGAGGTCAACATCTATTCCCTTCTCCTCTCCGAATTTCTTGGCATTGTCCATGATCTCATTGAATGCCTGACTGACCTCATCCTCATTCTTGAGATTGATCTTGACACCACCCGCATCGGACTTGTGAAGTATGTCCTTAGACAGTATCTTCAGTACAACTGGGAAACCAATCTTCTTTGACTTCTCTACAGCTTCGTCAGCTGTAGCGGCAGTATCATATGCTGGAATAGGGATTCCATAGCCCTTCATTATGTCCTTGGCCTCATGCTCGAGTACAAAGGTCCTACCCTCATCAAGGGCCTTTTTGAAAATCTTCTTGGCTGCTTTCATCCTTGTTCAGACCTCTCTGCATTTGCTGGCAAGCCGGTCTTATTTATCATTTGAGTCGTGAGTGGTCTTTTTGAACTTACTTCCAGCCCCTTTGTCAATATAACACAACTCAAATAGCAACTCCGAGAAAGTGTCTGATGAGGAACGAACTTGGGATTTGACACTCTCGCCGACGGGCAAGCTATCATGGAGTCTTCAAGCTCTGACTTCAAGGATATAATGAAATCCGCCTATGAGAGTAGACTCAAGGTGTTTGGGAACGAGTTACTATGCTACAGTCCCACAGCCTATCCCTACAAGATAGAAGAGCATCGACAGGTGAGTCGTCATAATTTCATCTCTATTAGTGTGACTGGCACATCTTGCGCTCTCCAGTGTGATCACTGTGAAGGGCGTCTTCTCAAGGGCATGGAACCAGCAATGACTTCTGACCAACTCATTCAGGTATGCAAAGAAGTCAGAATGCGGGGAGCTGAGGGAGTACTGATTAGTGGAGGTTCTGATTCAAGGGGTCACGTTCCCCTCTCTCAGTTTGGAACGGCAATAAAAACAGCCACTACGGAGCTGGGCCTCAAAGTAGTAGTCCATACCGGTCTTGTCGATGACGAAACAGTCCAAATGTTAAAAGAAGCCTCAATCGATGCTGCAATGCTGGATATAATCGGAAGCAGAGAAGTTTCAGAGCGCATCTACCACCTCGAAGACGGCCCAAGACGCATGGAACAATCTCTCGAGCTGTTGCATGCTGCAGGCATTCCAACTGTTCCTCATGTCCTAGTAGGCTTGGATTATGGTTCACTTGGAGGAGAGATAGAGGCACTGGATATGATATCCCGAACCAACCCGGCTGGAGTAGTGATTATCGCCCTGAGCCCTTTAAGAAAGACTCCGATGGCCTCTGCGAAACCCCCTTCTGCTGAATCGATAGGTAAGGTTCTGACCGTCACTCGACTGGCAATGAAAGAAATCCCAGTTCTACTAGGATGTGCGAGGCCAATAGGACAACACAAGATTGACACAGACAAGTATGCACTTCAAAGCGGAGTAAATGGAGTCGCATACATAAGCCAAGCAGGAGTCGACTACGCCAAGTCCCTAGGCTTGAAACCAGTATTCAGGGATGTTTGTTGCAGTCTTGCATATGAGATAATCACGTAGTCCATCTTCTGACCCCAAGTCCTGCCAGCTCATAACCAGTATCAAATATCCAAAGGCCTACAGCTGCGCTAAAGAAAGGCGGCCAGATGATTGAGAGAAGAATCACTGCCACCTTCAGAGTGAATCTGTAGTAGAAGAAGAATGATATCCATGGCCTTTCACCACTGTCTGCCCAATCATTTCCACGTTCGTCTACTATGGCCGCCAAGAGCAAAGCTAGCAAGAGAACAAAGAGATCGATTCCATTGGATACTGCAGGCACACCTACTAGTAGTAACATTGCGCCTATCATGATGAAGCCAACTAGAAACTGGGGTTTGTTTACCTTTCCAGACAAGAGAACTCCAATGACAATCGCACCCAGAAGAACTAGGTCCCATTCAGAGAGCGTCATGATAAGGCCAAACAACACTCCCGATAGAGCCAGGGGTACAACTGCAACGTTCGGTCGATTCAGTTCATCAAGGAGGTCATCACCTAGCTTCAGAGTCAAGCCTGCCAGTGAATATGCAATATAGTAAAGAAGCCACTCTACCACTAGGTTCGCCATCCAGGATAGTGGCTCCTCAGTCTAACTATGACTCGTCGCTGGGCATTTCTGCCCTCAGATAGCCAATTGCATCATCGGAGCCTCGTCTGCATTCGATGATTGATTGATAAAAGCATTGGAACAGTTCTTACTGAAGAACTACTGGAGTTCCTATGGCCTGTCCGGGCAGGTTTGTGCGGAATTTGGCACGAACAGCGCCACTATTGCCATGGGGCCCTAGAACTTTCCCCAAAAATACGCTTCCAATTTCTGAAGTCCATTTCACTTTCCGACCTACGAGTGTTGCAGCCTCAGCACGCGTCTTAACGGCGTCAAATAGCAAAAGGACTTGATTGGGGTGCTGTAGGTGTTTACCCCTTCTGTAGCTTGTGACGACGCCTTGTAGACCTTTCTTGACTTCTTTCTTGGACAAGCGGAATTCCTCCTGAGGAGTTCTCGTTGACGCCCTGGAGATGGAATATAAGAGTTGTGTCAGGGGAACAACCAGGTTACTGTATCCCAGGTCCTTTCTCTGAATCTGGTTTCCTACCAATCTCTGACATATGCGAATCGATGCGCTCTGCAATCGCCTTGCTCTTCTCCATCAGGACATCACGCACTGACCATCCAACAACATCCTGCTGTTGAGCGATTTTGAATAGTGCAAACCATATGTGCCCATCAGCGTATGCTCCTGCCTGGTATAATTCTTCAACCATCTGCCTTATCAGATCAATCAGGTCATCTGAGTCTTTGAGCTGTTTGAGGACGACCATTTCTTTCTTCAGAACCTCTCTCACACGCCTAATCATCTGGATTGAGCTGATTGACGATAAGACAACTACAAAGGCCGTAATGGCAAGTAAATCTATGATTAATTGAACGCCACCCCGCGGATAGAGGATTATCACTATGGATCCAATGAGTATTATCTCATAGACGATTCCCTCGATGACTGTGTTAAGGAGCTTCTTGGTCCTCCATGCATAGTATCTAGCCAGGGAAGATTTTGGTTTGCGGAAGTTCATGATGGAGTTCAGATATGCGTTCCTTCCGCCTCGTACAAGATAGATGAGAATACCCTGCATGAACAGGGCGTCTATCACAATTGTGAAGGAATATAGACTGACAAGGCTCTGCATAGCTACACATAATCAGTATCGATGTTTAAAAGCTATTGAAGTGCGCCTAACGAATTACTTTCGGCCTTCTCTCCAGACGCACTATGTATTCGGAGAAGCATATCCACATGCAGAAAGGCCTAACCCTGTCCGAAGCCCTATCAATCATACTCGATTCGTTTTGGGCTGACAGCCAAAGACGACTTAGGGCTAAATCCCAGTGCCGTTCCTGGGAGGACATATTGTCCACCTAACAATGAACGGTATACGCGGGTCCGGGTGTTGCCCTCCCGGAATACGACCTGGGCTCGCGTCTTATTCTTATGGAATGACTTATCTCCTGTCCGAAGACTCTCGGTTTCTGTGGCCGATATGAGACCTGTACGTCATATAGATCCTGCAGATGACACTACTTTGCGTAGCATTCTAGAAGCAATGAAAGATGTGGGTGTCCTAGGTGCTGGCCGACTCGGGAGAGCAGCCTCAATAGTTGCACGCATGTTCAAGGATTCAGACTGCTTCAGATTCCTCTCACTTTCTGGGCCAATGGTTCCAGGTGGCCTGCGAGGAATAATCAGCCATCTTGTAAAGAGCGGGTACATCAACGCGATTGTCACAAGCGGCGCAAACATCGTTCATGACCTTGTTGAAGCATATGGCGGAGCACACTACAGAGTCCCACCACAGAAGGATGACCACGAACTGAGAGAGGCTGGGATGGGGCGAATTGCGGATCTTTATGTTGAGGAGAAGGACTTTGAAACATTCGAGAAGGGAATCTACGATTTTTTGGATGCACTGCCTGAAGAGAAGATGACCAGTCTTGCTCCCAGTGAGTTCATTTCCGAATTAGGTACCACTCTTACAGATGAAGCATCAATAGTACGACAGGCGGCTCTACACGAAGTCCCTATCTTTTCGCCAGGAATGATGGACTCGATGCTCGGCTTCCATATGTATACTTACAGCACCTCGAAGCCCTTTGCCCTTGACTTTGTGAAGGACTTACGGATTCTTGGTGAGATTGTGACGAACACCAAGAAGATAGGTGCAATAATGCTGGGTGGCGGTCTCTCAAAGCATTTCACGATGGGCTCTACCATCTTGAGGGGAGGTCTCGACATGGCAGTCCAGATCACACTCGATCGTCCGGAGGGCGGAAGTCTTGGTGGCGCTCCTTTAGTTGAGGGGGTCTCATGGCAGAAGGTTCAGACTGAAGCCAGATTCGAAACGGTTATTGGAGATGCTACAATCATCTTCCCATTGTTGATTCTAGGCGTGCTTGGATAGTCCCTGTCTTGGACCTAGTCTATGAACGTGCCATCACAATCAGTCCAATCAGGAGGATTAATGCACCGATGTATAGATGCTCCAGATGGAATTCTGCTATGATAATAGGCTGAAAGTCTGGTAACCAATGCAGCCAATCAGTCCCCGGTACGAAGTCATGAAGGTCATCGACAAAGATTGCCAACCCCACTATGAACAGTAGAGCTCCAAAAGTCAGCTTACCCGTACTTCTTGAAATCTCTCTCACTCTCCTCCGTCACTTAATGACGGCACAAGACTTCTGTATGTATAAGATGGATATCAACTATTGCACACCTTGGAGAAGATTTATCTCGATTCACAGTTAACAAATGTTAAGACAAATCCGGAGAAGAAACTAATGACTGAGGAAGAGATGGAGCCAATTGCAAAGGCTCTGGTAAACCAGTACACCTCGGTCTGGAAGACGCTTCAGGCTGCCATCAAAAAGGTCCCCGATGAGAAATGGCACGATGGAGTGGGTAAATGGTATTTCTCACAGACAGCATACCATATCATCGAAACAGCACAGTTCTACCTTGGCAGTGAGCCTGATTCTATGAATTGGGGTGCACGTGCTGGAGTCATTTGGGATGATGTCGAGGACATTGAGAAAGAAGTTTTGCCCAAACTCACAAAGGAATTGGTAAACTCCTATCTGCTTGAGGTTGGCGAAGAACTGGCCGGTGCTATGAGATCAGTCCCCAACGAGGAGTTCTTCAAAACAGATGGCTTTGAGTGGTTCAGTTCTATACTTGACAAGCTCATGTACCTGTTGAGGCATACCAACTATCATGTTGGAGAGCTCAACCGGGCTCTAAGAGAATGGGGTCTAGCACCTGTTAGATGGGGCTAGGTAGAATCATACATCATTCAATCTGCTCTGTATAGTCCCACTTGGATGGTTCTCTCTCACAATTCCGATGAAACTTTTTATTTTGATTCTTCCCACCAATCCTCAGAGCTTTCAGCTTCTGCCCACGCTGAAGGTAGTCCCTTGGCCGGTTTTTTCCTCAGCATATACAGTCCAGCAATAAGGAGAATTGGAATCGGAATGGCTATTGGTATCCCACTAATAGTGCCTGGTGATGTAATTGCCTGGAGGAGAAGTGGAATGTAGTATGTGGCG
>JAEOTX010000092.1 GCA_016839605.1 Candidatus Thorarchaeota archaeon | reverse complement strand
GACCAAGACGCTTCCAGCCCTCAATGGAGCAAGAGTTGCCTCGGCGAGAAAGTTCCTGCTGAAGAATGAACTCATTACAATAGAGAAAGAAGGTAAAGAGATCATTCACATTCTCACCAAGAAAGGAACTAAACTAGGTAAGCTACTCAATTCTATTGCCGATTTCATTGTAAAGGACTTGAAGTGGAAACGCTAGCATAGGAAATTCTAGGAGATTTTTGATTACAATTGGTATCTTCTAGAAGACCGCTGCCTAAGGTAGTTCGCAACCACCATAACAATGATGATTGTGAATCCCCCTGCGAACACTAGCATAACTAGGCTCAGGACGTCAGGATCGAATGGATTGGGTATTGTGGATGTCGTAGTTGTGGAAGATGTGCTTTCCCCGGTCGACAGTGCGACCGTAAATGATTCCGCGTTACTCCATGGACCTACTGCATCATGATCATCGACAGCCCTCACCCGGATGTGATAGACTCCGTTCGATAGTCCTGTGAGTTCTTTGTCTGTTGATGTCACATTCCACTCAGATAGTATAAGAGCAAAGTCACTGGTGACGCTCATCTGTAGCTCATAACGATCGATTGCGTTCTCCAAGTCATAGGCGGAGGTCCAGTTCAATATCAAGTGATCAGTGGAGATTGTTGTTCCAGGATTAATTAGTATAGGAGCTGATGGGGGTTGATTGTGCGTGATGTACATGTAGGTGGAAGTCATTGCATCATTGTATTGAGTGGAGTTGTCGAACGCCTTAACATAGTACTCGACCACATTATCGACCAGTAAGACTCCAATGCTACAGCTATACTCGTCACCGACTCCCAGCGTCATTGCTTCAGATTCCCAAGGTCCTGAATCAATCATATAATAGCAAGTCACATTCTTGATGCCTCTTGGGTCACTGACATTTGCACTTACGGTCACTGAGTCACCGTGTACAGGAGCAATAGGTGAAAGGATAGGAACCGAAATTGTTGGCCCTGTCAGATCCTGAACGATAACAACATTGATTGACTGGGGGAAGCACCAGAAGCCCCCGGTTCCATCGTCATCTACTGCACGGACCCTGAAGTAGTAGGTGTCATTATCGACCACGGTGATAACGCGTTCATCAGTAAACGCCGTCACCTCATCTAAGATAGTTGTAAATCGGCTGCTGTCGCTTATCTGAATGGCATAATGGTCAATGACCCCATCTGGGTCAGTAGATGCAGTCCAGTTAAGCAGGAACACTCCATCATCATCCGAGATTCCAGGATCCTGTAAGCCAGGTGTTGATGGGAAGTAGTTGATTCCATTCAGGTATACAACTGAAGACACTGATTCCATCTCGTCTGCGGAACTATCGAATGCGCGAACATAGTACTCCTTCTCTGCGGAGGCATTGAAGTTCCCTATCGCCGCGGAGTAGAGGTCACCGCCAATTGGAGTCATTGATACGCTCTGCCAGGTGTCAAGATTATCACGATAGTAACAGGTGATGTTGGCCAGTCCGTCTGAATCAGTCGCTGTGACATTGACTGTCATCGGGTTTCCATGGACTGGACTCGAGGGAGTGTGGGTAAGGCCCGACAGTAGTGGAACATCATTTGCAGGGACAGCATCTGCCAACCAATGAATTGTGTTAATGAGCAGGACATCGTTATCGCTGTCAAAGTAGTCAATTGTGCCATCACCGTCCTGATCCTCATCAGTTGGAAAGGTAATGCTGTCCATGAAATTGCTATCAAGGACCACAGATACTTTGCCAGCGCCATATGTTGAAACAGCCATCAGTGTGATGCCATCTGCTCCCAGCCAGTTGTCCCACCAGCCACCCTCTCCCCAGCAGTTTGTCCCATCCCAGTCTGTCACTATGATACGTTCTGCATTTGTAGGGATTGTTGTGAAGCCATCCATACCATAGAACTCTACTCGCGAAACATTGTATGTTATTGGATGGGAGAGGATGTTGTCACCTGTAAATGCGATTGATGCCTCATAATACCAAGTCATAGCATCGTCAGTATCCCACAGGCTATCACGACTCCAGTCATACCCAAAGTTGTTAGCTAGGGCTCGGATGTCGTCCCCATAGGTAGACACCTCAGATTGGATGAAGATGGACCCTCCGTTTGCTACATAGTCATTGAATATGGCTATCTCTCCTGCGTCATAATCATCAGTAGGGCTTTTAGGGATAGGGCAGACGACCACATCGCTTGCATTGAGGAAGGCTGCATCTAATGTGTCCATCCGTGAGACCGCAAACCCAGCCTCCACCAGGTCCTCCACAAATGCGATTGCGGGATGGTCATCATCATAATACTGATCTTGCCGTTCGTTTAGCCAAGTGTATTCACTCTGCTGTGAGTAATCGAAGACCACATGATTGGGTAGCCTGATTGCGTTACCCACTATCTGTTCGTAGTAAGGACCAGGGTCTGAAAGGTCAAAGCCGAGGAAAACAACATGTCCCTGACCCATTGTCTTGTGGACACATACCGGACTGTCTGTATCATAGTCGGCAAACGCATTGGTCCCATCTGTCGTAGCAACTGCAAAGGTGTGGTTTCGGGGGACCCATCGATACTTGACTTGTCTACCCAGTGCATCACCGAATGTGATACGATTCATCTCCATGAGTGCAGCACTGGGATATTGGCCCAAGACTGGACCAAACTGCATGAGACTTGACTCATTGTAGATATGCAGGCCAAGTCCTGGAGCTGACGCATTTCCGAAATCAAGAAGTATAACTACGCCGCCGCTGTTCACAAAGTCTGTGAGGGTGGATGCCCACGCCTGACCAACCGTCTTCATTTTGGCAATGTCTGTATTTTCTTGCTCCGGAATGAGGAGGATGTCATTACCTGGAAGCTGTGCATCGAGGAGCGTGTAGTTGATGAGGTTGGAGTACACATAGTTAGTACCGAATGTGTTGTTGATTGCTGTCATGGTGTTCTCGAGTTCTTCACCAGGGTTCTGGTCAGCAAACTCAGTATAGACAAGAATTGAAGGGGGATCTAATAACGGACCTTCAGCAGTCACTGTGGGCTGTAAGAGTGAAGCCAGATTGGTGTCTGCATTTTCACTTACGATTAGCGGATTGGATGCAAATATAGGACTAAATAGAATCACTAGAAAGAGAATGGAGAGGGGTTTCTTAGACTTCATCTTGAATCACCGCGCGGCGCCACTGGAATCAACAGGTTTCAAATCGTCAATATCTGTAAGGGTTCTCTTTGAGGGCATAAAAGTCAATGTCGTGCGATTCTGGCACGTCAATCTTCTTCTGGTGAGAACACCAGAGTAATCACAGACTAAGTGAAAGACGCTAGGACTCCTCGAAGTCGCTGCTTGAACCCTTCTCCGTCTTCCTTTAACCTCTTTCTGATCATCTTCCAGGTTGCTGCACAGTTTCTGTAATCTACGCTCAAGTATTCATGAAGTCGTTCGTCTATTTCCTTCATGTTCTCTTTTGTCACATTGATTCCAAGTTCAATAAATAACTCTTTCATTCTGGAGTTCTTGAAGTAGCAGGTCATTGGTACAGTTGGAGTATAATTGAATCTAAAATACTTGGTGAGTAAGAATCTAGCATGACTACAGAACTACAATAATTCCAGCAATTACGAAGCTTAACACAGCCATAATGATTGTACCGCGTATGTGTGCCTTGCCATGATATTTTCTGAAGTCCTTGTAAGCTGTATCCCTCATATCTCCCGTGCCAGGGATTATCACCCAGTCTGGTGTGATCGTGCCCACTATCAGCCAGTCAAGAATCACCAAGTCAGCAAAGGTGCCGAACATCATTATCCCAAAAATGTTCAGGAAGGCATCCAGCAATGAGATAGTACCACCAAACACGCTCTCTAGCATCAGTGTTGATATAATAGGAAATCCGAGTCCTAGAATGAAGAATGGTATAGCAGCAAGTGATGCTGTCCGTCTCTCAGAATCTGTCTGCGGAGGCACTCTTTCGGTTATCTCTGGCGGATAGTCACTCATGGCCCAAATGCGAGGGTTCAGAAACTTCATGACTGCCAACAGGTAGATTGTTAGCAAGACTCCAAAGATAGTCCCGTGAAGAAGCAAGTGGTCTACTAATTGCATGAATTGGCCTCCGTAGAAACAATAGTTTCCAACTCTTAAAAGTTAGACTGGCCTAACTTTATTTCATGTCTTTGCCAGTTGACAAGCTATATATCCCATGCATCACTATTTTCAGGAAATGAGCAATGAATTGTCCTTGGAAATTGACAGTGATCCAGTAGATGAATTTCAAAGGAGAGTAATGATGTGGTGGGAGAAGAATGCGCGAACGCTCCCATGGAGAGAAAACCCTACGCCTTATAGAGTTCTGATCTCCGAGGTCATGCTCCAGCAGACACAGGTCGCTCGTGTGATTCCAAAGTATCTCGAGTTCCTTGAAGCATTCCCGACCATGGAAAGTCTAGCGAAAGCAGAAACCAAGCGTCTCTTGCAGGTATGGAGTGGGCTCGGCTACAATCGTCGTGCAACATGGTTGAGAGATGCAGCAAGAGAGATTGTTGAGAGGGGGTATTTTCCCAAGACTGCAAAGGAGTTGTGTGAACTCAAGGGCATTGGACCCTACACATCGCGTTCGATTCTGATCTTTGCTTTCAATAGAGACCTTGCCGCGATTGATACCAACATCCGCAGGGTATTGATTGCTAGCGGGTTTGCTGATGAGATGATGACCGACCGCCAGCTGCAAGGAATTGCAGACAGATTGCTTCTCAAAGGGCGTTCAAGTGATTGGCATAATGCGTTAATGGACTATGGGTCAGAGGT
>JAEOTX010000091.1 GCA_016839605.1 Candidatus Thorarchaeota archaeon | reverse complement strand
ACCCTCCCCCGAAGAACATCAGCGAGAGTGTCGTGCATGAATTTCAGAGAGAAGAACCGCGGGTCTCTAGATAGATACTGCTTGATTGCATTGAATGGGCCTGGAGAGTCTGTAGGTGCCTTGACCTTGAAGAACACCTGATTGAGGTGCACCTCATGGGTCTCATAGTTCGGCATGTCCGCAAGACAGAGCAGGGTCTTAATCACAGGAAGAGACCCTTTCCTTGGTGTGTAGATAGTCCCGTCTAAATCAAAGAGAACCCTGGCTAAGAGTCCTGCGACATAGTCTGTCATTCCCTTTGGTGCCTTCTTCACTCTCGTTTCTGTTAGTTTCTTTAGTACCCCTGTCTTGCTCTCGAGTCCAATTTCCTCAGCCATGTACCTAACATAGATAGGGCTCCCTTGAGCATTGTCGACAAGTTCCTTCAGTGCATTGTCGCTGTATTTCACGCCTTGGCTTTCCAGATGTTTCACCGCAATCTGCTGCATGGCCTCATCAGAAATCATTGGTAGACTCACAGATGTGAATTTCCTACGTAGCTCGACCGGGAGCCGAGCCCAATCCTGTTCTCGTGCGGTTGTCACTACTCCTCGCACATCTCTCTCGATGATTGCTTTCATCAGTTCACGTGTTTCTGGAATGTCATCAGCGAATAAGATGACTCCATCCTTCTCATGGATACGTACCACATCTTTTGTGTCCCAAACAAGAGCTGTGTCTGATTCCTCATCTAACTCCTTCCAAATGGCATACATCGCAGTGGTCTTCCCAGAGCCTGGTGCTCCAAGAATGACCAGATTCTTCCCATCTTCAACATGCTTGATAGCAACGTCGAGGGCAGTTCTGAGTGAGTCATCAATGACTAGGACATCATCGATGTATAACGGGAGTCTCCAGACATTCTTGACCCTGTTCTTTGAGTCCGGGATCTCGTAGTATGAAACCAGTTCGCGGATGATGCCAATCTGACGTGCAATCACACTTACTTCCGACTTCATAGTGTCCACATACTGGCCTGCATCAGGACGAACCAGACTGAGCTGATTCATTGCTGTGTTAACTGGAGCCGCTATGCCGAGACCGCCTTCTCTTACAGCATCCTTAATCGCCTCTCTCACAGATGGGTCTTGTACTGCCTCCTTGAAGAAATCCATCAGCTCTTTTGACTTCACTTTATCCTTCTCTTCTTGATGTTTCATGATTGTGCCTGCAGCTACTGCAAGTACAGCTGAACCTGAACCAATCAGTGCAAAGTTTGTCGCAATAGCAGAGGCTACTCCCAGTGCCTTCTTTGCCCTAGGATGCTTCTCGAAATAGCTACGAATCCCATCTGCTAGACCCATGTGAACACTACCGATAACAGGCACTAGGAATCCAAGACCAACTAATGACCTTTCCGAGCTGCTGCACAGAAACAGGCACCACTTCGAAACGCTCATTATCTCCTATCCAGGGTATCCTAATCATGTCCAAGTTCAATATTCTCAAACAGACATTTCTTGGAAACCTTGGAGATAGCATACCGATCTCCATCTGGAAACACCACCCAGAGAAGGACCGCACTCCTGAGGGGCTAGCAGCGGAAGAGATTGCATTTCACAAGCAGTTCGATCATGACCTCCTGAAGGTGTCATTTCATGGAAGGTACCCAGTGGTCGACTGGGGCTGTGAGGTTGTCTATGATGGTGCTATCTCCGGCTCAACTACCTGTGAAAGATGTGTGATTCAGGAAGCTAGTGGTTGGGAGGTCTTGGAACCTCTTGACGTCAATAGTGGTGAACTCGGACAGCAGGTTCGAGCCATTGAGCTGATACAGAAATATGCGCAGGACAAGGTACCTACAATGGCAACGGTGTTTGACCCCTCAATGGTGGCGGATAAACTGAGCGAGAGGCCATTGACGGACTATATGGATGAGAACCCTGATGCTCTTGAAACCGTCCTTGAGATGATAACGAACGTAATGGTTGACTTTGCAAGGGCGACCCTAGAGGCAGGAGCAGATGGGATATTCATCGCTACACAGCATTCCACACATGCATCAGTGACAGATGACCAGTACAAGAAGTTCGTCTTCCCATTCGATTCGAAACTCATCTCAAAGCTTCGAGGAAAGGCCAAGTTCATGGTGATGCACCTTCATGCGAGGGAGGAGAATGAGAAGATTCGTTTCGAGAAGATTGCGAACACTCCAGGCTTAGATGCACTGAATTGGGAAGACCAGAGTGCAGACCTCACACTCTCTGACGGAAAGGAACAGTCACGAAAGACGGTCATGGGTGGAATTGACCATAATGGTGTCTTTAGAACAGGCACCCCTGACGAGGCTGAGGAGCAGGTCTTGGAAGCTGTTCGAGAGGCTGGCCTCAGACGTCTAGTAGTAGCTCCCGGGTGTGTAATCACAGTGGATACACCTATGGAGAATATCGAAACTATCGTGAAATCAATTCGATCAATCACTCCATGGGCAAAGGAGTGGGAGGATTTTGCTTGAAGAACAAGCAAGTGGCTGATGCTCTAAAGGAACTCGCACTCCTTATTGAGGTCGAAGGAAAGGAGCAGTACAAGTCCCGTGCATATTTTCGGGCTGTTAGGTCTGTTTCATCTCTTGGGGAAGACATCGAGGCTATTGCCAGACGAGGAGAGCTGACAGAGATTCCAGGTGTTGGCAAAGCACTCTCTGAGAAGATTCAGTCATTTCTGGAAACTGGTACGATCCCTCTGCTCGAGAGGCTTCGTACAAAGATACCTGTCAAGGTGATGGAATTAGATGCCATTCCAGGTGTTGGACCGAAGACAATCAAGCTGGTCTACGATAAACTGGGCGTAACAGATCTCGAATCGATAGAGAGGGCTGCGAATGAAGGAAAACTAGCGGACTTGCCAGGGTTGGGTAAGAAGTCACAAAATCAGATAGTCGAAGGTATCAGTCTTGTCAAGGCTGGCATTGGACGCACACTCCTGGCTGATGCGATGGAAGTCGCTGAACCACTAGAAGAAAGGCTCAGAGAAATCAAAGGAGTACGAAAGGTAGTAATCGCAGGATCCTATAGAAGAAGACGTGAAACCGTAGGGGATATCGATTTCTTGGTAGATTCATCAGACCCGGCTACGGTCATGGACTCTTTCATAGCATTTGATGGAGTATCTGAGGTCATTGCCCATGGCCCAACTAAGTCAGCGATTCGGCTTGAGAACAGAATGCAGATTGACCTTCGAGTGATCCCTTCTGAGAGCTTTGGTGCTGGAATGCAATACTTCACAGGTTCTGT
>JAEOTX010000090.1 GCA_016839605.1 Candidatus Thorarchaeota archaeon | reverse complement strand
CCGTCGTGAGACATGATGGCTCCCATAGAGCTACCGATTCCGAGCTGCAAAACGCAGGACTCGTTGTATCGGTTCTAGAATCATCTCTTTCTGCTGTTCTCGAAGGAAGGTCTTGGACAGACAAGATCGGTCTTGCTGTTATTGATGAACTGACCGAGCTGGACTCTGCAATGATCAGAAAGGAGCCCCAGAGTCTGGGTACAGACAGAAGTACGAAGCTTGATTGTCTAGTCACTCAGTTGAAAGGCAGGACTCAGCTCATCACTCTGTCCTCACGGTTTGGTAGGACTAGCGAGATTGCTGATTGGCTTGATGCCGAGGTGTTTCGACCAAGTGTGCGACTCACTCCAGACGAATTTATAGTCAGTGAGGAGGATGACGGCCTGGCCATCGAGAGCAGTGATGGCACTCAACATAGCATCTTCAGAAAAGTTGCCCCTATTGATGCCATACTTGAGCATATGGGAGATTACCAAGATAGTGCGGTGCTCATTGTCGTAGGAACGCGTGATGCAGCGGAAGGGATAGCAGAATACATGGCACAAGCACACCCTCGCGCAATTCCTGAACACACAATATCAATGATAATAGGTCCCGAGAAGGATTTGCCAGTCACATCAAGATTGAGGACAACTCTTGTCCACGGAGTTGCATTTCATCATGCAGGACTGGATGTTGATGTTCGTGAGCGATTGGAAAGGAGTATCAAGAATGGAACGGTCAAGACCGTTGTGTCTACAACAGGCATCACTTCGGGAATCAGCTTCCCTTTCGATTGTGTCATGATCGCTTTTGGCACAGGAATGTACTTCTTGGTTTCTAGGTCAAGATACCTGCAAATCGCTGGGAGAATTGGAGAATACTATCTCTCCAAACACGGAGGACGAGTCTATCTAATGTATGATGGACCAACAATGCAGTTTAGGGATGTCGAAACACTCAAGGAAACACTTCTGCATAGACCAATAGACCCACTTCGTCCAGGAGAGCTTCACCCAGCACTTATCGCGAGTCTAATGATGAAAGATGCCGTCAAAGGGAAACCATTCACTCAAGAAGCGTCACTCTCCAGATTCCTCAAGTTCGCTGAGGCAACCTTCAGAGGACAGGTGGACGAGGGCTATGCAGAGAATATGACAGAGGTGTTCCAGCGGCTGTTCGATTGGCTGGTTAAGCAGGGAGTCTTTGAGAGCAAGGCTGGTAAATTCAAGATAAGCAAAGAAGCAAAGGCTGCAGTTGCTTCTGGACTGAACATTCTCGAGTTTCTAACAGTCAGAGACACTCTGAAGGATATGCAACCTGACACGGATCAGTCTGAGTTTGTCGAGATGATTCTGAGGTTCAGACTACCCCAGGGGATTCGGCCGAGGGCTTTGATTCCAGCCGAGATAGAACTCAAGCTGGCTGAACTCGATTCTCCGGATGAAAGATACATCAGGTTCAAGCAGCGTCGAGATGATTTCAAGAAGTCAGTACTGCATGGATGGCTCGATGAGATGACTGTAGAGGATACGATTGCTCGTACTGAAGCAGCAGCCAGAGAGGCTCTTGAAGGCAAGCAACCAATTGGGAGCGACATTGGTGAAGGAGACCTTGAAGCACTCGTGAGAATCTCTAGCAATATTTCTTTGAGCATTAGTGAGTTCCTGCGAGCAATGAAGAGAAGAAAGCTAGCTCAACGGTTTGAACTTCTCAGCAACCAACTCAAGTACGGAGTTCGACAAGACTTGGCAGGATCAGACATTTTCGGATTGCGAATAAGGATAGATGACACCTCAAGTCGATTTCTATCAAGAGCAGAAATCCGGATGTTGTACGATTGGGAGTATAAGTCAATCAATGATATAGTGAGAAAAGACATAGACGCAAAGAAACCAGGTTTTGCTCGAGACCGCTTTGCAAAGAACTGCGGACTGGATGCTGACTTAGCTAAGATTGTCTACAAGTCAGCTCTAGAGCATCTCAAGGCACGTTTTGATGACGACGACTAGCTTTTGCCAAAATCCCATAGCGCATCATTGACATGATGCTTTGACATGATGACCTTTCCTTCGGTTGCTGCTCTTAGTTCCTCTGTGGATAGCTTAGACACTCCTACAGCGAGGGGTTTCCCATGGCGTTCGTCAACAATTGCGACCACAGACCCTTGTGTAATTCCATCTCCAACCTTTGTGATTCCAGGACGCATGATGTCTGCGCCGTTGACAACAAACCTCACTGCGCCCATGTCTACAGTGACAGTTGGGATTGAGATGACTCCACGTAGCAGGGCATGAAGTGTAGGGAGCAATCTGTCTTCTTCCTCAAAGAAGATTATCTCCCCTT
>JAEOTX010000008.1 GCA_016839605.1 Candidatus Thorarchaeota archaeon | reverse complement strand
TCAACTAGTTTGGGTTCAAGAATTGGGATTGCCAACGACAATGATGCTTGAGGATGTTCAGTTCTATGGACAACCATTCCAATGTCGTGGAGGTATGTAGAGGCCAGGATGACAAGTCTTGCATCATCAGTGTCACCAATGCCCTCCGCTACAATGTTGGGCTGAAATGTTTCATCTAGGATGTCAAAAGCCTTCAGTGCGTTCCACGTAGCTACTTCGGCGTGGACATGTCCATGATCAGTGTACCCAAGCCTTGAAACGGCCATCCTGTTCGCTGTCCGAAGGTATGATTGTACCTTAGGAGATCCTGCAAGATATTGATACATCTGTAATGCCTTAGTATTCGGAGTCAAGAGTTCACGGACACTGACTTCATCGCGATTAAGGAATTCCTTCATAGTAAGCCCTCGAGGGGAAATCCACTTGTTGGTTCTTATGATAAGACTTGCGAAAGGTGACTAAATATTCTAAAGGTCTCCGGCTTCCTCTTGGATGGTAAGTAGAGTGCGGTCAATTGCGCTTGTCGCCTTCTGAATTGTCTTTAGATAGTCCTGACGAGACTTCTCAAAGGCAACTCGACTGATTCTCTGTTTCTTTTTCCGGAGCAGCAACTGACGAAGACCTGCTTTAGCACCTTCAATCCTCTCATTATGAAGCTCAAGCTGAGACACCATATCGCGATATCTTGCACCGTGACCTGATAGTTCTTCTTTCACCTTTGGCAGACCTGAGTCAATCTTATCGAGCTGGGACTTTATGTCACGTTCTCGAATCATGAACTCCCGCTTCTTGACCTTACCTCGCCGTCTTGCAGCCTCCAATTTCTCAAGGTCCATATTCAGAGCGGTCTTCCTCGAGTAGAGATTTGCAAATTCTCGAAGAAGCTCTGGTGGAGCTCCTGTCTGTCTCTGATCTTCCACGGTAACATCTTCCTCATCAAACTCTCCTCCTTCAATGCCTAGACGTACTCCCCTGTAGGAAACATAAGCAAGAGCTATAAGACCTACAATTGCAGTGAGGGTGAGTGGCCTTGCTGTGATGATGAGGGATACCTGATACAAGAGCTGGATTTCTGCTGGGTTGAAGTTGGTCGTATTGTACACATCATATCTCAGAGTGGTGTCGAACACGCCATGTAATAGTCTGTATTCCCCAGAAACACTCAGCGTATTCACAGAATAGGGCAGAACTAGATCAACACAATGGTGCTCTATGAGAATCTCATTCAGCGTACCCATTGGAACATCGAGAAGGTTACCACCTTCTGCGAGTTCCTCATACGGGTTGATCTGAACCACATATTCTAGGTTGAACTCGTAGGAAAATCCTGGCTTGAACTGTTCTGGTCCAAACCTGTCTTCCAAGAGTGCAATGCCTATATGCCTAGACTCATTCCACTCGCCGGTTATCGCTTGATGTGATTGGACCAGCAAGCCAACTCGGTCATAGATTTTGATATTCGTAGCATAGGCAGGCAGGTCGATTCCTATCAGACTCTCAGGTGACAAACCAATGTTGCTAACGCGAATTGTTTCCTTATATGATAGCCAGCCCCAAGGATCTACTCGGATCACCGTTGTTCGATCAGCTACGAGGTGTGGTGTGAAGGATCTAAACGCATTAGTGAACTCTTCAATGGTGAGTGGCTCTAGATTTGTTGCAGTAGTGTCTGGAGAGGGATAGTCAGGGGACTGTGAGTCACCTGTCCTGTAAATTATGGCAAGAGCTGCTTCTCTGATGACATAAGGAACTACTGGGAATTTTAGGAATGTGAAGTCATATTCCTTGTTTGTAGTGTGCGTCAGAGTGTTTAGAGAGTGCATCTGCATGGTCGTAGTGAAAGTATAGGCTTGGCCATAGTTGATTGTTTTCTGGAAAAGAAGGCGCCAGCGTATCATTCCATTCTGGTCTTCAAGTCGTACTACCTCCATGGAATTTCCGTCTATATCGACTGCGGTCACCGTGAGGAGGTTCGACGCCCACTTCACTGGGAGATACATTTCCATTGCAGAAATCACAGATGACCCGTTGTTTGTAATGGTGAACTTGTCCTGTACACTAGTCCTCATGTAGGACTCTGTGCCTATTCTTCTTTCCACATCAATCTGCATGCCAAGCAGAGGAATGAATGGGCGTTCCAAGTTTATGTCAACAGAGACTATGCTGGTTGTATTAGTTGGATCTGTGGCGTTGAACCAGATAGTATGGAAGCCTTCATCGTAGCTTGTTAAGTCCAAGCGATCTTCCCAGAAGGTGGTTTCACTATTGTATACCATATCAGTCCATGATTCTTCATCATCAAATCGGTATTGGACATTTTTTACTCGAGTATTGTCGGTTGCGTTGACCTCGAGAGTTGCAACCCATGCAAGGGACTCTCCCGAGGTAGGACTTACTACGATAATAGTGGGTCCTGTGTTTGGAACCAGCTTAAACTTTGGCGCCGCGGACCAATGAGTACGTTGAGCTGGAAGCTTAGCAGTGTCCTCTGTATTGCCGTACATAAAGAAGAATGGGTACATGATATCGGTGCTATTGAAGAGCGGTATGTCATCAGAATCAGTACTATTCATCGCAATGATGTACTCCAGTTGAGTGGTGGTACCGTCATCTGATGCATTTGCAGACAGTATTCTGTCTTGATTGCCATCTGCAACATGTTGGAGTGTGCTCACACCATGCTCATCACTATAGACGATTTGACTTTCGTCAGCAGGATTGTCTGTATAGGTCAGCGCATCTCTTGTGATTCTAGTAAGAGTTATGTCATACTCAAGGTCAAGTCCGTAGAGATCGTGGGTTGGATCATTGTAAGCCTCTACCGCAGGAATGATGAAATTACGCACCTCTCCGATCCTCATACCGAATATCGACTCTCGGTACATCACAAGCGAGGGGAGAGCAGCTAACTGCTCTGATGATTCATCGTTTGGGTAATCACCCTCCTGAAATTCTGTACCATTGGGGAGAGTCAGTATATAGTGAACGGTGACAGAGTCAGTGCCAATAGCCCTCAGGACTGCATCTGACGGAGTCCCAGGTGAATATCCGTAGATTAGATCGCTATTGTTCAGACCAGCTGTGGTGAAACTGTCAGTATAGTTCTGCCAGCCTACACCAATCCAGCCAGAAGTTGGAGCCTCTAGCCCGAGATAGAGTGTCGTACCATTATGTTCCATGTATGCTGTTATTCCTGTCACAGAATCTGTGAAGTTAGATGCATACTCCCACGGGTCAATAATCCCGTCAGCAGCTCCATAGTGTCTGTCCGTAAATGAAATTGATAGACTATTCGTGGACTCAGCCACTGAGCTTAGCCGCGTTGCATCGTGAGCCAGATTATCAGAATCCCAAGTTCCTGTTAAGGGAATCATAGCTAGGACGCTACTTGTTAGGAAGAGCGTCATTATCGCAATTGTCCCTATTCTTCTATGCAGCAGGCTCAATCCAGATCACCGTGAATCAATGGGGTCCGCGGTATAGTGTCTACTAGATAGGCCGCGAACGATGCGCTCGAACCTCTGGATTCGTTAAATAGGTTTCGTCATGCGAATCGTTGTACCACTGCATTCTTCTATCCGAAAGGTGTAAAAAGAAGTATAGATGAGCCGGCAAAGGAGAAAAGCCCGAATTGTTAACAGTCCTCATAGTCATCATTCTTGCATTCGCAATAGTAGTCCTTGCATTGCCAAACACCATCAGACTACTGAAGGAAAAGGGCATAATGGGGATAGATGTCCACAAGCCCGACAAACCGGAGGTAGCGAAAGGAGGCGGATTCGTAGTTCTGTTTGCGTTGGTAACCTCTTTGCTGATTGTGATAGGAATCACAACTTTTCAGGGGCAAGAAGTTGATACTGGACTTCTAGCCGCACTGGTCTCGATACTCCTGGCTGGAATGATTGGACTTTTGGATGACACTCTCGATTTCAAGAATCGGACCAAGATTGTACTTCCTATGCTTGCAGCTATCCCAATGATGGTGATGCAGGAGGGTACAACAACGATGTCCATTCCACTAGTCGGAACTGTTGACTTTGGTGTTCTCTATCCACTAGTTGTCATTCCGCTGATGACGACTTTCATCATTGATTCAACCAATATGTATGGTGGAATGAATGGCTTGGAGGCAGGCCTCTCGGCTATCAACTCTGCAGCCTTGATTCTTTATGTGCTGCTCCTGTCGCTTATCGATGGAACCGAAACTACACAAGCACTCTTGGACTCAGGAGTGGTGGCAGGTGCGCTTCTTGGTGCGTCCATTGCATTTCTGATCTTTAACAGGTATCCAGCAAAGATATTGCCTGGAGACGTTGGAAGGTTACCCATGGGGGCGGCCATTGCTGCAGCACTCATATTGGGAAATATGGATAGACTTGCCATATTCCTGTACGCACCATTCGCTCTCAATTTTCTCCTATACATCATATACAAGCTCTATGTGCGACACAAAGGAATTGAATATGTGAAGTTTGCCAGCCCTAGAGAGGATGGGACTCTCAAGGTAGTAGGACCATTCACAATGTATTGGATGCTACCTCACCTTTCAAAAAACATCACTGAAGAAAGAAACGTTGCTCTGTTGATATTGCTGCAGGCAATTATTGCATTTGGTGCAGTTTTCCTGCTTGTGTTATAGGTCGTTGACACTATTCTAGCTTGTCAGGAAGATAGGTATCAACTACAAAATCCATGCCATATCTGCTGAAAGCCTGTTGCTCAGCTTTTCTGCTGAGGCTGCGAAACTCAGCTATGTGATTCTGCCAGTCGGGCCCTTCATATCTGATGTCACGAGCAAGTTCGTCGAGTCGTTTGAGGTCTGCACTGGCCATTGGTTCAGAAGGCAATGAATATTCACGAATGTCTTCTGGAGTCACACCAATCCAATTAGCAGAGGGTATCGTTAGCCCTAAGATATGGGCTGCATTAGCGCTGCCGCTTTTTACAACTTGAGCTATATGCATTCCCCAGGGGTCTCCATCAGTGAATAGAAACACAGGGAGTCCAAACGCTTCATGCAGTCTTCGCATGAGGGCACGAGTGGATCGTGGGGGTTGACCTCCTAGCTGTACAAGAATCGCCTGATAACGTTTCCAGGCTTTGGTCTCTATTAGTCGTGAAAACATTCCACCAGATTCAACAGCCAAAATCATCTCTGCATCTGTTTCAACAGGCTCAGCGGTCATCAGTGCTCTCCCTATTGGAAATCCATCTGGGCTCAAGGTGAGATCGACTTCGCGTCCTTCGTATCCAGGAACAGTGTAATTCAGCTTGACTGACCCGAAAATGGATGAGCGCTCCTCTGGAAAGATACCAAAGGCTTCACGGGGCTGACCTGTCAGACATTCAAGATCAGTGATGATGCGGTCTGATTCCGCTTGGTCATTGAATCTTACACCAAAAGCTTCACTTGAATAGTATAGATCCCTCAAAGAGCTTGTCCGATCGCTCTCTAGGAGTTGTTTTGCGAAGTATGCCACCCATGTGAGCTGAGCAAAGCTACGGATATGTTTCAGATTGCTTGAGTCTCTCTTCACCCGAGAGCTACCCAGTACAAATTGGTTGAGTTTTGAATCGAACTCTATATTGTCAGTGGCTCGATTTGGAAGATCTACTACAGGAAATCTACCTTCTCCTATGGCTTCAGTTATTCGCTTTCCTATTGCCTTGAGTGTGTCGACTGGACCGTGTTCAGACATCAGTGTTCACCTCAAAGAGGGTTTTGACCATGTGTGCCGTAGAAGAAGGGGGTTCTGCTTCTGCGAGGGCTGGACCGTACTTGGCTATAATGTTAAACATCTCTGAGAACTCGCGCATCTTTCTTGCATCGCGTCTGGATTGGTCACGGCGGCCCGCTTGCTTCCTCAATGCTCGTCCTAGCGTTCGAATTAGACCAGTAACCGCTGTTTCGATTTCTATCATATGCGCCAATGACTGCTTTCCAGCCGCTCTGTAAGGCACCTTTGTTGAGCCAAAATGCATGAATAGAGCGACAGGCAGGGGTCCAGAGAATCCATAGCGTTTCCAATTGAGACGCCTCATTATCTTCGTCATTACATCATCGTTTGCATCATACAGCAGGGGCACTTTGTTTGTAAATCGATAGAGGGTTGGTGTATCCACATTTGGAAACTTGCTACCGAGTGCAATGACACCTTCTGCGAAGAAGGGGTTTCCCTGCCATTCGGAAGGCTTCTGCTTCGAATACAGTATCCATGATGGACTGAAGAGTGACCTTACAGAGAGTAGGAAGGCTTCCTCGCCAACTGGACTGAGGCATCTGCTATCTGGACGGCCAAATCCATCAAACCTCTGAAGGGACGTACTTAGGCGAGAAATATCAGCACGGGAAAGTGATTCGATTCTAGCGCTTGAGTCAAGACCAAGGAACTTTAGAAAGCGCGAAGCGGTTCTGGAGCCCACCTGCTGAAATGAGTCGACTAGGAAATCGTGAAGCTTTTTTGACGGGCTCTTGGTGATCAATCTCCTCAATATCTCCAAATCCGCAGATCTAGGGTGTGGTTTGGAGGGTATAGGAACTTCAGGGACTCTCTTAGACCAACCACCTACTTTGATCATCTCGCTACCGCCAAAGTCCAACTCGATGACCGCGTGTGGCGAGGCGATTGTGGTCAATCGAATGTATTCAACAACTCGTTCTCGAGCCCGTTTCAAATCACCCCTGAGTTTGATAGTCACAGTCGTACCATCATCAGACCGGACCTGTTCCCGTTCACTCTCTATAATTGGCATATTCTCTTCTACATCAATCAGGAGACTGTAGACTCTTCCCGGCCCGGAGCTGTTTTGAGTATGAACAACTACTGATGAATCTGTAGTGATCTGGCCATACAGGACCGCCATTGTCACTCCCAGCCCAAACGTGCCTCTCTTCTGTTTCTGATCATACTTGCTCCCGTACAAAACCCTCCCAAATGCCTCAGGCACATGCTGATATGGAAGCCCTGAGCCATTGTCAGCTACTTTGATACTCAATATGTCAGAAGACTGATTGTCTATTGCAATCCTTATCTGAGGAATACGTTGTGCGTCTTCGCAAGCGTCTAGACTGTTTTCAACGAGCTCTCTCACAGCAGAGTAGACTGATTGTGTTGGGTTCCCAAACCCTGCCATTTGGCGGTTTCTGTAGAAGAACTCAGCAGGCGAAATACTACGAAAACCTTCCACAGACTGATTAAGCACGGTCATTGTTCAACTGCTGAGAAGGACATTGGCATTATTAGCTCGGGTATTACATCGCATCAAAGGTCAGTGTCTTCCCAGAGCTCTGCCCCCATTCTGGTCATATCTCGTCGTGCTCTTTCTAACATCGCATAAACTGCACCATGGGGGGCTCCACCAATGAGCATGTCAACGGCTTTCTGGGCATATTGGAGACCAGGATCATATCCGATGAGAGACACTGTTCTTCCATAGATTGATATTCTAGCCTCTGTGATCTGCTCTATTGCTCGTCTGGTTCGTCCATTTTCTCCAATGATTCTTCCAGCTACTCGTTTTAGTTGGTTAGGAGAAGACCCTACCACTTCGCGCAATGAGATGACAACCAGACGTGAATCTTCATCGATGAGAGACAGTGCATTCTTTGGGCTGAAGCCACGAGCCATGGCTCGAATTATGTCCTTGGCTTTCCACGCTAAGACTGGGTCCTCTGTGTCCTCGCGACCAGTTATCTTTACAATGCCTTCCGAGTCCACTTCGATATTTGTATTCGTGAGCTTCTCTACTCTCTTTCTCACTCTGCCGTTACGACCCACAATCACGCCAACACGCTCAGCTGGCACCCTGACAGTTTCATACAAGTGCATTTACTCTTCACCAGAGGACAGTATCTCTTTTGCTATCTCTATTGGGTTCTCAGCTTCGACCCCGAGTTTCTGGAAAAAGGTTGTGATATTGCTAATATCCCGGAGCATGTAACGCTTTGCATTGTCGTGCGTCTTGAGGACCGCTTGTGAAACATCTATTACTACAGGACCATTATGCCACAGAATGTTATACTCGCTAAGGTCAGCATGGACTAGTCCAGCTTTTACATAGCCTGTCTGAATCATATCGATGATTTCGTTGAACGTGTCAACAGGAGACTCGATTTCTACATTCTTCATCAATCTTGCAGGTGTCCCAGAATCAACGTCACCAATGAACTCCATAACGAGGACATTTTGTTGAATGTCAAGAGGCTTGGGAACGCGAACACCTGCCTCGTGATATCTATGCAGGTTCTTGTACTCCTTGAGGGCCCACTGGGGAATCAAGGTCCTGCTGCGACGACCGACTCGTTTGAAACGCGGGTCTCCAATGATATACTCAAGCATATAGTCTGTTTCAGCAGTACTTATACGGTATATCTTGACAGCAACAGGAGTACCTTCCACGTCTTCTCCAGCATAGACATTAGCTTCTTTTCCAGTGCTAATGGAGCCATAAAGAGCATTGATTGTTCCTCTGCCGAGAAGCTTGTAGAGAGCCTTAAGGGTAGAAGTATCAATCACACCTTCAACTACTTTGAATTCATCAGAGTCCTTTCGTCGTTTCATCTTTCGGCGATCGAGCTCAGATAGAAATCGCTCATGCTTCTTGTCCAGATCTTTCAACTTGCTAATACTTCCTATCAGACGCGAAAGGAACCGAATTTCAGTACTAATCTGATAGTTATTCAGAAAAAGGTTAGCCTAGAACATCTTCAGAAGTCCCTTCTTCTGAAGCCAGTCAAGCTCATTGCCTCGATATCTATAGACAACATCACACTTCTGATCGGTTTGGAAGTCCCAAGGTGTAAGTATAACAGTGTCACCAACACGCATCCAGACTCGTTTCTTCATTCGACCGGGTATGCGCCCTATGCGAATCTCGCCATCCTCACATCGTACTCTGACCCTGTCAAAACCTAGCATTTGGATGATGATTCCATACATCTCTCCATCGTTACGTCTAGGAGTCCTGACACGGACTAGTTCTTCGGTCGGGGGACCATGGGGCTTGCGACGTTTACCTCTTCGGGACAAAATAATCCTCCATTCGTAGCCATGCAATGGGATAGCAATGGCCTGACTGTCATTGCCGAGAGAGGCCATTTAAGCGTAGCTCTCTACACATTCAAGGAAATAGGAATACTCGATTATCTAGACAGAGTCCAAAAACGGTATCACCATTAGATACATCTATTGTCAAATCCTGCTGGTCAATCTCATGCATCTCGAAGCTTTCAGAGTCCATTATTTGGACGGGTTGATTAGGGAGGTTTGATACAACCATGAATTGGCGTTTGTCTGACTCTGGTGCAATAAACTCGATAGTCCTCCATCTTGCGCTTTTTGGATTGATTGTGAATCTATTTCCATCCCTGAGATTGTAGCAACTGAGACCTCCACGTCCCATTGCAGTGACCTGACATGGCGCAGATTCTATTTGCAGGAAATCGCCGAGTGTGAATCTTTGAAGTCGAATGAGAATAGTTATCCGATACTTCTTCTTACCCCCTTTATCTTCACCAATGAGCTTGTAGTTCTCCTTGCGTTGGGCAAGATACCTTTGTTGAAGATTATCTGCTATTCGCTTGCAAAGGTGCTCAGAGCCAATCTTGAAGTTCAATCCATACCTATCCCTGTTCACCTCTGTCACGAAGGCCTTTACATCCTTGCCATACTTTGCCACAGTCAAGTCCGTGACCACCGAAACGATCTCATCCGCTTCCTTGTCAGTAATCGACCTCTCATCTGCTCTGATTTGGAGAGTTGCTTCGTAGTAGCCCCCACTCATCATCGCACATGTGTCGCAAGTAGCATAGCTGAATCGCACTTCAACAGGATAACTCTCAGAGTGCTCTGCTATAGAGGAATCAGAACGTCCCGAGGCTACAACCAAAATATGACGGACTCTATCCAGAATTTTCTCCTCAGAGTACTCTATTTGAACATCGTCAGCTTTCAGTTTGACCTCTTGCTGTAGAAGAATCGCGATTTGGCGTTCTATCATCTCTTCAGAATCAGACGGGTGTTCAGGGATTGTCTTCCATCCACCGGGCACTTTGACCGAACCACATCTCTTGCATGCAAGTAGTTTGAGTGGAGACCTGACCTCAACTAATGGATGTGCTCTTCTGTAGCATTCGGCGCAGAGTCCATCAATCACAGACTTCTCTCCGCACTCATAACAGGGGGCAGTCAAGGTTCTCAACCGTGTTAGTTTCTCTGATTCCTTAAAACGTGGTAGGATGTACCAGCATCTTGATACTATCGACTCATCGGAAGCCTTTTTTGAATTATGATTAAGAATTTTTTATGCCTCGAAGGAAACAGTTCAGAAAGGTTTCCAAAGAACCACTAATATCCATCTTTAAGCCTGCTGGCATTCCTGCAAAAGAGCTTGATGAGATATTCATTACAGTTGACGAATTTGAGGCTGTAAGATTGGCAGACTTTGAGGGAATGAATCAGAGAGAGGCCAGCGATGTTATGCACGTCAGCCAACCTACGTTCAACCGAATTCTGACCTCAGCAAGAAAGAAGATTGCAGAGACCATAGTACGAGGAATTGTACTGCGGATTGAGGGGGGAGAGTACGTCTTGCCCTGCGACGTCCGTGTGTTTGAATGCAAAGACTGTGGGACTACAATAGATGCCCCGCTGGGGGAACCGAGGCCCAAGACCTGTACTCAGTGTGACTCGGACACCCTATTCAGAAAGAAACAGCTCAAAGCAGACGAGGAATGATACAAATGACTACGCACAAAATAGCAGTACCAGCGATTTCAGAAGAGGGACTCGACAGTCCAATAAGTGGACATTTTGGAAAGAGTCCAATGTTTGTTGTGTCCACTATTGAGGACGGAAAAATAGTCGAGGTGGAAACAGTGATGAATGCAGGACATTCAAGCTGTGCTGAACCTGTGATGGCCTTGGCTGATAGAGGAGTGAAGATCCTGATAGCTTTGGGTATGGGCCAACGTCCCTACATGGTGACTCAACAGGTGGGAATAGCGGTTGTTAGAGCAGAAGGCACCACTGTGAGGGAAGTCCTGCAGAATTATCTAGAAGGAAGCTCCTCTGATATGGGAACGGACGCACTCTGTGGCGGGGGATCAGGTCATCATTAGAGGCGTACCCACTGCGCATGTGGATGCCCCTCAATATAAGCAACGGCTTGCTCATGTACAAAACCAGCCTTCATTGCAGTCTTGACACTAGTTGATCCGACCATATTTGCGATAGTTGCTTTGTTGAGGTGCTCGACACAAATCTTGACATCAACCAGTTCTTCACCATAGAACTCTGGAGAAACCTTGAACTTGACGTTTCCTTCTATCAGTGTTTTACCGAGAAGTGTTTCATCGCACATGGCGACTACATAATGTCCATCGTGCGTTTCTTGTGCGCGCATGTAGACATTTGGCAAAGAGTAGTCCCTCCTTTCAGACCGGTCTCACGGATGTTCGAGCTCCGCATGCAGAGCAACTCAGATAATATGCGTTGCCCTCTTTAGCCATGCTAGTGTCTGGACGAGTGCACACTGGGCAGATCACATACGACTCGATGTAGCTGTTCAGTACGTCTTCTACCTGTTCCGACATGAACTTTCCATTGAAAATGGCATTGCTCCCTTCAATATTGCCTGCTGTGGCTAGCTGACCAGCGACATACTTGAGCACTTCTTTCCCTGGTCGGTTTAGAATGTTGATAATCTCCTGAAAGTTCTGCCAAAAGCTCCTGTTACCTTGAACCATCAGTTGTACTTTTGGAACCTGAAATCGCTCTCCGGATCTCTTGAAGGCATCTTCTGGAATTTGAGAACGCGCCCTTTCTAGTAGACTTTCGTAGTCGTCCATAACTCAAATCACTCCGTTTTCGCTATTAAGCTGTCGTTCCGTACTTGGTTCAGGAGTCAGCTGGACGATAGACTCCTACTTTCACTTCAACTAGGTTTCCCTGACCCTGAAGATCAAGAACTTTCAGCTGGATGTCTGTACGGTCATGACCCTTTTCCTCAAAGAAATCTACAATGGATGCAATAGGAACACCCTCTTCCTTCGAGTTCTGTTCTATGTATTGCATAATCTGCTTGTAGATTTTACCTGTGACAGGCGTCCCTTTCTTCTTAGGCTTCTTTGTGGGGGCTTCAGGTTTTGGAGGTGGAGCTGATTCCTCGATAAAATCCTCCAATTCGGAAGGCAACTCAGGGGTTACGCCACTGCGAGTGAGCATGGCTACATATCTTTCCATTTTATGGACGGTCAGGTAATTTGGGTCATCAAGTTCACGCACTATTTCAGGAACCACATAGAGTTCGCCCTCATACTCCCTGATTTTTCCGACAATAAGGGCTAGAATGTTCGTCTGAACCTTATCAAGAGAGGCTGCTTCACCTCCCCACGCCTTTGCCCTTATCGTTTCAGTTCCATCATCAATGGTTATGCTTGCAAATCCTTCTCCTGAGTATTGGTCGATTATTAGACCAACAAGAGCAACTCTTCTTAGCTCCACACCATAGGGAGAAACAACATGAGGGCCATTATCCTCTCCATAGGTTCCTTTTACAATATCGACCACTGCGGCACGTACTGCAGTCATTCTCTCTCGCATCAGGGTAGTCCACCTGTCTATACTTGTTCTGTTTACTATTCAGTATTTATCGTT
>JAEOTX010000089.1 GCA_016839605.1 Candidatus Thorarchaeota archaeon | reverse complement strand
AGTATTGGGATATAGGTGAATGCTGAAAGCATAGCTGCTCCAGCCATTGCTTGAATGGTCTCTGTCTTCAAAAGGTAGTCACTCTTGACTCGAGCCAATTGAACTGCTTTTTAATAGTCCTGTGTGACATCTCTCTGCAAAAACAGCTGACCTATAGCAAAGGCTTTTCAGCCTAGAAATAAAATATCACTTGAAAGAAGGTGGCTGCAGAAAAGAATGGTTTCACCTAGAGTCAAGTTCCTTGCTATTACAATAGACGAACTCTTCTTGGTCCCTGTTGCAATGGCATTGGCCTACTTCTTCGTTCCTGATTGGTTTATTCCTCTCACGGTTTTGCTGATTATTGGGGCTGTAGTGTTCGTTGTTGCCAAGTATTACTTGGTGTATCCGAGCCTGCTAGAAAGCTCATACTCTTTCTATGAAATTGAAGGGCTAAGAGGCAAAGTCATTGAAGAAGTGACTGTCAGCTCGGGTAAGATTAAAGTTGGCGCAGAGATTTGGGACGCTCGTTGTGATGCAGGAAGTATTGGGGTTGGAACCGAGGTCACAGTTGTGTCTCGAGATTTGATGAGAGTCAAAGTGACTCCGTTCGGATTGGAGAATGACTAAATGCCCTCTATTCCTTCAGAAACTGCATAAGCAATTGAATCGCATTCTCAACATCTGTAAGATTCAGGGTTTCAAAGCTACTATGTGAATATCTGCAAGGTATCCCCAGAGTCGAAACCTTCTGTCCCTGCATTACCATCTGAAGGCCGTCCGTGGCATAGTTGTGATACACTGCCCGTTGAACAGGAATGCTGTTTTTCTTAGCGGTTGCGACTAGCCTCTCAATCATCTCATGTGAATAATGCAGTTGGCTGTCTTTAACAACAATGACTGGACCTCTTCCAAGAGCCACACCGGCTTCTCCATCTGTGCCAGGATGGTCGTCAGCTAGTCCGATCTCAAGAATGATTACGCCGTCTACGTCTAGATTCTTAGCAACAGACGCAGCTCCTTTAGCCCCGAGCTCTTCCATGACTGTTGAAACAAACGTCAAAGTAGGGCGCTCCTTCTCTGCAAGCTTGGAGAATTCCTCTGCTAGCACCAACATCATTGTAAGGCCCACCCTGTCATCCATTGACTTGCCAACAATGTTGTGTCCGTGTTGCCTCAGTACTGTGTCATAGAGCACAGGCGTTCCGATGTGAACTCCTCTTTCTTCCACTTCTACATCTGAGGCTGCACCGATGTCTAGGAATATCTCGCTGTATGATGGCAGTTTCTTCTTGCCCTCTGGACCTGCAATGTGTGCGGTCTTCACACAGAAAACCCCCGGGACCATTCCACCATCGGTCATGAGCATTACATGCTGACCGGGTAGCAGTCTAAGGTCTGGCATGTGTCCAGCCGTATTCCACTTGACGCGAATGAACCCTGATGCGTCGATGTTGCTCACGAGGAAGCCTACTTCATCAGCATGGGCGACTAGGGCATAGTGCTTGTTGGTACCAGCCATCGTTGTTGTGAGATTGCCAATCTTGTCCTGCAAGACCTCTAATCCCAAGTTCACTAGGTGTTCCCTGACCTTCTCCTGTACAAGCCCTTCTCGTCCAACAGGCCCCGGGATTTCACTTAGAGTCTTGAGCAAATCGAATAGTCGCTTTATCATCACTCTCAGCCCTTATGGTTCTGAGCTAGCACTTAATGAATGTCCCGCCTATGACGCAACTTTTTAGTGGCCTTTTATTCTAACCTGCCTGTCGTGTGGATGCCATGATTGTGACCGTAGCGACTGTTGTGGTTCTTGTCATTGGCGTGCTATCACTAGGTCTTTCCCTCTATGGCGGCTTCATTTCAACCACAATCATGGAAGGTCTTGAACAGGGGTCTGAACAGCGCCATCAATCAGAACAGAGGTACTACCTCTTGGGAATGATTGGGATTATTGCCCTATCATCGCGTGTGTTGATTGCCCCAATCTTTTTCTGGATGCTCCAGTCTCTAGTTCCTTACTGTCCAGGGGCAATGTGTTCCTATGGTGTTGTGAATGTTAGCAGTCCTTATTCTGACATCGCTACAACGCTCAAATTGTTACTCCCATTTGCCTATGGGGCATGGCTGGTCATTGAATTGGCTAACCGACGAGAGCCTGCACTTCCTCTTATGAGGTCCCTTGCTAGGTCCTTTCTGATTATCCTTCTTCCACTCGTAATCATTGACAGCGCAGCTGACATCTTTATCGTGGCGGCAATGAGGCCAGTTTATGCTCCCTGCTGTTCCAGTGTTTATGATGTAGATCCCCCGTTCTCTCCTTCAGCAATCTTGGGTCCTGAGTTTGGCATGCTGATACTTCTTGTTACGATAGCCCTGATACTTGTGCTGATTGGGATTCAATGGTCTGAAAGATTCTCAGAACGTGTTCCCTTCTTCACATTGATTCTTTCAGCTTTGGTATCTGTTCTGTATCTTGTCATGCTTCATGATACCTATGCTCCTCTTGTCCTAGGTCTCTCGAACCATCACTGTCCATACTGCCTCTTTCAGGAGTTTCCTGATACCGCTTTCTTCAGTGGACTCTTCTGGCTTGGAGTTGCTACGGCTGGGTGGAGAGTGATTCTAGAGACAGTCTGGAAGATTCGTGATATCCCTACTGAGAGCATCATGTCAATCTCCAATATCCTACGGAAAACCTCCTCTGTTGCACTGCTATTCAGCTTGGTCTCAATTCTCTCCCATCTGAGCCTGCTACTGTAGGCTATTTGGTAGCTAATATTGATCTTCTAGCAACCAAGGTTTCCGACGCATAAGAACATAGACAACAAGAATGAGCAGGACAACAGCTCCAACCTGCATTGTCGTGATGGCAAGAGGTTCTAAATCCGACCAGAATCCATCTGATGGCTCGCTGGTGATGTCTGTAGTGCTAGTCGAACTTGTCGTTGAAGTGGTATCTGTGGTGCTTGATGGTTCTGTCTGCGGGAATTGAGTGCCTCTGGCATAATAGATGTCCATCTCGTCATTTCTTCCATCGGTCCATACAACATGCAGTACATCATCCCCATCCACTTCAATGGAAAAATACTCTCCGGGTCTTGTGAAGACACTAGAGGTGTTCTCCTCAGCAATAGGAATCACCGGTCCGAATTCTGGAATCGAGCTCTCTGGCCCTGTGAAGACAAGTGACCGATAATATGGTCTATAGAATGCGTCCTGTTCATCATAATATCCAATGTGAAGGCGACCAGTTGAATCAATGGCCATCTCTGGGTTCCACTGGTCCCCATCTGTTTCAGGATTGATGAGAATCCTGGGACTCCACGTATCTCCATGGTCGTCCGAGTACCGAAGGTATACATCGAAGGTGTCATGAGTCCCATCGAACTTATCCGCCCACAGCAGATACATCCTGTCATTCTGTTCTGGTCGTTGCTCAAAGTGTATCACTGGCAGAGTGATTTTGGCTGGTCGTCCTCCAGAAGATGTCCATGCAGCATAGTCCCCGTCCTGATTGATGAACTCCTCCTCACCAAAGGTGAGTCCTTGATCGAAGCTTGCATCCAAGTACAGATTTCCGAGCGTTTCAGGTATATATGTCCATACGACATAGACATCATTTGTCGAATTCACTGCTAGATATGGGGCAACATGTCCTGGGTCTGATTCTGCAATGACACTCGCCGGTTCGAATGATTCTCCCCCATCCAGTGACCGTGTGAGCCTGACAGTGGAATTTTCATCAGCTATGTCATCATAAGCAACATAGACGATTCCGTCATTACTGACGGTGATAGTTTCCTTATCAGCAAAACCCTCCCCAAAGGTTGCCTGTACAGGATCCCACGATGTCCCATAGTCGCGACTACTGGCCACAGTGATCTGTGAAAGGTCTGTATCTGTAAACTCGAGATAGGCATAGTACAACACCCCATCATACCAGGCCATCCAGGGATCAGACTGTCTCGAAGGGACTCCATGCCAGAACATTGGCATATGATAAGGAACTGACCAAGTTTCGCCACCATCACTTGACTTCACAAAGCTGACCCTTGCCCCACCACCATTGTGAGTTTCAGAGTTCTTCCATCCCGCAAAAAGAGTCCCATTGTCACTGATGACCATTGTGACCTCCACATGATGATCATATGAAATGTCCTCTGTTGAGAGAAGCAGGTTCTGTGTGAAACCCAAGATAATTGTGTCTGAACCATAGGACATCAGAACTGGATCTTGAGCCCAGTCTGCAGAGACCTGATTCGATGTTTGAGTGATTCCAATGAGGAGCCCAATCGCTATCAATGCATAGAGGAGCTTTCGAGTGGCCATAAGGGCACACAACCTCCTAAGAGTCGCTATGGTGCCTATTCAGGATTAGGCCTCTATTAGCATTCTCATCCCGGTAAACAACCGATTCTACTCTACCAAACTCCCGTCTTGCATATGATAGATACGATCAGACCAATTAAGAACCGTCGGGTCATGTGATGCCACGATTACTGTAAGACCATTCTCCTCTGACATTCCTCTGAGTGTCGCTAAGAGATCCTTAGTCAAGGCCTCATCTATAGAGCTGCTTGGCTCATCAGCAATAAGGATGTCTGGAGAATTCATGAGCGACCGTGCAATGCTGACACGTTGCTGCTCTCCTCCTGAGAGCTCAGCCACTCTGAAGTCAAGTCTGTTCTCCATTCCCAATGCTGTAAGTCTCTCTTTCGCTAAGTTCTCCGCATCATCACGTGACATATCAGTACAGAGCTTGGGCAGAGCGACATTCTCAACTGATGTGAGCTGAGGTATAAGATATTGCGCTTGGAAGATGAATCCGATGCGTTCCCTTCGCACCTTTGTTCGATATACTTCTGAGAGTGATGAGAGTTCCCTTTCCTCCAGATAGACACTGCCCTTTGTTGGTTTTGTTAATAGACCAAGGAGACTGAGGATTGTCGTCTTCCCTGAGCCGCTCGGTCCCCCTAGAGCTGTGACTTCTCCCTGGGCAATATCGATGGAAACATCCTTGACTGCATTGACCTCACGCGGGCTTCCTTGACCATATATCTTCCAGACGCTCTCAGCACGAATTATCGCTGTCATCTCAGACCCCCCTAAGCACAACGTCTGGTTCTGTTATCGCATTCCGCCACGCAGGGACAACAGTAGCGACCAATAAAGGCACAATCGCCACAACATACAATGTGAATATCGTGGGGGCTGAGATTGCAAGAGGGAGCCCACCATTGAGAAGCAAGAAACTCCATCCCAAGAGATATCCTGACAAAATAGGTGCACCCAGGATAAAATCAAACACAATCGCAGAAGATACACCAAGGCTTGCTCCTAGCATGCCCAAGGTCAGACTTTCAAACATCCTTATCTCTAGCACATCTACAGTGTCATATCCCAAAGCCTTGAGAAGCCCGACTTCCCTTCTGGCTTCATCCGATCCTGAGGTAGATACGGTGAACGACAGCAGAATGACAGTCATGAGCAGAACCACCCACAATAGGGCAACTACTCCAGCACGATTTCCATAAGTCACAAGCATTGCATCACTTAATGCATCCCGAGTCAGGACGCGTGCATCTGCTATTTGCGTGTCTATTCGGAATGCAACGCTATTGAGGTCTTCTCCATATTCAGCCCACAATGCGTAGTCCGTGCAAGAGGCGCCCTCAAGACCAAGAACCTGGCGTGCACTATCAAGATCTGTCAGAATCAAGTCATTACTGTATATCCTGCTGTTGCTACTGAAGACGCCGATTATCTCGAACTCGATAAGAGAACCATTTTGAGCTATCAAAGAGAGAGCAGAACCGATTCCTACACTGACTCCCGCGAATGAAGCACGCATGATGTCCAAGATGCCCTCTCCCACCACCATGCGATATCTATCGGTATCGTTTAGAAACCTGCCCTCCTCCATAATTTCTGTTCCTGTAGTACCTACAATAGTGCCATACTCTGATGCATTAACACCCATGACGGTCAATAGCCCGCCTCCCCCCACATCTATGTACCCCCAAACCCTTGGGGTAGCAAGTCTTACACCATGGATTGCACTGAGGTTTTCTTTCCATTCTAGGGGGACTGGAGCTTGCCTTCCACCCCAAAGCTTCTGCACGATTAAATCAGGACCCTCATCTGCAGAGGCATTCAGGTCCGTCATGACCCCCTCTCTGATGAACTCAGCGGATCCGAGCAGGAAAGTGGATAGGATAAGGGCTGTGACGATTGCTAGTGACCTTGTACGATACTTGAGCACATTGCCAAGTGCATAGCTTACCAGATTACTGTGTTTTCGCAGACCCAAAGCTCCTCCTTCCTGCTATAATGATCACCAAAAGGGGTATAATCGCAAATAAAACGGCGAGCAACAAGTAGTCTATCTGAATCGCACTATCTTCAATGAAAAACGGAGTTTCTCCTACTATCCAGCCACTTAGGTCGTCAGGAACCTCGTTCTGAAGCGGGTTGCCTGAATATGGAGAGTATCCTCCAGGCACATCACCAATCATGCCAAAGGGTGATTCTAGTACTGGTGCTCTGTTGTGATACGAGTCCTGTATCACAGCAGGTCCAAGATCCACAAAGGGCCATCCTAACTGGGTCTGACTCTCCTTTCCTGCTCCAATGATGAACAGAACATTGAATGCCGTTGATGCAAGAATGAGTAGGACGAGGAGTTGCCTTCGTTTCATCAACACACACACTCAGGGCCAGACATATGGATTGCTTATGATTTGACCGCCGTACAAATCTAGGAAATGACTCTCACACATATCAGTTGTGTCTACATCTTCACAGAGAGGGACTATTGTGGCCTCATGAGTTGTTGGGTTGAGATAGTCCTCTGAGTATAACCATACAATCATCTCGTCATCCCAATCCATAATCATACCGCACATAGGGCATCGGACCTGAATGTTCTCCAGCTGGTCAATTTGATATGTGTCAATCAGGAGCTGGAAAGCAAGAAGTGAAACGTTGACTGAGTGATAGTACCTTACTGATCCATTATGAAACTGGAAGGTCACTTCATGACCAATCCTGTCCTGAATGATTTCACCTGTCCAGTCACAATAGTGAACGACATCGGTGAAGGCTACCGTGTAAGTATAGATGCCAAAGCAACCTACAATGATCAGTACGACCTGAATCATTTTACGTTGCTCGGCATTCATTCCAGATTCCTCGTGTTATTGTGGACCTGCCATTCCTCTATATAGTCCAATGAACCCGAGCAAGGCAATCGCAGTACCAAGGACGGTTTCTACATCTCGAGTGAACCAACAGCGCATCTCAATCATGCACACTGGTGCGAATGTGTGAGGTGCTATTGCTACGACAATTCCAAGAACCAGTATAATGACGTTGAGGATTACTTCAATTTTCATTAATATTTCACCATTTATCAGCTTATCTCAAATGAGAACATCTGGCTGTCTGCAGGATTCGTAGTGGGAGAGCTGTCGTATACTGTGACATAGAATTCGAAAGCGTCCCCTTCTTGAACTGGACCAAAGTTGGCGACCCATCGTCCTCCTGCAATACACAAACAGGCAAAGAACGACATGTCCTTTGACTCCCATTCTTCACCATTTATTGACCAATAGAGTTGAGCACTTGATACTCCTGATACGTCTATCGCATAGATGATTACGTTGATCATGTCCCCTGGTGCAGGTGTTACTGGAAGAATGTCCACCTGGTAAATCAGAGGACCCTCAACATCATCAAAGACTGCTAACACAATGATTCCTATTAACAGAATCATGGTGATGGCGCCTATGCAAATCAGTTTCGTTTGAGTCTTCAAGTTTCAATCCCGGTCCCAGACTCTCATTAAGCAAGCCGATGCCAGTAAATCCATCTAATAGGCTTTCTCCAGCCAATTTGATAGTTTCGGAGTGTAACTATTCAGTTTCGGGTTGAAACTACTGCTATGGGTGACGCAATACCCAGCGATTACCCGTGCATATATGCAATGGAGCAAATAGAAGTCTATGGCAATAGAGGATGTGCTTCTTGGTCTTGGGATTGGACTGCT
>JAEOTX010000007.1 GCA_016839605.1 Candidatus Thorarchaeota archaeon | reverse complement strand
TCCTCTTCTTCCCCTTTTCTTCCTCCATCGCCATGCTCATCAATTTCGTAATATTGAACATATCAAGACCCGCGACATACTTCTTGGTCAACTCCATAGCCATCTCATCTGGGATGCCTTGTTCTTTGAGCTTTGTGTAGAATCCACCGATGGCCGCAGCCATGTCTTCCGCTCTCTCAGGGCTATAGACGCTGCCAATCAGTCCACCAATCAGTTTTGGAATCGAATCACTTAGCGCACCAAAGATCTCTTTGATCTCTTCAGCTTCACTCGGGCCTCGATGGTTTCTATCATCTCTTGATTCATCATCACTCATGGTTGTTTATCACCAAGATACAATATGTCTGGTCACTCATCTTAAAAAAAGTGGAAACAAGTGACCACTTTTATTTCAAAATGCGGTCACTCAAGGCTTCTAGAAAGTCATGCTAATGCGAAATAACGGGCGCGATCGTCGTCCTCGTCATCAATGACTTTCAGAATCCCTCTCTCAAGAAGAGACTGGACCCGCTCCCTGATTATGCGCCTTGAAGCAGTACCGCGTTCTGTTCTCACTGCAGCTGTAATCTGACTTATGTTAAGAGGCCGGGATCCGTCAAGAGTCCTGATTATTTGCCAACTGATATCATCCTTGCGAAGGTCTCCATATCTGGACTCCAAACGTTCTGCTCTAGTGAACTTGGACATTAACTTTACCATGCTGTCATAGAACTCAAAGCCCTCACGTATGACTTTTGCTGACTCTCCGACCTCTTCAATACCAGGTCCAAGGCGTTCAATGAGGGTTTCAACACGAGCGAGTCTCGATGAGATTTCGTCCAATCTATCTTGAACTTCATCAATCGTGAGTTCTGGCGAATCATCTGGATCATCTTTGTTATTCGAACCAGATGACTCACGTTTCTTGCTCAAGATTCAGCCTCAGGCTTGTTCTCATATTGCTTGAGATAAGTTTGATGGCAAGCGAAATCCGTTTAATAGCGAGAACATCCCTTCTCATATTGTGACTTGAGATGAATAAAGAGGAGCGGCAGGAAGACCTCGCCAATGTAAAGCCCCTCCGCCAGTTATTCCATTTCTCTCACTTCTCACATTTCTACAGACTCTATGTTCCTGCATCCCTTCTGATAGGTGTCGTCTGCGGGCTTTTCATGGCAATCTTTCAGTATCTCATTGATCTGACCACTGGAGTATTTTTCGGACTGCCCGTGTACATCGTTCCACTTCTCGGAGGAGGGTTTTCTGGATTAATGATATACTTCGGTCGAAGAGAGATCGAAGGCAGTGGTATTTCTAAAGCCATTGAACTTACGCATGATCCACAGGATCTTAAGCCATCAACTGCTCTCACGAAGATGGTAACTACATCGGTTTCCATTGGGACTGGAAATCCTGTTGGAAGGGAAGGTCCTGCAGTCCTTATCGGCGCCGCTCTCGGCAATTACATTGGCCGACGTGTTGGATATGATGATCCGTCTCATCTTCGCGTATTCATCATGATGGGCTCAGCTGCATGCACTGCAGGAATCTACAAAGCCCCACTGGGAGGTGCCCTTTTCGCCTCGGAAGCTCCGTACAAGCGAGATGCGAGGCTTGGGTACTTCGTTCCTACTGTCTTGGCTGCAATAACGTCTTACATCATTTTCGCCATCATCTACCAGATAGATCCTCTCCTTAGTCTTCAGATTGACTTCACTCTGACGCTTGAGGTCATTCCGCTAGTCCTTTTGTTGGGTGCCTTCGCTGGCGGAATCTCGATATTCTTCTCAGTCTTTCTGATGGCTACACGTAATTTCTTTCGACTCAAGTTGCCTAACTGGGCTGATCCGGTAGTCGGCTCGCTATTCGCATGTGCAATTCTGTTTCTTGTCGGCTTATGGTTGGATCCCCAATACACCGTAGCAGGACTCGGATACGATGTTATTGAGCTAATCGCATCTCCTGGAACATCTCTCCCTATCACTGCATTGCTTCTCCTAATGATTGGCAAGCTTTCAGCATCTTCATTTGTTGTAGCCGGCAGGGTTTCAGGAGGAGTACTTGCCTCTTCGATTTTCGTTGGAGCAATGCTAGGCGCTGTATTCGGCCAGCTATTTGCTCCTCATCATCTTGCTGCATTCGTTGTGCTTGGCATGGGAGCAGTGCTAGCTGCAACTACAAACACCCCAGTTGCCACCACTGTATTAATTCTGGAGATTAGCCACTCATTCGAACTCTTGATACCTATAGCAATCTGCATCTGTGTATCTTACCTTCTGGCTGGCGGGACTTCTCTATACGAGGGTCAAAAGGTGACCAGGGATGATGAAGATCCTGGATACTTTGCGAGAATCAATGTACAACCTGAAGACATGGCCCTTGGTTTCTTTCAAGATGATGCGAATCCTGCAGACCATGAAACTTCTCGTAATCCAGGTGTTGATGACGAATCGCAATCACTTGGATAACTTAATAGGCGTACGTATCAATAGCTAAGTTCAACCCCTTGTCTGGGGGCAATTCGCTAGATTCGTGCCTTAGGAGGTATCCAATTGAGAAAAGGTCTGATAAGCACGCTGTTGGTTATTCTGATAGCCATCCCAATTATTCCTCTGATCCCATTATATTTTGATGTGGATATCGCTGAAAATGAGTTGGTGATTTCTCAGGAAATCGACTACTATGCGCTCACTGAAACTTTTGGCAGTGAAATTCCAATAGTTGTTCAGTTCTCGAAGTCCGCACGAATGGATGTCGTAGAATCGTTGGGAGTAAGATTCAGCGCAGGTTCGCCAGAGAAAAGCCACATTGGAAACTACTATCTTATGAAGG
Organism: Candidatus Thorarchaeota archaeon; assembly: GCA_016839605.1. GTDB lineage: Archaea > Asgardarchaeota > Thorarchaeia > Thorarchaeales > Thorarchaeaceae > SMTZ1-83. The sequence continues at coordinate 1,188 of JAEOTX010000007.1, read as the reverse complement.
GCAATCCTGGCGTCCTTGAAACGCTGGATAGTATGGGATATTTTGATAGTGTGCAGCTTCAGACACTAGCAAAGAACATACATTCTCCGCGAAATGTATCAATCCCTGAAGTTGATGCCGACATAGTTTGGAGCGCTCTAGACGGCATTGGACGTAATGTGACTGGCGAGGGAATCCTCATTGCAGATCTTGACTCAGGGATTGACTGGAGACATCCTGACCTATGGTTTGCTGATGGAGAGACCTATGACTGGATTGACGTTGGAGAGGACTCTCTATTTGTAAACGGTACTGATGTTGTGGACCTAAACCGCGACATGGGTCCCACAGCTGATGAGACTCTATACTATATTGACATTGATCTTGATTCAGCATTTGACACTGGGACCGAATGGATTTGGGCCGACAATGTGACACAGGATGGCATCCCGCAAATTGGCGAACCCTTTTTCGTAGTCAATGATACAAATCAAAATGATCGAATTGATGTTGGTGAACAGCTAGTCATGCTGAACACCCCAAAGACCAAGTATATTGTTGAAGTTGATTCTCTTCTTGCTACAACTTTCGTCTATGAGCGTGGTGTGAATCTTTCCACAAGCCCTCATGAAGACTACTATGGCCATGGGACTGCAGTGGCTGGTATACTCCTAGGAGGCCAGATCGGTTACAGAACTCACGTCGGCGTTGCACCTGGTGCAGAGCTTGCTATGATTCGGGTCCTAGGCAACAATAGCGATTGGCTGACAGTGGAGGACGGTTTGAATTACGCCGTCCAGCTTGGTGCTGATGTCATTCTCACGGAGCTTGGTTCATGGACGTATCATTATTTGGATGGAAGCTCTCCAGCAGAAGCTCTGATTGATACAATTGTCAACACATATGAGATTCCAGTCATCTCACCTAGCGGAAATATGGGTGGGAATGACAAACATGCTCTCATGCATGTTCCTCCGCTTGTTCCTCATAACCTTGATTTCACTATTCCAAATGACACTCCAGGTCAGGAGTATCGGGACATGACGGTCTACATCACAGTGCTAACAGTTAATGACACCGACCTTAACGCCTGCAATTTCACTCTGACATTCCAGCATGCTGGAGGGCCTGGCATAATACCCATTACAAATCCAGGAGTAGGCTATCTCAATTTCGCAGCTGAACCGCCATACGGTTGGTTTGCGGGTG
>JAEOTX010000006.1 GCA_016839605.1 Candidatus Thorarchaeota archaeon | reverse complement strand
CGACAACTCCCAGGATAGGAATCATCGGCACAGGTAACATGGGACGAATCCATGCGAGGGTTCTCAGCAATATTAGAGCTCTGGCGGCTGTGGCAGATACAGATAAGGAAAGGGCTGAAGAAGTAGCAAGGATATATGGTGTTGAGGCATTTGGTGACTACGAGTCCTTGATAGAACAATCGAAGTTAGACGGCGTCATCGTTTCCACTCCAACTGCGACACACGCCAAAATAGCCGAGAGTATTGCCAATAAGGAAGATGGAATTCGAGGCATACTAATCGAAAAGCCATTGGCAAGTAACCTGAAAGATGCACTGAAGCTTGCCGACGTCTTAAGGAAGAAGGACGTTATTGTCCTAGTAGGACACTCTGAAATCTACAATCCAGTAGTTGAACGGGCATTAAATTTAATCAAGGATGGCGCTATTGGCACCCCTCAGACTACTATCCATGATAGGCGCGGTTTTGTCCGGCCATCAAGATTACCATCTCTAGGGGATGTGTTTGAGGACATTGGAGTTCATGATTTTGATATCATGACACGGATAAGTAGTGGTCGCGCCACACTCTATGCTCAATGCCAGACAAAGAATGAGATTCTAAACACTGGAAATGTCATAGTGAGGTTCGAAAATGAGGCGCAGCACCTCTTTCATCTATCAAGACAGTATGTTGGCAGAAAACGTAGTATGGATGTTTCAGGAACAAAGGGAACTCTCAACCTAGACCTCTTTGGGCAGGTGATCAAAGTTCAGGACCTTGATCAGGCACCCCTAGCCGATAGCAGGACTATCCAGCTTTTGGAGCGTGGTGCTACAATCAAGGTATACGGAGAACCAGTCCTGCAGGTGATAACTGATTTCTTGCATTGTATAGAAACAGGAAGCTCACCAAAAGTAGGTCTAGAGGATGGAATTCTTGCACTTGAAGTGGTTGAAGCTGCGAGAAGGAGTGCGGTTTCAGGTAAAATTGTTGATATTGATATTCAATCTCGGCATATCTGACCCAAGAGATGAGTTCGCTCAGAGGATGTCACCTCTACTTTGACAGTGCCACCTAATGTAACCTCTTCATGCAGTATGATTGGTTTGTAAGCGAAGTTTCTGCAGACGATTCCTCCACGTGTGCCGGTCTCTGCTGCAATCACTTCCCCAGACCAGCCAATCCAGGAAGCGTTTAGTTCAGTTACAAAATCTGATACTAAAGAGCTCATTTGCCGGCTTCTTTCCTTCTTCATCGAGGTGTTGACTTTGTCTTTGGCTCTTGAAGCCACCGTGCCAGGACGGTCACCATACTTTGAGATGTTGACTACTTCGGGACGCACGTTCTGCAACAGATTGATGGTCTCTTCGAAATCTGCGGATGTTTCGCCTGGAAAACCGACTATAATATCGGTGGCGACAGTTGCTCTGGGGAATTTACCACGGATTTTGGAAACAATCTCGGTCCATTCTGCAACTGAGTATTCTCGTCCCATCACCGTGAGTAGACTATCACTTCCAGTCTGTATAGGAACATGAAAGAACTTGAAGAAATGCTCCGAATCCATTACAGTGATCAAATCATCAATGGTATCAAGAACCAAGTTGGGGTTGAACATTCCCAGTCTGAATCTGTGTTCACCTTCAATATGGTCTAAGTTCCTGAGAAGCTCAACAAGGGTTTCTCCCGAGTCATGACCAAAGACACCTGCATCCTGCGATGTCAGACGAATCTCTCTATATCCAAGATGTACACATCTCTCTACCACACTATTAATCTCAGTGACACTATGGCTCCGCACACTCCCCCGTGCAAATCGTACTGCACAATAAGCACAGCTTCCAAGACAGCCTTCACAGATTGGTATCGTGCAAATCACACTATCAGGAGGCCCTTCAAAGAATCGTAGTTTCGATTCATAATCGGAATCAAGGTGGACTATTCCCCTTTCTCCCTTGAGCACCCGATCCGCGACATCGCCGAGTGTTTCTATTGACTGAGGCCCTAGAAGCGCTGCAAATCTGGGAATTGCACGACGAATTCGATCTAGGGAGATGCGAGGTAGACATCCAGCTACTATAACCGGAATTGACTGGTTTCCGAGCTCCTTGAGGCGATGGATAATTCTATCCTCTGTTGGTTCCTTTACCCCACATGTGTTAAGGACTATAAGATCCGCCATCTCAATGTCAGGTGTTTGCTCTGCTCCTAGCCCGTTCAATCGGCCCACTATTAGGTCTGAATCTGCCTTGTTCAGCGAACAACCGTATGTTTCCAAATAGAAGGTGGAATCGTCCAAGGCTCAAGCTATCCTCCTTGGACGTGAGGGAGCATCGCAATCTCATCATCATGGACCACCATTGTGTTTTCACCCTCAAGTGTCGCGACATCTTTCCGGTTTAGCATAATAATCAGGTTGCCGCTTATCCTGTCACCTTCCATGACAATCTGTTCCAATTCAGGCCCACCAATCGTGAGTACTCTATCAATCACATCTCTAACAGTGGATCCATCAGGTACATCCACTGTGAGAACCTGACTATCAAGGGCCCTTCGAATCGGGCCAAAGGACTTGAACTTCACCTGCACCGTAAAGACCGACCATTTGAGCTCTTCAGAATAGTGCTATTCAGCGTTTTGATAGTGCAAAATGGCCTCATCTACTAGGTCATCGACGACTTTGATGATTTCCTGAATCTCTTCAGGCGTGGCTGCGTCATAGTGGATACCCACAGTCGATATCACAGGACGGGCTAATTCCTTACACAGTTTCTCAGCTGACGAGTTTGCCACCACGTAGTCCTTATGCCCCGGGAGAGTGATGCTGTTGACGCTGATAGTCGAGGCGTCTCTATAGTGGCTCTTGGTTGGATAAGCAACTGCTACTCCACCAATATGATGCTCATCCCCTCCGAAGATCGCTACTAACAGATCCTTACCAATGCTCTTTGCTTCGAGATATATAATGTGACGGCCTGCTTGCTTTTCAAACATCATTGAGGTTCATCCTCCTGGTGAGTAGAATGCATCCCTTATTCGTCTATACCTTCATGCTTTTGAAACATGCGCCATGAAAGTGTCAGGGTCTTGGGGTGTGCTGCACGATACTCATCCAAGTGGCGCACAGCAGTGTAATACGGTGCACCTTTGACCTTTTCAGGGTCACTGTGAGCCTCGGCGGATATCTCTCTGAATGCAGAAACAAGAACATCCAACTCTTGTTTTGACTCAGTCTCCGTCGGTTCTATCATCAGTGCCTCAGGAACAATCAATGGAAAATATACGGTTGGCGCATGCACCCCGAAATCCAGAAGGCGTTTCGCTACATTCATCGCGGACACTCCGGTTTCGTTCAAAAGGGTTTCAGCTGAGATGACGCATTCATGCATTCGAGGAGCATCCCTTGAGTATGGTAGAGTAAACCCAGGGATTGCACTCACATGATGTGCGACGTAATTGGCATTCAGAACTGCATTCTCAGCTACTGCACGAATTCCTCTCTTGCCTAGGGAATAGATGTAAGCATAAGCCCTCACCAACATTCCAAAGTTGCCGAAGTAGCCATGTACTTTCCCTATTGTCTGAGGGAAATCATAATCCCAATCGAAGCAACCATCAGACTGTTTCACAATTCTGGGAACTGGGAGGAAATCAGCCAACTCCTTCTTTACTCCAACGGCACCAGCACCCGGACCGCCTCCACCATGAGGAGTGGAGAATGACTTGTGTAGGTTCATATGAACTACATCAAAGCCCATATCCCCGGGTCTGGTTATGCCCATGATAGCGTTCAAGTTGGCGCCATCATAGTACAGAAGCCCCCCAGCATCATGCACGATTGCCGCGATCTCCTCGATATCCTTCTCAAACACCCCTATCGTGTTGGGATTAGTAAGCATCAGTCCTGCTGTCTTTGGACCTGCTGCAGCTTTTAGAGCTTCTATATTCACAAGTCCATCATCACTTGAGGGCACTACGACTACCTTGTAGCCAGCCATAGCTGCAGAAGCAGGATTTGTGCCGTGAGCGGCATCTGGAATAAGCATCTCATTGCGTGCTTCGCATTCTTCTGTGACACACCTGTGATACTCACGAATCAGCATCACACCAGTATATTCGCCCTGTGCTCCAGCTGCAGGCTGTAGTGTCACAGCATCCATCCCAGTGATTTCAGCTAGCCACTGTTCTAGTTCCCACATCAACTCGAGGGCGCCCTGACTTGTGGCGGCATCCTGACTTGGATGAAGCCAAGCAAATCCGTCAAGATTGGCGGCCCAATCATTGATGACAGGGTTATATTTCATTGTACAACTGCCTAGCGGATACGTGCCTGTGGATACAGAGAAGGTCATCTGAGAGAGGCGTGTGTAGTGTCTTATGACCTGAAGCTCTGAGACCTCAGGAATTGCTGGTGGTTTCTTGCGTTGCATCTTTTTGGGAATGAGAGAATCGAGATTCCCAACTGATTTTCGAACTTCATCTTCAGCTTCTGGGAACTGGTGGCTTGTTGTTCCAGTGCTCGTTTTTTCGAATATTAGGGGTACATTCCAACGGGCTTGGCGATATTCAGACTTCTCGGTCATTATTTGCCACCTCCGTTGGACACTATCTGATTGATGGCATTCACCAGCTCATCAATCGCATCCTTTGTATGAATCTCCGTTACACACATGAGCAAGGACTCACCGAGGTCAGGAAATTGGGTTGTCAGAATCTTTCCTCCATGAATTTCGAGTTTCAAGAGACCCTCATGAACAGACTGCGCTGTAACACCATTTGTGAAAGAAACTACGAATTCCTTCCAAAATGCATCACCAATTGACGGTGCGTCTACACCAGGTAGTTCGTTTAGTCTGTTTGCTGCATAGTGTGATTTGTAGGCGATAGTTTCTCCAATCTCTCTGAAACCATTAGGACCTAGCAATGATGTGTCGATTGCAGCAGTCACTGCTATGAGAGCTTGGTTCGAACAGATGTTGCTTGTGGCCTTTTCTCTACGAATATGCTGTTCACGTGGACTGAGTGTGAGGACAAATCCACGCTTGAATGGTTCATCGGAAGTTCGTGTCATTCCTACAAGACGACCTGGCAGTTGTCGTATCAGTTTCATATCATCAACGCAGCCAAATATTCCAAGAAGTGGACCGCCATAGGACATTGGCGACCCCAAGCTCTGTCCCTCTGCCACGACAATGTCTGCGCCATAGTCGCCCGGTGGACGAATAATGCCCATGGACATAATGTCCACTCCTGCTATCAGTAGCGCATTAGCATCATGCACCAAATCGTTGATTTTGTCAACACCAGCCTCTATGAACCCAAGATAGCTGGGATTCTCAAGGTATACTCCTGCTACATTCTCGTTCAGTCTGGACTCAAGGTCTGCAAGGTCCATTTGTCCAGTCTTTCTGTTGTATTCTACCTTCTCAAGATCGATATCAAGAGGTTCAGTATAGGTATTGACGACACGCCAATGAATAGGGTTGATAGTGCCTGGAACTAGGACCAGTTTCCGCTTCTTCTTCACTCGTACACTCATCAAGATAGCTTCTGCAAGGGCACTAGCCATGTCATACATGCTGCTGTTAACGACATCGATCTCTAGTAGTTCTGTCATCAAACTTTGGTATTCAAAAAGTGTCTGAAGCATTCCCTGGCTGACTTCAGGTTGATAGCTTGTATATGCTGTAACAAACTCGGAGCGGCCAGCTAGAGCTTTTGTAGCTGAGGGTATGTAGTGCATGCCAAGACCATCACCTAGGAACACCCTCCCATTGTCAGCAGGGTCGTTCTTCTCCGCAAGCTCCTGCATCCTTCGTGCTACTTCGATCTCGGTATGGGACTCGGTTATGTTCAGATCACGATTAAGTCTGAACTTCTCAGGGATGTTCGAGAAAAGCTCCTCTAAACTCGTCTTTCCAATAGACTTGAGCATCGCTCGTTTTGTATCTTCAGTCAGCGGAAGCCACGGATGTTTGAAGTCCATAAATAGGTCCACCAGCATTTCTTGTTGATTCAGGTCCGAACGCCCCGGCAAAATAGCCTTTCCGCTTGAATCAAAATGAATCAGAAACGGCTCGAATGCTTTTTATGCCATGTCAAATGATTGGCCTCCTGCAGGAGGTTCTGAACTAATGAAACCATGGTTGATGGACATTCTAGCTTGCCCAGCGAGGGAGTGCAGGAGCGAGCTGCATCTAGAGGTGTATGAGAGCCACACAAAGCGGATAGAGAACGAGGAATTCGAAGAGATTGATGCAGCCTTAATCACCTGCCCGAAGTGTGGACGCTGGTATCCTGTAATTGATGGAATCCCCTGTATGTTGCCTGATGACCTTAGGATGTCTGGAAAGCAGAATACTGAGGAAACTGCGTTTCTTAAGCGGTGGAGAGAACGCATTTCATCCGAAATCCTTGAAAAGGGAGTGCCCTTTGGCCTGCCAACCGAAGATTGAAAGGTCTTGGTGTTTGCAAAGGACTATGCATAGCCCCGTGGTGTAGCGGTCAAGCATTGAGGGTTTCTTGACAAATGCAAGAACTATGACTTACAGACAGTTTGCTGTTCTATTTTCCCTTGAAACGTTCTTAAAGAGACCAAAACCCTCAAAGACCTGATTCTGCCCTATTGGAGTGAGTTAACTCCGATAGAAACTTCTGTGTTCCACCATGCTCAGGACTGCCGTCACCAGCCTTCAGGTAATCAGGATTCTCTGAAATGACCTGAGCTTTGTCCAAGTTCATAGGAACATTGTCCCTCCCTCGGCACCTGGTTTCTGTCCGCTGTGCTCCTCCAAGACTACCAGTCATCTTGGACACAGACGGTTCTTCCACAGTATTTACCACGACGGGGTCTTCAGTGCATGCATGCATCTCTAGAGATGCCTGCTCATAGCACTCAGCCATGGACTCTCCCATTAAGGCTGGTTTCCTCTGAGAGAGTGAGGACTTCCTCTTAGAGTCATTGCCCCTTGAGGCTTTCGGGATGGACTTCTCGTTAGAGAGAAGCCAAACTCCTAGTCCTGTCTTCTCATCTCTAAGTGAAGGGATGAGCTTGATAACACGCCGACCAATGTTTAATGCTCCATTCAAGTCAGCGTTTGCGCGGAACCCGCAAGTCCCGCATACAAAGAGGTTCTGTTTTGGTCGATATCCTTTACTTCCACACTTATTACACTTGATCGATGTCCATGCTTCACTCACATTAAGGAATCTCTTGGAATCTAGTCCAGAGGTTGTGAGCTTGTGTTGAAGATAGTCCCTAACTCTAGCAAACGACCAACGATGAACCATTCCTCTAAACCTTCGACCTCTGTAGTTCCCTTTTCTTGCAGTTCCTCGTATACCTCTCAACTGACCAATCGCAATGTACAGGTCAAATCTGTCAGTGAGTTCCAAGATATGTTCAGCAATATCCTTGACCAGCTTCTTGTCATATTCCTGACTCAGTCTAGCCCGCTTTTCGCTCAGTTCTCTGAGTCGTTTTGCGACTCTAGATGAGTCCTTGTTCTCGGACAAGAGGAACTCCTTCTTTTGCTGAAGGGACGCTATAACTTGGTCATAGTGTTTCATTCGCTTTACCTTGTCCAGCTGCTTCCAATAGCGGACATGCCTGTATCCATTACTTGTCAGTAGCACAGTACAAGCGGCTTTTTCGATTCCAAGATCTATGCCCATAACTGCTGGTGGCAGACTAGATGAGTCAACTGGCTCACTCTCAATTTTGATTGAGAATATTGCCCACCACTTTCGACGTCTATCTTTGAAAAGCCTGACTGACTTCAGTTCTCCCTCTTTCAATTTCTTGAGATGATATGACGAGGGTGAAAGTGGCACCAGCAACCTATCATGGGTCACCCGTTTCTCTTTCACAGATTCAACAGAGTAACGCAGATTCAGCCAGTGTTTGATTGCTTTGTCAGTAGTATAAAGAAGACTGAAGCACTTATCAAAGGCGAACCGAGGAATCTTCCGTGAGGAATATCCCTTTGCTTTAAGGGGCTTGGAGCCTCCTTTCTCAAGATAGCTATGCCACATGGCTATGGCTGTGTCACGGCATTCCTGAAACTCATTAACGGACATGTTCGGGAATCGTTGCTTGAAGTCGTGAGGGACAGAGGTTCTAGAGGATTTTCCACGAGTAGCAGTGAGGGTCAGCTCATCTACTTTGCCCGCAGAAATCTTCTTCTTTCTTTTTCCAACAAGAAGGTCTTTCTCGTGTCGTTCAATCACTCCAAGGTAGGCCTTTATGACCCGCGTGTCCCTCCCAGTAATCTGAGAGAGTCGAGTCCTCTGCCTGTCAGTCATGATGTCCCATCTTATTGGAACCTTGACACTGACAATTATTCCCTTGGAGCGACCCACGATTTTCACCTAGTATATTTAAAGTTAAGACCTGTTTCTTGTCGAGCTATCACTGTTTTGTATTGTAGGAGTCATTTGAACTCATACTTAGCTATAAAATGGAAATCCATGAATAGAACTAAGAACTGCATTTACTATCCTTATTGTACCATAAACTTGAAGTAGTATTCAAAGCAAATCGCACACTACAGCCCCGTGGTGTAGCGGTCAAGCATATCGGGTTTTGGCCTCGGTGACCCAGGTTCGAGTCCTGGCGGGGCTACCATCTACTTTTCCTTAACAGTGATTTCAGGAGATGGATCCATCTGTTGTACCCTGAACAACCTCTTGACTTGGGTTAGTACGAGACGATTTCCATTGACTAGTACATCGATCTCAATATGGTCTCGAAGACCGGATGTTGATATCTTCTTCTCGAGAACTGCTTGAACCTGAAAGACTCCAGCTGGATTGTCCATGGCTACTGTCAAGCGGAGCGGCTTTTCTCCCTTATCAAGGAATACATCCCGGATTGCCATAGCGCTGACAGAGTGGATGTCGACTTTCCCCTTCTGGAACGGTATGATTGTCCGTCCTTTTGTCAGGTCACAGCCGTCACCAAGCTTGGTGATGCCAGCCTCAAATGTCAGACATTGTGTATCATCATCATGTGCGTATATTCCGTGTGCGATGAAACTCAGGATATCAGTTGCTTTGGCAGGATCATCATAGATTTCAACTAGTTTGGGTTCAAGAATTGGGATTGCCAACGACAATGATGCTTGAGGATGTTCAGTTCTATGGACAACCATTCCAATGTCGTGGAGGTATGTAGAGGCCAGGATGACAAGTCTTGCATCAT
>JAEOTX010000088.1 GCA_016839605.1 Candidatus Thorarchaeota archaeon | reverse complement strand
TTGACCCGTCCGCCATCAGCATCATGAGGAACGCTACGTTCTGTCCTGTCACGGAATAACCGCCAGTGGCTACGTAGTATATGAATAGCCCTCCAACTTGGATTAAGCGCCAGAAGAAGGCAGTGCGCATCTCTAGTCTCTTAACAAGTCCTCCAGTCTGTGATAGTGCAGACATGAAAGAGATGAAGGTCGACCGTTGAAAGGTGATAAAGCTAGAAACCATACTGAGTAGTGTCAGGAGTATGGCTGCATAGAACAAGTTCCACTCTAGGGTCCATGTTTCCCAGAAATTGACACTAGCTTTTGCTTCATAGGTATTCTGAAAAATAAGTTGTCCAAGCCACCATCCATAGATGGCACCAAGTGCAGTAATGACAACTCCAGCTAAGATCAATAGAATGATGAGAACCCTAGCAACCTTCACTCTCTTATCCTCATTCATCGATTTGGAAAATCACGCATAAGAGGCTATGGTTATGCGATGGTAAATGCCTCAGTCCTGCGCGACTCCTGGCGTAGATTGCCCTCGAAGTGCGAAAGACTTGGAATCGATTGCCCTAGACACTGCGAGAACTCCATCCAGATGATCATACTCATGCTGTATGAGCTCTGATAGCGAGTCCTCAAGGTCTATCGCTTTCTGATTCCAGTTCATATCCCGATACTGAATTGTGCAGCTCTTATGTCGCCTAACCTTGACAAGCAGCTCAGGAAAACACATGCAATCATCCCAGACTTCAATCATGTCCACACTCAAGTCCTGCAGAGTAGGATTGATGAACACAATAGGTTCGTCAATGTGCATGTAGATCAGGCGCTTCATGACTCCAATCTGTGGAGCGGCTATTGCTCGTCCGGCCTTGTATTTGCGCCTAAACTCCATCATAGTATCATGCAGGTCATTGATGGTTGATTGAAGTCTGGGGAGCTCCTCCTTCTTGACTGGCTCGCAGACCTCATAGAGTCTAGGATTGCCCAAGAGAAGAATATCCCGAACAGTCATCGTAGGTGCCAAGCTGTATATGATGATATTAACCTAATCCCTAGATTGGTTTCGGTGCCTTGGTCATTCCTTTCGTAGGATTGCAAATCCTCCAATCACAATAACCGTTGCCGCTCCAGCGATACCAGCAATTATCGGCAGGAATGGGTCTTCTGGTGGGGGTTCAGTTGTCGTGGTTGTTGTAGTGGTTGTGGCATCTATCGGTGGTTTCCTCCAATAGTATGGATTCGGCACAATGTCAATGTATTCGCCTAGTACCCATTCGGATGCCATGAAGGGGCCTGAAACAACAAGATTCTCATTGAACTCGTCGGGTGTTAGCCTGAACCCAGATTGTGGATCGTATTGATTGCGCACGTGTTTGGGTATAATTGGTGTGAAACAGATTTTATACCAATGCCAGAACGACTCTGTAGTAAATTGGAGTTCAACTTGAAATAGACCACTCGCAAAGCAACTGCTAATGTCAAAAGGGAGGGAATCGGAACCATACGTATCTAGATGGTCGAAGTTCTCATTGAACCATAATATAGAATAAACAACATCGTCAGCAGTCAGCCGTGTACCATCACTAAAATAGGCGTTTTGGACCAGATCGACGACTATTCTTGTGTTCCCATCAGGAATCGTGGGATCATCATCATGAGTTTCAATTGAATAGCTCTCTGCTAGCCAATTGATAACATTGAGATCGGGGTCAATTATAGCAAGAGAATCATGCATCATTTCCATGTGGCTTTTGACCGCAAACCACGTTGCCTCTTCAATTGCACAAGTAGTTGGTGTGAGTCGAATTTCCTCATGAGAGTCAGAAATAGCATTAGTGGTTCCAAATCTCAATTCTCCACCATTTGAATCACTTGAGGCATTGAGCCCTGTAAAGTAACTATGAGGACCATATGATGGATGCTCTACAATTCCATCAATTCCATTGGTCCGGTAGGCGGAATAGAGTGCTAGCTGTACGAGAATGATATGAGGAGCTTCCTCCACCCAGATGCACTGCATTTCTTTGAACGCCTCAACGACTTGATGATAGTCAACTGAATGAAGTGCAATCTCTGCAAGTGCTTCGAATGTAGCATTCGACCAATCAGGTCTACTAAGCATCCAGTTAATCCATGAGTCCATAGTCAAATCATGACCAATCAAAGCAAAAAGGAAAATGTCGAAGTCCCAAGAGTCTAATATATCATGCGCTTGGGTGTAATCGTATATACGAGTTGAGTATGCATTGAGATTCAGGTTGTGAAATGCTTCAACGATTAGATTTGCATTATCTTCATTTAATGGACCGCCCTCCTCGCCCCTAAGGAACTCGACGTTTATGGCAGGAATCTCAACTCCATCAGGTCCTTCTCTCCATCCGTCGGAATCGATATCGATAAAACCAAGAGAATCAAGGATAGCAGCTCCCTCACTTACTTCTGCTTCGTAATAATGATGTGTCATCTCTGACTCAATTGAAAGCGTAAGTGGGGAGATAATAGGAGAGTCATGGTACCTTCCTCCTTGAATAGCACACATGGCCTTCTTGTCCATGGCTAGATGAAGCGCTTTTCTAACACCGGAGATATTCAAGGGCCATCTATAACAATTAATCTTGGCGTCGTAGGTTGCGCTACGCCAAAACTCAACGACTTCCACATACTCTGCTGTTTGTAGAGATTCTATCTCATGAGGCTCCTTAGTTTGTGTTGTCATGACGTCTATGTCCCCATCAATTAGAGGTTGAATTTGAGCGCTGAATTCATCCCATGGATCAAGCGGATTACTACCATTGATATAGACATAGCGAATTTTATCCAAGTAAGGACCGTTCCAAGTATCTGGATCTGTTTCTTGCGCAATAACAGCAGGGACCATGAATATGGACATCATAAAGTAGAACGTCACAACCGATATCAGGAATCTCTTGAATCGTTTCTTCCTGCACCCCATTGCAGTCTTCCTCTCCTAAGGTAATGCATGCCGGTGTATAGAAGTAGTCAAGATTGAAGCTCCCAATCTTCAATCAGATTTCATATGCAAGAGTAAGAAAGAACTACTCATAACCACTAGCCTGTCCAAGCAGTATGCTCATACTCTTCCTAACCCAAATCCCTAGCTTCTTGTGAAGCTAGAATCTGATAATCATCTCTTTCTCATAAGTCTTGCTTGATGTAGCCTGCAATTGCTGTCAATATTCCTGATATTGTAACTTAGTTTTTTAAGGAAATGAATCTATGATAACCGGAGGAAGGCAGGTAAGAGTGTAGAGGAGAATTGGTTGAAACCTGGTAGAGTGGTGATTGCATCCCTTTTTCTGATTATGCTACTTACCTGTTTAGCTGATACCACAAACGGACATCGCTTCATACTGGAACCGAGAATCGAACCAGCTCAAGTTACAATCTCGGAATCCTTCTATTTCTCGACCTTCTTAGGTGGAGACGTCAGGCTTTCAAAGGATGATAGGGGCGCCCATGCTTGTATTGGACCAGACGGAACAATCTATTCGTTAATCTACTCTGACACCGAAAATTGGCCTATGGTTGACGCAATTCACGATACATATCTAGGAGGCGAGTCTGATATTGTGCTTTTTCAGACTAATGCTAATGGTACAGAACACCTGTTCAGCACGTTTCTCGGGGGCAATGGATTAGACTTCCCTGCCAAGATGGATATTGACGATCAGGGCAATGTGTACATTGCGGGATCTACTCGCTCCACAGACTTCGCCACTCCAGGGTCATATGATGATTCGTTTAACGGGAACGATGACGTCTTTGTAATGAAGCTAAATCCACATGCGGGTACAGTTCTTTATGCTACTTACATAGGAGGTTCAAGCGATGAACACGCAAACTCCTTGGTCGTGGATTCTACTGGCAATGTCTACGTCACCGGAATCACACACTCAAGTGACTTTCCAACTGTGAATGCTATTGATGGAGTCTTAGATGGTGGAACTGACGCATTCATCTTCAAATTAAATGCTGATGGGACAGGATTAGTATTCTCGACATATATTGGCGGAAGCGGTGGCGAACAAGGTCATGATATCGCACTCGGGTTGGATGGTGATGTCTGCATAACTGGAGAAACGGGGTCAATTGACTTTCCCAGCTCCGACGGCGCCTTTGATAGGACTCTGAATGGAACTGGAGACGGCTTCATAACAAAGATTGAATCTAATGGAAGTGACATCATTTACTCAACACTCATTGGTGGTGTGGGGCCTGATTCAGGTCGATGTTGTCTTTTTGATGAAGCAGGGAATCTCTATGTAACCGGTACTGCTCATTCATCAGATTTCCCCACTATGCCACCTCTTGACACCCCACCGAGTGGCGGTCTTGACGTATTCTTGCTAAAAATGAATGAACAGGGCAGTGACCTACTATATTCAACGTATTTTGGAGGTATAGATGATGACGTGCCAAGGGGTGTTCATCTTGATGAATGGGGCTATGTATTCATCCAAGGAGGAACTAACTCTGACGATTTTCCCATGGTCAATGCTTCTGACGATGAGCTCAGTGGTGATTTCCGAGAGCTCTTCTTCATAGACTGTTTCGTATCGAAACTAGACATCAGTAGTAACAAACTTGAGTTTAGCACCTACATGGGTGGCAACCAAAACGAAGACTCCGGTTGGATTGACTTCGATGATAGTGGGAATATCGTCATATGTGGCATGACAACGTCCAGCGATTTTCCTGTCACAAACGATTCCATTCAAGAAGATTACTACTATAATTGGGACGTGTTTGTGGCGGCTGTCTATGACAGGGGAGACATGGATGGAGACCTTCTAATGGAATATCAAGAGATCTCAGCGGGAACTAACAGGACTAATAGTGACTCTGACTTTGACTCCATCCCGGATGGATGGGAATTTCACAATGACCTCAATCCACTTGATGATGATTCCCTCTTTGACTACGATTTGGATGAATTGACCAATCGAGATGAGTATCTACACGGTACAGATCCATGGAATCCGGATTCGGATTTTGACTCATATCCAGATGGATGGGAAGTAGCAAACGGGTTTTCTCCAGTGGACGCCAATGTTCCTATTGATGAACTGCTTCTCTTCAATCTGCCCCTAATAGCTGTAGTAAGTATAGCAGCCATCGCGGTTCCAACTGTGTATTTCTTCCTGCCCAGAATAAGGACAGAGGTTGAGGAGCAAGCTGAGGTTGAATCTGTGGATGTCACGGAAACGCGAAAAGCTCTACAGGAGCTTACGGACGATATCCGATCGGAACCACGCTCTGAGATAATCAGTGACGAAAACAGTATCCGCGAAGAAGCAGATGAAGGAGAGGATGACGAGTAATGTGGAAATCACTTAGAGCAAGAAAGCATCTCTTCCTGAGGTCGCTTCAGCTGTCAATTGGTCTACTTCTTCTGATATTCATCGCCATATCACCTCTATATGCAGGAAGAGATGGTGATGGGTCTCCAATTTCTAGTCTTGAGGAGGGCTCTTCAATTGACCTTTCTATAGATTATCTTGAGATTGCTGGAGAATTCTATAGGAACCAAGGCCAGATACCCGATTCAAACATTCACTTCTATACGGCACTAGACGGAGGATATCTTGGACTAGGAACTGACAGAATTTCACTTTGGTCTGGTTACTCGCCTCCCCTTGACATCATGATCTTTGGTGAGCCGATAAACCTTGAGCCTCTGGGTCTTGAGAGGACTGACCACACTACCAACTATTTCCTCGGCAGTAGAGGTACATTCACCAATGTTCAGAGCTATCGTGCAGTGCTCTATAAAGAAGTCCTACCCGGAATAGATATGCTGTTTGATAATCCAACCAAGGGAATCCTTTGTGAGGTGTTTGCTGAGGAGGGGTCTGATTCGACTACGGCTGCAGAGATGTTCAAGGTAACTGACAGATTTGCGTGGAAACAAGAGAAGGTATCAGCTGCTTCAGAGAATTTGATGAAATTCAGTTTCCTAGACCGAACTAGTGGAGAATTCATCCTATCTCAAGATGATGAGGTTTTGTTTTCTCGATGTTTCCGCGGATCGGATAGAGATGAAGCTCTATCGATCACACAAGATGAAGCTGAGAACCTCTACATCACTGGAAGAACAGCATCCCTAAACTTTCCAGTATTCAATGCAATAGATTCTGACTGGAACGGAGGATATGATGTCTTCGTAACAAAAATCAATCCAAGCGGAACCACTGAATATTCTACGTTTATCGGTGGCGGTGTATCGTCTATGGCCGGCACTCAGCCAGATGAGGTTGGAAATGATATCACAGTCGATGCGGATGGCAATGTATACATCACAGGAAACACGAAGTCGGATGATTTTCCAAGAGTAAATCCATTGTATTCCTATCCAGAGGACAATGATACTCTGAGAGGGGAATACCTTGCTACAGAGGGCGACGCGTTTGTTCTCAAACTAAACTCCACTGGGCAAATCGAATATTCCACATACTTCGGAGGAAAGAACGGGGATGTTGCCACCTCTATTTCTCTAGATGCTGATGGAAATATCTACATCGCGGGTAGAACAAGTTCTGAGAATGGCTTTCCGCTTGTCAATCCTATAGATTCTCTAAATGACGCAGGGATCTATGATGGATTTGTTACATGCATATCCGCAGCAGGAGATACGCTTCTATTCAGTACATTCTTTGGTGGAAGTCAGAATGAGAGAATCAATGATATCGCTATTGATGATTCAGGTAGTCTAGTTGTCACAGGGAATACAGAAGGAGGCCTTTCACTCATCAACGCATTTCAAAGCACCTATGGTGGTGGAGATCTTGATGCTTTTGTTATGAAGATTGATTCAGGATGGAATGTGGTTTATTCGACATATCTGGGTGGAAGCGATAGCGATCAAGGTCTGTCAATATGCGTTGATTCAACAGGTACTGCGTACGTAACAGGAAGAACCCATTCACCCGACTTTCACAATGTGTCTGCTTTGTATGGTACATATGGAGGATCTGGTGACTGCTACATAACGGCTATTTCGGAAGATGGTGCTAGTATTGCTTTCAGCTCCTTTGTTGGAGGCGATGGTGCAGACACAGGAAAATGCATTGATGTTGATGCGACAGGTCACATAACAGTCGCAGGTACAACCGATTCACTCAATTTCCCAGACATTTTGGACGGAAACATGGGTGAAGCTGATGGGTTCATCTTCAAGACTAATCAAACACATGTTCAACATTCAACCTGTGTCGGCGGATCATTAAATGATGACATACGATCGATGGTAGTTGGTTCCCAGAATGACACTTTTGTCTGTGGAATAACTCGCTCTGGTGATTTCCCCTTTGCCGAACCTCCGACGGGTTCAACAGGTTTCGACGCATTTGTATACGCAATTCGAACCTTTGACCCAGGCAACGGAGGTGGAGGTGTAGGGAATGGTGATTGGTTGATATATCTGATACCAGCCACTGCGATAGGAACAATGGCTATTGTCCTCATATTCAGACGAACTCTATTGGTCAACATCAGAAGCATGAGACGAAGAGAGTATGAAGTAGCAATGAGCACTACTGCAAGACCAGTTGACGACCTATTATTGGGTCGTCCTAGCGTTTCTCCTGATGACGTGTTATATCCCGACATGCCCGTGCCTCAATGGAACCATCCGACAGACCATCCTGATGGTGGACTAGATCCTGAAAGACCCGTACCTCAATGGAATCATCCGACAGACCATCCTGATGGTGGTCTAGATCCTGAAAGACCTGTACCTCAATGGAACCATCCAACTGACCATCCTGATGGTGGTCTGCACCCTCAAGACCCTGAACAACTAGTGCCTCAATGGAATCATCCGACAGACCATCCTGACGGGACTCCCAAACTGCAGTCAATAGATGCGCCCTCAACTCATCTAGCCGAACACCCAGATGGTTGCTTATGTCCGCTATGTTCTCCTCGTGAATTTATTGAACCAACCCCAAAGGACATTGTGGAAAAGAAACTAAAAAGATCTAAGAAACCAAGTTCTGATGTGGAACTAGACTAGAGTCAATCCGCAGACTATACTCCATGTTGATATTGGACGTATAAGCTAATATCCTGAATCATCATCCATTTTGATAAAACGGTTGACAGCAGGCCTTAGGAATTCGAGACTTCTTTCATTGACAAGTGAGGCTGTTTGTTCAATCACTTTCATAGCCTCTGAATGAGCCCCTTTCATTTTCAGAGTGGTTGCTTTGAGCAAGAGCGCCTGTCCAAGAATACCTTGCAAATTCTCACTATGTGCTTTTTCTTCGAGAAGAGTAAGCCATGGCCCTGGAGATTCGTAGTCGCTTGAAGGTTCATTCTGCTCAATATAGACCTCGATTCTAGCTCGATGGTGCAAACAAATGTAAAAGCTTACAAAACCACCACTTCTCTCATAGATGTCTAAAGACTCTTCAACGCTGATTGCAGCTGAAAAGTAGTCCTCTTCAGCGGCTTCTATAACACTACTAATGAAATAGAGCCACCCAAGATTTGATTCTAGTCCAGATTTAAGAATCGATTCGCGAACACTGTCTAGAAGTTGATGAGCTTCTGGTAGCTTCCCCTGTAGGGTCATGGACCATGCTTGATTAAGAATTGCTCTTGGTTGGTAGACTGGTCTACTTGCCAATTCGTTTTCAGCCATTTTCGCCCATTCAAGACCCGCGTCGCAATCACCTATTACATTGTAAAGGGTGGAAAGAGTCAATGCAGGCATACTCATAGGCATCCCTATTGTTTCCCATATTCTAACACATTCAAGATTGTGTTCAATAGCAGAATCGTAATCACCGTTAATTGATTCAAGCTTACTAAGAAGAAATAAAACATCAGCGAGTCCAGCTTGGTCTCCCATCGAATCCATGAAATCCCTTGCTCGATGAAGTAATCTCTGAGATTCTGACCGATCTGAAGATTGAAGAATTCCTGCCCTGGTTCGAAGCAGATGAGCGAGTCGATTGATATCATCATTTTCTTCTGAATTATCAATAGCTTCCTGATTTAATTCCAGAGCCCTACTAACATCTCCATCTCTGATTGCACGTATTGTCATAGTATCATTCATTCGCGACCTATAGAAATCAAAATCTTGATTTTCTTCAATTAAACTTACAATTGCATCATATGTTGAGGAGTCATATACATGTGTAGGATATTCCGAATTCTCAGCTTCTAGCTTAACCATATGCATCTCAAGTGCCAACCAATCAGGTGAGTGAGTGGATAGGACTTCGTCAGCTGATTCTCGAACCTTCTTGAAGTCATCAGGACGACCTTGAAAGGCACTACCATAGAAGAGATTCGGTCGAATGATGGATAGTTTTCCATGGATTTTCGAGATTTTATCCAGACATTTGAAATCGAATAGGAGTGCAGCGAAATGGACAGCGAGGAATATAGTCTGATCTGGTGCTTTCAACTGGCATACTTTATCGCACAAAATGTGAACAAAGTTACGGAAATTATATGATTCTCTCATGATTAATTCCATTATTCTCCTTGTTTCTACATCTATGAAGGGAAAGTATCTAGTGATAGTACCGATAGGTTCCACCCAATCTAACCTCGCCATATCAGTATCCTAAGCGTCCTATTTCTCTTTTCTTTCTCCTTGAAGATTCATAGCCACAAAGTAGGAAACAATATCAGTAGCAGGTTGAATCCATCATTATGGCGCGTCCATTATGGTTTGTTCAGTTACTGAAGAAGACCTTCCCTAATGTGCAAATGATTGCCAAGGCGACCAAAATCCCGATCATTGGCAGGATTGTAGACTACATGCTTTTCCAAGGTGACGACATCATTTACCTACCCAAGAATAGCGTGGCCAAGAAGGTCATTTCTATCGACCAAGATATCGCGCAACCTGATGAAACAGTGTTACCATCCCAGATTGTACATCACTTCATCGACAAGGCGAGCTTTCATTGGATCATGGACTTCTGCATTTGTCGGGATTCACTAAAATGCGAAGACTATCCAATAGACCATGGATGTCTATTCCTTGGAGAAGCTGCAAAGGGCATTAATCCTCAGCTTGGACGAGCAGTTACGAAGGAAGAAGCACACGAATACATCAGAAAATGTGATGATGAAGGTCTTGTCCATCTCATTGGACGTAACAAATTAGATGCTGTGTGGCTTGATGCGAACCCTGGAGAGAAGCTCCTCACAGTCTGCAACTGTTGTCCATGTTGTTGCCTCTGGCGCACTCTTCAGGACATAAATCCTGACATTGCCGAAAAAATCACCAAAATGGAAGGCGTCCGAGTAGAAGTAACAGATGCCTGTGTTGGATGTGGTACTTGCACAGAAGGGGTCTGTTTTGTGAACGCAATCAGTCTTGTCAATGACCGTGCTGTGATCAGCGATGAGTGCAGAGGTTGTGGACGCTGCATTGAAGTATGTCCAGAGGAAGCTATTCAGTTACACATCGATGATCCAGACTTCTTCGATAAATCCGTCAAGAGAGTCTCTGATGTGGTTGATGTGACATAGTCCAATAGATGTCCTAGTACACTCGTAGTCAATGGGCAACCTTTTTCAGTATTGATTGAGGGCGCACAGATGTCGCCACTATGTTGGCTTCCTAAGACAGCCAGAGGAATTATGATGACAAAAGTTGTTGTGATCGGCATGGGATATGTCGGCATTCCCGCTGCAGCCCTGATTGCTGATGTTGATGGCTACGAGGTCTTGGGTCTACAGAGAAGGTCCAAACGCTCCGGGTGGAAGATTGATGTCCTTAACAGCGGCAAGTCCCCATTTGAGGGAGTTGAGCCCGGACTGGATGAACTCATTGCTAAGGTAGTCAAGAAGGGCAGTTTCAGAGTAACAGATGATATCGAAGTGCTGAAAGACGCTGACATCATTCTGATTGATGTGCAGACACCCACTGACGCACAAAATATGCCCCGCTACAACTCACTGCGCGAGGTCAGCACGAACATTGGTAAGCGTATCAAAAAAGGTGCTCTTGTTATTGTCGAATCAACTGTTGCACCTGGAACCACTGAGAACGTCGTGCAGAGAATTATCGAGAAGGAGTCAGGACTTGAGGGAGGAAAAGACTTCGACCTAGCATTCTCCTACGAGCGCGTCATGCCAGGTAAGCTTCTCGAGTTCATCATCAACATGCCGAGAGTAGTTGGAGGTATCAATCCAAAGGGCACAGAGAGAGCTGTCGAGTTATACTCAAAAATTGTCAAAGAGAAGATCTACACAACAGACACGCTGAGTGCTGAGCTATCCAAAACTATCGAGAATAGTTACCGCGACGTCAATATCGCCTTTGCAAATGAGATGGCATTGGTCTCTGAGAGTCTTGGAGTAAATATCTATGAAATCATCGAGCTGATAAATGCCAGACATGATAGGATGATGCATATCCCTGGCGCGGGGGTCGGAGGACACTGCCTTCCGAAAGACCCTTGGCTACTCCGCTACGGACTCTATGAGTACGGCACTTGGAAGGTCGAACCTGAGTTCATCTCTCTGGCAAGAAGAATCAACGACCACATGCCGGTCCATATGTCTGAACTTGTTGAGAATGCACTCTATGCAAAAGGAGTGTCGATTCAGGATGCAAAAGTCACGATCTTGGGTGTGGCGTACCTGGAGAACGCTGATGACACCAGAAACACTCCTGCTGCGACTCTAGTGGGAGCTCTTCAAGCAAAGGGTGCTGAGGTCACATTGCATGACCCTTACGTTCAGAGTTGGGAGTTTGGACCTCATAAGATAGAAACGGACATCATGAAGGCCGCAAAGGATGCGGACTGTCTAGCTCTAGTCACCAAGCACCAAGAGTACTTCTCACTCGACTTAGACAAGATCAAATCAGCTATGCGAACACCTGTGATTGTAGATGGGCGGAATGTTTTCAATATGGACGATGTTGCAGCAAAGGGCTTCGAGTACCGATGCGTCGGTAAGCATGGGATTCAGAGACCGTGAATCTAAGCACCTATCTTCTCTATGTAGCCAGCATATCCAAGCAGCATTGGCATGACGTCTATTCCACGTATTGTGTGAAGCGCCCCGTCTGGTGCATCTAGCTCGGAAAATGCTTTGACCTTATCAGGCCGCATGAACTTGCTCCAGAAGAAAATAGGCACTGGGTCAGGTTGGTGTTCTCCAACATCAAGGGGAGTGCTATGGTCACCTGTTACTGCAATAACAATCGAATCGCCCACTGCATCGATTATTTTGCTCAACATCCCGTCGGTCCGTTCTATTGCTAGGACCTTTTCCTTGGCGTTTCCATCATGACTAGCATTGTCTGTGGCCTTGATATGGATGAACACATAGTTGTAGTTAGACTTGATGCATTCTATCGACTTTGCTGCGATGTTGTCGAAGTTCGTATCAATTGTCCCTGTTTGACCCTCTACTGGAACATGTTCCATTCCAACATACTTCGCTGCGCCAATATACAGAGACCCACCAGCAATTACAGCTGATTTAATGCCATAGTTGTCTTGTAGAGTAGGGATGTCCTTATGCTGCCCCGCACCCCTTAGAAGCAAAATGTTTGCAGGAGGGAGTCCTCGGTCTGCCCGAGCCTTATTGATATCCAGATCTTTCAATCGTTCGAATGCCATCCGCGTTAGCTTGTTGACAATCTTGGCTGTTTTCTCGGCCCTTTGCTCAAGAGCCTCTGATTCCCATACCTTGACTCCGGTCTCATGAGGGTCGGTCTCCGAAATCTCTCCTGACAACCCGCTGCCCTCCAATACTATAGCTCCACGATGTTCAACCGTGGCTACAAAATGCACCTTAACTCCATCAATCTCTATTCCTGAAAGTGCATCTTCCAGAATCCTGTGCTCTTCAGCTGTAAATATCCGTCCAGCTCTTCTATCAGTGATTTTCATCTCATCATCCACTGAAGCGAAATTCGATCGAAATGCCACGTCACCCGGCTTTGAGGGGAGACCTGCACCTAACGCTTCCAGGGGACCTCTCCCAGCATAGCATGCAACTGGGTCGTAGCCAAAGAGGGCTAGATGCGCCGCATCACTTCCAGGAGTTATTCCTGGCCCAATGACATTCAGGAGCCCGGTCTGACCATCAGTTGTTAGACGGTCAAATGTCGGACACTTCGCGGCTTGGAGGGGAGTCTTATTCCCGAGTTCTTTGACCACGCGGTCACCAAGTCCATCCATTATCAATAGGACAGCTGTATATTTTTCTGTCATATGCTAGAATTTCCTCCAAGCAGTGTTGAAGTCCTGACCCGGATAGTCACATTTGCCTCCTAGTAGGTTATGAATCATTAGAAGACGATTGTACTTCTCAACGCGGTCGCTCCGAGCAGGGCCGCCGGTCTTGATCTGTCCGGTGGAAAGTGCAACAGCCAAATCAGCAATGAATGTGTCACCGGTCTCTCCACTCCTGTGGCTCACAACGACCGGCCAGTCTGCTTTGTTTGCCACATTAGCCGCTTCAATAGCCTCACTGACAGACCCAATCTGGTTCACCTTCAGAAGAAGTGCGTTGCCGGCCTTCATGTCTATGCATCGCTGGACAGTTTCAGGATGTGATACCGTCAGGTCATCTGTGACCACCTGAATCTTGGTCTTCTTGGTGTACTCCGCAAAGTCATCAAAAGCCTCTTCCTCAAACGGGTCCTCGACACTCTTGATTGGGAATGTCTTCTCAAGGTCGATATAGAGATCTAATAGCTCCCCTGAATCCATTGTCTTGCCATCAATCTCGTACTTTCCATCCTTGAAGAATCCACTAGCTGCAGCATCAATACCCAACACAACATCCTTTCCGGGCTGATATCCAGCTGTTTCGATAGATTCCATTATCTCATTGAATGCATGATGGGTGTCCTTAAGCCCAAAGCCACAGAAACCGCCCTCGTCTCCTACGTGTTTCCCCATACGGCCATATTTACTGATTAGGTTCTTCCCCAATTTGTGATAGACCTCGCTGATGCATCGCACAGCTTCGACAATATCTGGAGACCCCACTGGTAGAACCATGAACTCCTGAATCGCTAAATCATTGCCTGCATGAGCGCCACCATTGATTACGTTGGACATCGGAACTGGTTGTAGATACTCCTCTTTCTTTCCAATCACGTTAATTCGTAAATGTTCAAACAGCTCAATACCAAGGTGCCTAGATGCAGCAACAGCAGTGGCCATAGAAACAGACAGGATTGCGTTGGCACCTAGATTGCCCTTTCCTTTGCTGGGGTCTATCTTGAGGAGTGTATCGTCCACATCACTTTGTGAAAGTGGGTCAACTGAACCCATTCCCTTGGCAATCGTGGTGTTGACATTGTTAATGGCATTCTGAACACCCTTGCCAAGATATCTATCTCCTCCGTCTCTCAGTTCCACAGCCTCTCTCAATCCTGTGGAGGCACCACTGGGAACCTTTGCTGACCCGACTGTCCCATCCGATAGAGACACATACGTCATCAGTGTCGGGTTTCCACGGGAGTCGAGAATTTCAATCGCATTTATCCTGTCGATTTTGACCATCATCGTCACCTTTGTTATGAGCACTACTCAATGAGCTTTGTCTTGGGAGGTCCCTACTGAGATTTATGCAATTCCCTTAGGACATAGAAATTCATTCTATGCAATGCTTCAAGAAGAGAAGTGCTATTTAGGAGGGAATGAATCGGGTAAACACTGCGGGGTAGATGAGATGACAGAGAAGTCCACACGCACAAAGATTGTGTGCACGATTGGTCCAGCCTCTAGAACCAAAGAGACCTTGGCTAAAATGATTGAAGCAGGAATGGATGTAGCCAGGCTTAACCTATCACACGACACACATTCTACTCACAAGAAGACCTTTGATGCTATTAGATCAGTTGATCCTACTATTCCTATTCTGTTTGACATCCAAGGGCCAAAGACACGGATTGGAGAGATGAAAGAACCTGTAAAGCTCGAAACTGGTGCAGAGTTCGTCATCTCAACAAAGGACTTTGTTGGTGATTCATCGCGCGTTTCAATCTCACATAAGGAGTTGCCTGATGATATCAATCCCGGGGATACAATTGCAATAAACGACGGTATCGTGCGGCTTCGTGTGACAGATGTGGATGGGACGGAAATCACAACTGAGGTGGCGCACGGTGGAACAATCTCGAGTAGGAAGGGTGTGAATATACCAGGCATTGAGCTTTCCTGTCGAGTACCTACGGAAAAAGACCTCAAGGACTTGGACCTCGCAGCAGACTTGGAGCCGGACTTGATTGCCATTTCATTTGTGCTTGATGCAGAAGATGTGAAAAATGTCAATGAAATACTCAAGAAAAACGGGCCAAAGAATGTCGATGTCATCAGTAAGATTGAACATGTGTCTGCAGTGAAGAATTATGATGCCATCCTTGAAGAGTCCCATGGCGTCATGGTTGCACGCGGCGACCTCGGAATAGAGGTCCCTATCGAAGAAGTGCCAATCCTACAACGTGACTTAGTGAGAAAGGCGAACATGTGGGCACGAGCAGCAATTGTAGCTACACATATGTTGGAGTCTATGACGTATGAAGCGATTCCCACACGGGCAGAAGTGAGCGATGTTGCGCATGCAGTATTTGATCGCGCGGATGCCGTGATGCTCAGTGGTGAGTCTGCAGTCGGCCATAACCCAGTAGCCGCTGTCGAGATGATGGATAAGATTGTGCGAAGGGCTGAGAAGAAGATAACACCAGTCAATCCAGAAGACATCACTTCACCAAAGCGCCTAATCGTAGAGATCATGGGAAACTTGGTCTATAATGCAGTGGCCCTGATACCGGGGAAGGTGGATGGAATAATCACAGCTACTCGAAGTGGTTTTACTGCTAGATGGATTTCCAAATTCAGACCCCCGGCGGACATCTATGCAGTGACAAGAGACCCCAAGGTCCTGAGAAGAATGCGCCTTTGGTGGGGAGTTCATCCAATCCTCTATGAACATGAAGTAGATAGTGTGGATGACCTTGTGATGGAGGCGGTCAGGGTGGTTCATGCCAAGGGTCTGATTAGTGAGGACAAGGATGTGGTGTTTACATCAGGTGTCAAACACATCCCGGGGAGGACCAACGTCGTAGGACTGTTTCATGTTAGCGACTTGGTTCAGCAACCCAGAGCGAGATTTTAGCGGAAAGCGAGATAGTCGAAGAGTGTGATAGTGTGGAGCGTGTTCTTGTCACAGGTGGAGCAGGGTTCATCGGCAGTCATCTTGTTGATCGATTGATTGAGGAAAATGAGGTGGTTGTGCTTGATAACCTGTCTGCGGGAGTCATGGAGAATGTTCAGCATCACACGGACAAAGACCTATTCACATTCATCAAGGGAAGTATCACTTCTGAGGACGATGTGAACAAGGCCTTAGATGGAGTCACCACCGTCTTCCATTTCGCGGCTCAACCAGACGTCAGGCGGAGTATCAGTGACCCTATGTTCGATTTCAGGATAAACATGATTGGTGGAATGACTCTTCTAGAAGCACTACGAAAACAGGACGCAAGCAGGATCGTCTTTGCATCATCTGGTGGTACTGTCTATGGCGATTCCAATGTGTTTCCCACTCCTGAAGAAACAAGACTAGCTCCCATCAGTAACTATGGTGCGGCAAAGTGCGCCTTTGAGATGTATCTGTCCTCTTATGCAGAGCTGTATGGCATGGGTGCAGTGAGCATGAGGTTGGCAAATATCATCGGTCCAAGACTAACCCATGGAATAATAATTGACCTCTACAAGAAACTGAAGAAGGACCCCACAAAGCTTGAGGTCCTTGGAACGGGAAGACAAGAGAAGGCATTCATGCATGTATCAGATGCAGTAGGAGCTGCGATAATTCTCTACGAACATATGAAGAGTGGACATCTTGCAGTGAATGTCAGCTCTGGAGAACGACTTACTGTGTCAAGAATCGCTGAACTCGTCTGTGAGGGTTTGGGCGTCCCTGATGCAAGGATTGAGTATACTGGAAGCGAGAGAGGATGGGCGGGAGATGTAGTGATCACTGATTTAGACATAACAGTTCTCAAGTCGGTTGGATGGACACCCAAGATAGGACTTGAAGATGGAGTGGAGCATTATTTGGAGTGGCTGGTCGAAAGCTTTGGGCCAGTATGAATTGCTAGGCCTCAGGTAGTTCCTCTTGACCTGAATTTGAAGAGGTAAAGCATGACCGCAACTATGAGGACCACACCGAAACCGATTCCTCCAATGAGTATCAGGTCGACTGGCGAGGATACCGCTCTGACCTCCAGTATCACGCTATCCGATGCTGAATTATCAGAGAGGTCATAGAGAAGCAGTGTGACGTTCCAGATGCCAGCACCAGGATTGCTGATTGAAACGAGCAGATCAGACCCATCCCAAGGACCATCTTCTATGCCGCTTCCATTGACCAATACTGTGTAGTTGTTGGGCGTGTCATCAGATGCTTCCCATTCCAGCTGGACTACACTCTGATTTGCCCATACCCAGAGATCATTTGGCCCGGAGATTTGCGGATCGTAGATGTCTGAGGTTGGTACGTTATAGTTGATAGCTTCAATTGCGTCGAGCTCAACTGTATCGCCCATAAAGTACTCTACTCGAACATATCGTGCTAGGTCCATGCTTATGTCATCGAGATCGAAGCTTTGTGTGCCATTTGCTCGAACAAGGAGGGTCGGTGACGATTCATAGGTAGGCTGCAAGAAGATGGAGTAGTTGCCTCCTCGTGAAATAACTGTGAAGTCATCTCCTGGTCCATTCACTATCTCTTCCTGTTCCCCCATATCTAATGTGAGATAACCACTGCTGTAGTCCATGAAGATCTGCGCATATTGCCCATCAGGTGCCCCTATTGCATTCTCACCATTAGAATACCATTGGGATCTGTCTGAATCAAAAGCATTTGCATAGGCATCTCCCCAGTCAAAGCTGCTAGAGATGCTGCTTCTGTCAGACTCATAGTTGGCTTCATCAATTGATTCAGGAAGTCCCATCGCCGCTGAGAATAATAGACCTAGCATAAGAAGGACTACTGCAAACTGGAGA
The DNA here is from genome assembly GCA_016839605.1 of Candidatus Thorarchaeota archaeon. Taxonomy (GTDB): domain Archaea; phylum Asgardarchaeota; class Thorarchaeia; order Thorarchaeales; family Thorarchaeaceae; genus SMTZ1-83. The sequence goes on along the minus strand of JAEOTX010000088.1, from coordinate 6,678 downwards.
GTCTTGATCTTCATTCCGGGGACCACCTCGTTCGCGTCTCGTAATTAAGATTCGCATAGTACTCGAAGAACTCTTTCTTGTCAGATTCACTTGAAAATGACAGAAAGCAAGGCACTCTGTTGAACGACGCATCATACTGAACTGGTGCTCCAGCAATATCCGTGCAGACCCCTCCCGCCTCCTCTACTATCACTTGGGGAATGCCGAAATCATGAGGACTCGCCCTCCCGTACATAAGGACTTTCGCCTTGCCCAGTGCAATAGAAACCATTCCATGATGAGCTCCCATTGTAGTCAAGGGTTTGAGTTGCATTGCCTTCACCACGGGAAGCAGGTCCTTAACTCTACGCTCAATGAAATAGTCCGAAGATGGTGATTTGCGAGTGAGTTCGAATTCTTCACCAATACTTGATTCGACCCTAATCCCCCGTCCTCTCTGAGCCAGGTATACACGGTCCTGTGCTGGAAAGTAGACAACGGAGGCTTGAAAGACTAGGTCTTTTGAAAAGGCTGCACCAATTGCGTAGCCATCTCGTCCCTCGAGGAAGGAAAGCGTTCCGTCTAGAGGGTCCAGATGGTAGCAATATGATGACATGTCGCCAGAGAAAATTTGGGTTCTTTGTGTGTCTTCTTCAGCGTTAATTCTGAAGTCCCGCCCACGACGCTGAAGTATCTCTAATGCAACCTCCTGAACAAGATCATCTGCAATAGTATGAGCGGTAGACATGGAATCAGCCATTTGTGTTGGAAGATCAGAATCCTTTGGATGGTTGTCTAATTGCCCTCGTAGAGCGTTCAGAATAATGCCCCCTGGAATCACTGTTTCTCGAAGAACATCGAGCAGTTCATCTTGAAGAGGCATTTTTCTCACCTACTAGCTAATTGCAGCAACAAACACTCTGGCTCACCCATAGAGAGATGACCTTATAGAAATCCCATCGCTTTGGCCCTTTCGATAATCTTGTTCACTGACTCTTCAGGGGTTTCCTTATGGGTTTCGACAATGAGGTCAGCATTGAGAGGTTCCTCATAGGGATCATCTATCCCGGTGAATTGCTTTATCTCACCTGCTAGAGCGCGTTTGTATAGCCCCTTTGGGTCTCGTTCAATGCAGACATCAATGGGTGCTTTCACGAAAACTTCCATCATATTGGAAATCGCCTCTTTTGCATAAGCTCGAGTTTCTCGGTATGGCGATATTAGAGCTACTACAACTATGACGCCGTTTCTGGCAAGAAGCTTGGAACAGAAAATCACTCTATGATTGTGCTCATTTCGGTCTTCTTTCGAGAATCCCAGATCTCTGCTCAGACCTTTTCGAATCTCATCTCCATCCATCGCCTCAATGTGCCTATTGTTCTCAAAATGCCTCAGAAGTCCTTGTGCTATCGTTGTTTTTCCAGAAGCAGAGAGACCTGTAAGCCATATACAGAATCCATTGTTCATCTCTAGTTACTCCTAATTGGTTCTCTTTTGATGTTATCAGGGATCTCGAGTTCCATGTGGTTCAAGAGAGTCGGGGCTATATCCAGTATATTTCGTTCGAATCTCTTGCTTCTAGTCTGGCCCATGCAACTTGATACGACAGTCCTCTTCATCTCAATCTCCCCTATTCCACAAATGGAGTTTCGAAACTGAGGATCTTCTGCGCCACTTCAGGTCTCATCACATCAGCTGGCGGTGGATGTCCATCTTTCAGCAATGCACGTATGCGTTTCCCGGCAAAGATTACAAGTTCGTCACCTGTATGAGGACACACCTTGTCGTTGGCAATGCTATTGCACTTCTTACAAAAGAAAAAGGATCTGAAGAAAATCGGAGATATCTCGAGATCAGGATAGTCATCAAATATCGCGTGTGCGTCAAATGGGCCATAATAGTCGCCTACGCCAGCATGATCACGGCCAACAATGAAATGAGTACAGCCAAAGTTCTTTCTCATAATAGCATGGTGTATCGCTTCTTTCGGGCCACCATATCTCATCTCGGTGTGAAGAACAGACATGGTCGCATGATCAGACCGATAATAGTTCTCCATCAACACTTTGTAGGATTCAAGGATAACCTCATCCTTGAAATCTCCCGATTTCTTCTTACCAATCAGCGGGTTGATGAAGAGACCGTCCGTGATTGAAAGAGCTGTCTTCTGGACATACTCATGACCAAGATGAGGAGGATTGCGTGTCTGGAACGCCACAACTGTCTTCCAACCTTTCTCCTCAAACAGAGCTCGGGTTTCCTTTGGACTGAGGGTATAGTCGGCGTATGGATTCCCAATGTCCCGAACCAGGGTGATTTTCCCACCAATGAGTTGATCTTTCATGTTGAGCACTTTCGCAACGCCGGGGTGATTGGCATCTGAAGTCCCAAACACTTGTTCAGAGAACTTCGTTTTGTCGAACTGAAAGATGTCATCAACAACCAGAGTTGCAGTCGGGTGCCCACCATATGTAAGACCAAGAGTATCTCCTGATTCAGCTCCGTTCAGCTCAGATTTTTCTAAGTCAAGTACTATAGGAATGGTCCATGGAGTATCATCAACCAAGCGGCCACGGGATAGTACAGAGTCGAAATCCTGCTTATTCAGAAATCCCTCTAGTGGACTAAAAACTCCATAAGCAATATTGTCAATCTCTTGTGCATCTTCGCGATCAATCTCTACAGCTGGATACTCGGTGAATTCATCGAGTATTCTCTCAGATTCCTTCTCATTTGCAGCTCTATGTATCAGGTTTCCTCCATGAGGACGTATCATTGCATTATCTCCAATTCGTTTAGCACACGTGATTTGTCTTTGGTCATGTTTCTACCTAACTATAACACCGTTGTGAAGAGGACAGAAATCAGAGCAAGGATACCAATCAGAATTATTGAAATCGCAATTGCTTTCTTGAGGTGTTCCTGCTTCAATTTCGCGGTGGTTAGCGCTGAGAGCGGTGCAGCGGCTATTGCTCCAGCTGTGATTCCAATCAACAGAATCATGTCGCCAGGTACGGCTAAGAGAAAGTACATAACCACACCTACAGCACAGATGATTCCTTCAGCCAATGCAGTAATAGCCACCGCGGCTCGTGGTTTGATGCCACTCAGCATCTGACCAGCAATTGCAATCGGTCCATATCCACCACCAGACAAGCCCTTATTGAATGCTGCAACCACACCAATTCCAGTCAGTTTCTTGGTCGAATATGAGATCTCTCGATTTCCGTTCATAAGTGTAAGAAGACCAGCAATCAATACTACAACTGCAATGTAGATCTTTACAAAGACAGAGGGTAGCGATACACTGGCAAGAATAGATATGACAACGCCAGCCATTCCTGTGATGACAAAGATAGTAAGTGCTGTTTGCTCCCGTTCATCTCCCAAATTGACATTCTCAAACTTGTGATGGAATCCTGCTGCGATAATCCCAGCAAAGAACTGGCTAAATAGAATAACAGGTACCAATATCAGAGGTTCATACCCAACAATAATCAAAATGGGTGCAAGAGTCGTGCCATAACCCATTCCTAATGTGGCTGCTCCATACTCACTGATGAAAGCAAGTATGAATAGCGGTATTAGGACCTCAAGCAATTCCATTCTACTCCTCACGACTGATTGTGTCAGGCGTATGGACTTCGCCGACCGTCATTTGCTTGTAATTAAGGGTTTTGCTGGGAGTTAGAATAGTCAAGGGGTTATCCAATGCTTGTGTTGATGGTATTCCAAGCGCACTTCTCCTCCTGGGAGTCTATTCTCTCCTTTTTTATTACTACGCATAATTGGCCGCCTCGTTCATCAGACTTAAGAACAAGAAGCAGCCGACATCTCGAGGTTGGAAATGAAGCTTCGAAGGACTCAGAAAGAGAAACACAAGCAGTTTGACTTTCCAGCTCCAATGTACTTCATAGCCAAATTAGCCCATCAGTTTCCTTCGCTAGCCAATGCGATGCACAGGACAGAGTCAATCTACCTCAGGACTCGTTTGAAAGATTATAGTGTCGACCGTCCAATCTACGTGACTGGCATGGCTCGAGCAGGAACAACTATCACACTTGAGATGCTGAGTCGATACCCGAATGTGGCAACTCATCGCTATCTGCACATGGTCTTGCCCTATACTCCACATTTCATCCAGTTGGTGGCGAAGGTGCTACCTCTGATGAAATCGCCAGTAGAACGCTTGCACAAGGACAGGATGCTGGTCACTCGCGATAGTCCCGAGGCAGTGGAGGAAATACTCTGGCAGAGGTTCTTCAGCAGCATAGTTGATGAGTCCCAGTCAAACATACTTGATTCATCCACTAGACACCCCAAGTTCGAGGGATTCTACAGAGAACATATTCGGAAGCTGCTCTTCGATCAGAACGCGACTCGCTACGCAGCAAAGAACAACTACAACGTGTCCCGAATGGAGTATCTGCAGAAGCTGTTTCCTGATGTTCGATTCATAATTGTCGTTCGCAATCCATTTGATCACATAGCCTCCCTCGCCAAGCAAGACATGATTCTGAGGAATCTAGAATATGGAGACCCTCGACTCCTTGACTGGACTAAGATCATCGGTCATCGCGAGTTTGGATCGGCACGCATATGTATCAACTTAGGGAGCTCCGAAACCGTGGACAAAATCCGAAAGCTCTGGACGAGTCCAGAAACATATGTCCAGGGCTGGGCTATATATTGGAACGCCGTCTATGCATACGTCCACGACATGCTGGAGTCCAATCCCAATCTTGCTGATGCATCTATTGTTTTTCGCTATGAAGACCTATGCGAATTTCCTGAGAAGACAATCGATGCGATTGTTCAACACGTGGAGATTGACTCTACAAGCTTCCGTCCAATAAAGGACTACTATAGCTCCCGTCTTACAAAGCCCACGTACTATAGGACCGAGTACACCGAGAAAGAAGAGCATGATATCCTCCGAGAAACGGAGGAAACTGCTAACAGATTTGGCTACTCCTTTTGATACCCACCGGTAGTTCTATGTGTGGTCTGACTTCACAGAAGATTATTAATGAGATGACAGGGACGCTAAATGCATGAAACGACGGGTCAAGGTTCTCTTAGTTTTAGCAATCGTTCTCTTGATAACAATCCCCGTGGTATATGTTGTCTTCAATGTACTTCTGTCACCTGGCGAATCTGAACCATTCAGCCTTGATAATGCACCCCAGTACATCAGAGATGCACAGGAAGATCTCAAAGAAAAGCTGGAGAGCGAGATTCTAGCTTGGGAGGATATGCCCGAATTTGTTGAATTCTCACAATACTTAGCCGACAATAGTCCCGAGATTCAGGAACTTACGGAGGGCTGGGATGTGACAGTCCTATTTCAGATAGGGGACACGAACAACATGTGGTTCTTCATTGAGGACGGCTCAATAGATATTCACATTGGGACTGAGCCTCCTCAAGATTATGGAATCCTTGTGGATCTGTCATTTGAGACCTTCGCAGATATAATGAGGCAGGATGAAACACCGTTGTCAGCCTTTCAGCAGGGAACACTGCAGTTTGAGGGCCCGTTTGGTCAAGTTCTGACAATTGCTCAGATAACTGGGATTGTCAGTGCAACAATAATGGGCATTCACTCCGGGAGCGTAGGTGGGCCCGAGTTCTTGGTCACAGTGAATCAAAGAGACAAGTACTTGGAGGGTGGCCTTACAGTATTCTCCCTCTTTGAAGTGACAATTGTTCCAGAGTTTCTTGGACAACACCATATGTCGCAAATTGGGCCTGGTTCTGTCTACGTTCTAGACGAGTATGGAACAGTGGTAGCACAACTCGAGAATTCAGCGCATACAGTCACTGAGTTCATCAACTCAACTACAATCATGATGGGCGGGCAAGATGGTTCCATGCAGCTGTGGAACTACAAGACGGACACACTTGAGACTCTGCCAGTACCTGCAGGACATCACGAGATTGAATACAATCCAGTGACTGACACATTTATGATATTGGAGTATGCTCTCTCTGATGAGCTATGGGATGGGAAAAATGTGACATATGATGTCATCTCTGAATACAACAGGGCTGGACAATTAGAATGGCAATGGGATGGTCGAGTGTATTTCCCATTCAATTCTACTCGTCACACAAGCCTAGGACTCAACGAAACTTTCAGGGGCGGAGCTGATTGGATGCATTCCAATAGTTTTTCGTGGGATAAAGACAACGAAGTCATCTATCTCAATGTCCGCAATACTGATTCCATTCTCAAGATCGACTACAATACCAAGGCCGTTCTGTGGGATGCCGGCCGCAATGGCGAATTCACACTTCTCAATAAGGATGGGCTCGGGGTAGAGTCTCTGTTTCATCATTCTCACAGTCTAGAACAGATAAGTGACAACCGGTTCATCATATATGACAATGATTTGTACAACTCATCCAATCCTTCAACAATGACCCTAGAAAACTCAACGGGCCACTCAAGGCTTCTGGAGCTTGAGTTTAACGAAACGTCCCGTACTATGAGAGAAGTGTGGTCTTGGACTCCCTCCAACGAAACATACTACTTCCCTGAATCAGGAGGAGATGCGGATCGACTGCCAAACGGAAACACCCTCGGGACTTTTGCAGGCAAAGGACTAATCGTCAATGTTCGCGACCCAGTTATACTCACAGAGGTCACAGCTGAAGGAGAAATCGCTTGGGAGCTGCAGATTCCATGCATTAACA
>JAEOTX010000087.1 GCA_016839605.1 Candidatus Thorarchaeota archaeon | reverse complement strand
TGCTCCGAGCATTGATGGCTATTCTTTCAACTGTTATTGCAGGTCTATTGGCCTGCCCGATACATAGAAGCACATCTGGAGTATGGTCTTCCACCAGGTTCTTTAGCTCAAAGAATGCAGTATTGTAGTCCAGTGGGAGGACAGCACCAACTACTTCGTATTTCCCGATTATCTTGCCATTGACAATTTTGGCAAGTTCAGCTGATGGATTGACTGAATACCCATCAAAGGGCTCGAATCCAGTAAGCAATAATTTTCGCATGATATTTAGGAATAGCCTAAGCGTGCTATTTAGCACCTGCGATTTAAGGTCTGTAAGGAAATGAAAACTAGCTTCTATATTATAGCCACAGCGATGAACCATAGGCCCAGGAGAATCTGAAATACTCCTATACCAACACTGACCCAGTTTATTCCGCCCACTTTCACTGTCTTGGTTGCCTTATCTGAACCAAGTGATAGGAATGCCCCAAAGATGAAGTCTGTGGAGATGTGTGTGAAGTATATCAAAACTCCTGCAAGGAATACGGTACCAATACCAACCTGTAGTTCCGCAACGAGCAGTGTCACACTTGAGAGCCCTATGGCAAACCACCAGAGGAGAAAGTACGGTGAGAGAATGCTGACAGCGGCTCCCTGAGCTGTCGCTTCGATCATTGTTGACGTTGCACTTCTCTCCTGACTCTGCGGAAATTGGCTTTCGTCTTTATGACGGTAGTCCTTGAGTGCTAAGAAACCAAAGAGAATCACAACTATGCCTCCAAATCCAGCAATTAGATCTATTGCGAATTCAGTTAGCACCAAGGATTGAACACCGATGATTATCGCTGCTATGATTCCAACCTCAACGATAGCATGACCTACCATTGGAAGAATTCCGTGGAGTTTGTCGCGTCGACTAGCCTGCATGACCACAGCCGCTGATAGTGGTCCTGGTGCCAGTGCTCCTGTCAGGGACACCATCCACCAGATTACTAGGATTTCGACTACTCCCATTTGCCATCCTCTCTCTTTTCAACAGTGTAGACCTCAAAAAAGTAATGCTATAGCTCTGGATATTGCTGAGGGCTATACCCCAATGTATCACGTGTATTACAGACATTATACAGGCGTCGCTAGAAACCCTTAAGAATTCTAATACGAAGCCGAGTGCAATCTCGGAGCTGCACGTAAGTGAAACAAGTCCAGATAGTAGTACCCTTCGAGAAGACCGAAGCGGTTTACGACTTTCTTCTTGATGTACTCATGGTAAAGAATATCATGAAGTTCACATCAGACAATGCCCACCTACTCACATTTAGGATTCCAGATGATGCCGCGCTCGACACCATGGAGAAACTCAAGTCGCGAGGAGTAGGCGTAGAATATGGGTTCATTGACATTCTTGATCTGAAGGCTTCTCTTCCAAGAGAGAGTGAGGAAGTCCGAGAAGGCATTATGCAACGAGATGCCTCTCTTGCCGTTGAAGAGATCTATGAGAACGTAAAGTCCCAATCGTCTCTGAGCTTCGATTTCCTTGCCTTTACAATTTTCGCCGCAGCTATGGCTGGATTCGGCCTCATAATGAACAATGTTACTATTATCGTTGCGTCGATGCTTCTAAGCCCTCTTATGGGTCCTATGCTAGCTGTTGCTTTGGGATACGTGGTACAGGATCGCAATCTGTTTGTGAAGGGAACAGTCAACGAGTTTATTTCTTTGGGCCTCTCACTTGCAGTTGGAGTTGTTCTTGCTATAATTATCGCCGGCGCAAGTCCGAATTTCATGACACTGGTAGAGAATGATGTTTCTGCAGGAATATATACTGAGATTACTAGGCGAGGTGGAGTGCCTGACTTCTTTCCATTCTCATCTTGGGATATTGGCGTCGCTGTCTTCTCAGGTGCTGCAGTGGCTATTTCGGTTACTAGAGGAGACATGTCATCACTTGTTGGTGTCGCCATCTCAGCTGCTCTGATGCCGCCAGCAGTAAATGCATCGCTTATGGTTGTACTCGGAGCTCTTACAGGCTCTTCTGTTGGCGTATCAATTGGAGTGAACTCATTTCTTCTACTGGGAATGAACATTATTCTTATCGACATTTTTGCTATCGTGATGTTTAGAATCAAAAGATTGACCCCTATGGCGGACAAGTCCGCAACATGGAGAGCTGTGACAGAGTTCAGACAGACTCGTTCTGAGAGCCTCTATCACATTACAAATGAAGAATCTGCTAGGAAGCCTGTTGCTCCAGAAGCCGCAGCTACCTTCACGCCTGCAGCAGCCCCCGAGCCCGACGACAAAGAGGAACCACCTGACAGTTCGGATGAATCTGCAGGCTAGCGCGCATGAAAAACGCACCCGGTAATACTCGCTTTCATAGAATGTTTACCAAGGTTAACTCTTAATTGGAGTCCTGAGTAATGAGAGTGGTCAAGGGAACTAAGAACAAGCTATTCAAGGGTCTAACAGAGCACGATGTGCTTACATTCGAGGAGGAGAAGATGCGCTACCAACGAAGAATGGGGAGAAAAGTCACCGATCTTGAGTTCCTGCGACATCTGTTGATGGCTGCCTCTAGACCACTCATATCAGGAAAAGAAGGCGTATCCG
>JAEOTX010000086.1 GCA_016839605.1 Candidatus Thorarchaeota archaeon | reverse complement strand
TTCAATACATCCCATATCGGAGTTGGGATTTGGGTCATGGAGATTAATGCTACAATTCCATATTATGATGCCGCGAATTGCACAATAGATATTCAGGTCATGACACTCACCGTTATGACAACACTTGGCAACTACTATGTGGAAATCAGTCCAGGCGGCACTTATGAGGGAAAGTTCAGATACATGTTTCTTGATGGCACAGGAATTGATAATGCAGATGTATTCGTTGCCACATGGAGTGGACCTGACTTAGGAATCGATTATAATGATACCAACTCTGTTCCCGGCGAGCCTGGTAATTACACAATAGAATTCACTGGCAATCTCGGTGGAACCTATTTCATAACAGTCACGGGTCTCAAAGAAGACCATAGCACAGCGGCAACATCATTCTATCTCATAGTTGGAGCTATCTCAACCGATCTAGATGTTTCAGGGGAGGAGCTTCCCGATGAACTGTACTATAACCAGACCTACACTTGCACACTCTACTATTCAGACGGAGAGTCAGTAGGTATTGAAGGAGCATCTGTCAACATCACAAATAATCCCGTTGCTATTGTGGATTGGATTGATAACGGTGGCGGCTTTTACGAATTTTCAATCAGAGTGCCCTCAGAGGGTTCCTTTGCAGTTTACGTGAGATTTCAGCAATTTGGCTACGCTTTTGCAGACACATCCTTCATCTTTGATGTTGTTGAGGTTCCTACTTCAATATCAGGCAATGGGATTTCTGAGTCCTATTATGAGAGCAGGACTTACGAATTCTCGCTTTATTATAACTCCACTCTGGAAAATGGCGTTCAAGGTGCTATGCTTACTCCCTCTGTTTCAATTCGTGCGTTCTACGGATTCATTGGGTCTGGGAATGGGTGGTACAACTTTACCTTGACTCCAGCCGCTGGTGAATATAATGCTACCATCTGGCTAACAAAATCCGGTTACCAAGAGCAAGAATTCAGTTTTCGATTCTCGGTGACAAGTATTCCAGTCGTTATATCTCCAAGCTATCCTATTAATCAGACTTACTCCGAACTCGAAGGATCGCCTCTTGTAATTACGATTTCTCCAATCGCAGCTGATACCGAACAAGTAATTCTGGGCGCAACAGTGGACTATGTCATTGAGCTTGCTGATGGGAACGGGAAGGAATATGACTCTGGTCTATTTTTGGAAACTTCAGGAGTCTACACTGCGAATATCACAGTTCCCTTGCCTGGATTATACGTGCTCCGAATAATGATCAACAAAGATAGCTACCAACCTTATGAACATGAAATCGTGCTTAACTCGGAAGTAAATCCAGCAGTCGTTCTGACCAATTACATTCAGGCAGGTATGCTAGGGGCGCTTGCATTGTTAGGTGTAATTTCTATCACCATGATGACTCGCAGATTCTATCACACTACAACGACGAAAAAGAACTTGGAACTTCTTGCTCTCAAGGGACGATTGGATGATGCCAAGAACTTGATTGGGCTGCTCATCATTCATCGAAAAGTTGGTTTGCCGGTCTACTCTCGAATACTCAAGGGTGGATTTGAGGAAGCAATGCTTAGCTCTTTCATTGCAGCTATTTCGCAGTTCAGAGCTGAGTTCTCTTGGGATGAACCAATTTGGGCGGCTATTCCCATTACTGAGGTTGTCACTGCTGTTCAGACTGAGATGCTCATCTGTGCCATTATAACACTCGAAGGCGCCTCCGAAAGGCAAAAGGGTCACCTAGAAACATTTGGCCGAGATGTTGGTGGTCTCTATGATCATGAAGATGACACATTAAGGGCGATGTTCCATACCCCTGAGCTGTCTGAGGCTTTCACTAAAACATTCGACCCAATATTCGATAGCTACTTTGATGGCGCCCTCATGCTACGCTACGTAGGAGTAAAGAAAGATCTCCCCTCTCATCTGAAGCCAATAGCAGATGCGATGGCGTCTTTGAACATTGATTACGGTGTAACGCCAGAGGCGATAATCAAAGCGCTAGTTATGCTCGAGTATAGCGAACGCGTCGCGTACAGCTTGACTCTTGAAGCCATTGATGGTGAGTATTTGATTGCAAGTGAGAGAAAACTTCCGCCACCAGAATCAGGTGAAGTTCTCTAAAATCGGGAATTGCACTTATCAACCAGTCTGCTATAATTCTATACGGTCCGAATTTGAATGAGTAAGCTTGTTATTCGCTACGTCAGTCCTCACGGTCGTCAAGAGGAAGGTAAATTCAAGAGTGATGCCTCTCGAATTGAGCTTTCAATGAGAGCAGTAATTGACATTGATCTCGCTCCACTGCAGAATTGTAATCACCTAGAGCGATTGGAGCTCTCTCATAATTTCATAGAAACGCTAGATTTGAAACCATTAAGGGATATGGGGTCACTCCAAGTAATTCGTCTTAGAGACAATAGACTCACTGATCTTGATTTATGGCCACTACATAACTGTCCAAATCTAGTAGAGATTGAACTGACCGAGAATCGACTTAGGACTCTAGATGTAACTCCCATATTCACCTGTAGTCTCTTGCTTACTGACTCCAGCGTTGTAATAACCGCAGACAGCATACTCAAACATGTTCTCACACCAGAGAAGGTCATGGCACAATTCCAATCAGTTCGGACTGACAGAACTGCATGGACTGCTACTCCAGTAGTCATATGGAACGATTATGATACTCTAGTGAAGAAGATTGGATGGCCTCTTGTTATTCGACGCATGAAATCAGTCCTATCAAAGATACCCAAGGCCGATTGGTTTGGTGTACAGAAAGGCCTTCTAGAGTCCTTGAACATGCACGAGCTTTCAGGGTTGGATACTGACCCTAAGGAGATACTGGCAGATGTCTCTGAGGAAGAGGACTTTGAGTCTTCAAGAGAGCGCGTCTACGACCGAGCGGTTGAGCTCCTAGCTGCTCAAGTGGAACAAGGCGGCCCTACACTTTTCCTTGATGTCCTTAAGATGCAGGACACACGGGCCTCACGACTAATCCCCTCAATAGTACAGCAGAGGAAGACAGAGCTTGAGGATTTAGAAGTGCAGACATTGCAGGGTACTACATTTCTTCATTCAATATGGATGACCTCATATGGATTTGATGTGCTGAGTGCCTTGGATTGCGGCTTAACTGCAAATTATGAAGAAATGAAGCAAGTCAAAGCGGCTTTCGACGAAGCGGGATTTGACCTGGCTCAGAGGCGAGTACCATCGATTACTCATCCGAACTGGGATAATACATCTCGCAGCTTTAGACGCTTCATCTTCAGACTTGCACGGTCTCATACTGGGAGGAAAAGAGAGTAATGCGCTCACATTTCATCCTATTAGCGGCGTGACTTACCGTTTCCGACAGACTAAATTGCTAAATCATGGTAATTTGCAGCCCCTTGGGAGTGGCTATATGGTGAAAAGAGAGACCTTCAAAGACCCGCTTGTCCGGGCTAGGGTTTCCAGAGTCAGATTTCCCAAGATGTGCCCGGTCTGCGGCAAAGAAACAACTCATACTAACAAAGTAGTGGCCACTCAGAAGAAGACACAGATTTTTTCACTTGGCCGTATGACTCCCTATGATCGGAGGCGAATGGGGATTCCTTCCCCAGAAGTAAGAACGTTTCATGTCTATGTATGTGAGGACCATTGCCTTGAGGATGGTGGAATCATGAGGCTTAGAGCTGCATCCACCTTCTACGCCTCTTTGGCTTTTTGTATGCTTGTCTTTGCTATCATGTTGATTGGAAGCGATATCAGCCTTGGCCGCCCACTTACCGTGTGGACTGGTCTATTCTTCGTGTTCGTAGGCGCTACGATGGCGCTAGCTTATGTGGCATATCGACCATATGGGCTGGAAGCTGCTTTCAAAATCATTGGGTTTGATTATGATCTACAGCATGTATGGCTCAAATTGCAGAATTCCTTGTACAAGGATGCAATGATTGGGATTAATGAGATGGATGCAGAACTAGTTTCATGGATTGTGAGAGGCTGATATTAGAGAGCCTAGGCTCTGCTTCTTCTGTTTCGTGTTTCATAGTACTGGTTGACTTTCGTCAGAGCTCCGATTGCTTCGCTCATATTTCGGAAAACAGGGAGGCCTTCATTTACAAAGACATTCCAAGACTTCATGCGAGCCTCAGCATACGCTACTTCTGGTATAGCAACAAGCACAGGTTTGTTTTCATTGTCTACTATATGTCGACCCGCTTCAGACATTAGCTTCCAGAAGAACTCAGTCGCATCCTGTAATCCCAGTATAGAGCCTACCTGATGAATGTGATGAGGATCTGCCTCAAGGATTATTGAATCAAATTCCTTGTCTTCGCCAACAGTCTTAATGATCTCGCCTATATTTTCCAAATCGTAGTAGTCAGCGGCCAAATCAATAGGATTTCCTAGAGAGGTGCCTACATCATTTATCATTGGGTCGAGCTTCACTAGGGTTTCTTCGGAGGTCTTAGGTACTTTCAACCCGCTCTCGATGCATAAGTCAGTGTATACAACGCATGTTCCACCACTAATTGCGATAATTCCAACATTTCGCGACTTTGGTTTGGGGCTCAGTGAGAAGACACTAAGTGTTGCAATCAAGTCTTCAAGTGTCTTGACAGTGGGTACATTTGCTTGCCGAAAGGCGGCGTCCCAGACCTGTCTGCTCCCTGCCAACGCGCCAGTGTGTGAGGAGACCACTCTGGAACCTTCTTGGGATCTTCCTCCCTTTAAGACTACAACTGGTTTCTTCTCAGCAAGGCCTCTAAGTGCCTTGAGAAATTGTTTCCCTTGACTAGTTCCCTCTATATAGGCACCAACAGTGGAGGTTTCGTCATCTGTTTGGAAATACTCAAGCAGTTCAGTAGGAGTGATATCTACAGCATTTCCAAATGAGAAGACCTTGCTAAAGCCGACGCCCGATTCAACGCCCGCGGTGTATGTGCTGATAGCTACTCCACCCGACTGAGAAATGAATCCGACATTTCCTATCCTCTGCATCACAGTGGGCATGAATGAGAATCCAATCTTCGGATACATCAGACCCATGCAATTTGGTCCAAAGACCCTTGTTGGCAACTGATCAATTATATGCTTAAGGTCCTGCTCGCGCTGTATCCCCTCATCAGTCCCAAGTTCAGAAAATCCGCTTGTGAATATTGTAGCACCCTTTGCCCCTTTCTTTGAGGCATCCTTCAGAACTTCAGCAACTGCATGGTATGGGACTCTTATGATGGCATAGTCTATCTTCTCTGGTAAGTCATCTATGCTCTGGTATAGCTTCTGACCGAGAACTGTCCCCTCTCTCCTAGAAACCAACCAGACTTTCAGTTCATGTTGCCACTGGAGCATTGAATGCGCCCAGTAGTATCCCATTGAAGGAGAAACGCCTACTATAGCTACTGACTTAATTTCAAGCATTTCTTCGATGGTTGGTCTGCCTTTCATTGTCATCAGAAGCTCTCCGCGCCCGCGAAGGGAAATCTGACGGTGATTTAAGAGTAGCGAAGAGGTCAAGACATCATCAGAAGCAAAATATCCTCTCAAAGGATAGTTGCTGACTCCCCACGGTGCATGCCCTGAAATCTATAAGGTAGGCGTCGGCCAGAATCTTTGTATTTTGGGTCGTGTGTGTGGAGTCAGTTTCGGCGTATCAAAGGCCGACGTCTGATTCAACATATCATCTGAGTAATATATATGAATTTGTCATATATCATATGATGTGCTACGAAGAAAAGAATGGCGCCAATCTATATTGGATGCACTGTCATTTTTTGATTACAGAGACCATTGAGTTAATATGATATCATTCCATTTTGACTTTCATGCATGTCCCCGCCCGCCTACTGTTCATTCTTCTCTGTGTCCTGATAATACAGCCTGTATCCATTGCTCAAACCTTGCCATTTGAATCGCCCCTTCAAGTAAGCCAGTCACATGATCCAATCGACACCATTAGCCGAACTTGGACCATTGAAATTGTACTGGTGAATTATGAACCCCAATTGATTGAGGAGGACACGCTCACAACTGGGCTGCCAGAATGGAGCGACCACTCAACACCCACAGTTGATATCAGCTATCAAATCGATTACAGTGTTTCTCATGCTGAGGAATCATGGACTGATGACTTGACTCAGTTTATGCTTGAAAACTCAATCAATGGATCTGAAACAGGGTCGCGATTAAACGAGCCAGCCTTGGAATATCAGGAAACTCATCCGGATGATCCGCAGACGATTTTCAACCCCAGAGCTGGTAGAGTCATTGATGGTGTGGCGGTTGAAGACTGGCTAAATGAGAATCCTGCAGTCACCCCTCCAGGTCTCGGATACATCCTCTACATCTTCAATTTCAGTGAATTTGATAGCGCTGATCATTCGTTGGAGCATTGGTATGATTACAAGCCTGTTGACCCTGATTCAGGTGAAGCTCAGAATTGGTTTCGCCTGGAATGGGACAACTTTCTAAATCCTGATGTGAAGCTGGAATATGCTGGCTTCGGCGGCCGGCACAATCTTTTCGTTCTTGATGCGAGTGCTGATCAGTGGTATTTGAGATGGGCACGCATTTGGTGGGGCGATCCACCATATGATGATCATCCTGAACATTGCACCATGGATCTCGAGGACAAGGCGGAATCTGTCGATCTAGGCACTCCAGGTGGAATCCATGATCTAAATGTCTACCTGCATGATTACCTCTATGACCCTGTTGCATACCTCTTCGTTCCACAACAGCATAGTCCTTCAGCATATGTTGATTCAGGGCGCCTGAAAGGATTGGTCTTTTGCATGGATGTCGCCACAGGCATATCCGTTGAGAGCCTCACCTGGGTCACTGACGCGAACCGCCAAAGACATCATCTAGAGGAACTACTCCCGTTCATTCCCTGGGAGGTTGACATTGAGTATCTTGATATTGATGATTATCCAGCGTGGGATGCACTATTCTGGAGAAACGCATACGTAGATGATGGAATTACAATTGCAAACGGCTCGCCAATGTTCTATGATATCTTTGACAATATGAAGCCGAACTATGTTGATATTGCAAGTGATGACATCGAGGTATTTGGAGTCGTCTTCATTAAACAACAGATGGAGATGCATACTCAAGGGCGAACTTACACTGGACTGGGTGGGATGGGACAGACGGTCATATGGAAATCTTGGGAACGATATTATCGTCCTGATGGTGTCACGCCAAAGGATGGCGTTTCAAGTGTCCAATTGCATGAGACAATGCATGGAATTGGAATTGGCCATACGTGGGCATACAGGCATTATGTCGGAGACTTCAGCTACAGTCCCATGGGCTACTTCGGCTTTCACAACGGCACTGCAACGTTCGATCA
>JAEOTX010000085.1 GCA_016839605.1 Candidatus Thorarchaeota archaeon | reverse complement strand
TCTCGTCGTATTCGGCAATCCATTTTGCATCTTCCTTAGTCAAGGCTGGAAAAACAAGCGATGGGATGCCGTCTTTGACACTCCAGGTGTGCCCCTTTTCACAGGCCAGGGTTGTCCTCTCTATCTCGTCATCCGATTCATTCTCGGTAATGAATAGGTCCTTGTGGCACTTTGGGCATCTTATGAATTTCAGAAGGGGCTTTTTCATTGTGGACGCTCCTCAGAATTAATCAGGTATATCCCAGTTATCAATCTAATCTCATGGATGCTCTAGGATAGGTTGACCTATGGCTTATCAAATCCATTTCCATCAAGAAACTTCAAGACCTGCGTGAGGACAGCCGAGATGACCTGGCGCTGCAAGATTGCTATCAGAGGTACACGTACAACAAGCGCCCACGGCTTGGCTTGATCTGGATGACTTCCAAACATACCACAGCTATCTCTGTTGTCAGCAATTATGATTCCCATCTGTGTTGGGTTCCATTTATCCAGAATACTGTCATCTTGAACAACTTTGCTCAATTGCTCTGCGAGGCCAGGTGGGCTCAGGTCTCCAACATCCATCATGCTTGCGTAATGCGCAAACTCAGGCCATTCCTCAATGAATGCTCGTGAAGTGACTAGCTTGATTTCAATACCACGTTTCTTTGCATCAGCCAGAGTCGGACGGACGGCACTGAGGATCTTAGGATCAAGCGTGGCGATAAATACCTCCTTCTCTGCCCCAGTTATGATGCCCCGCATCTCCATCTTGATCTGGTCAACGCCCTCGACCGTGTAGACATACTCCCTGCTCTCTAAATCCCTCTCGTTCTCAATATTCTCAAGGGCTGTCAGAACCACATTTCCTGACTGCTGTATCTTCTCGAGAAGGAGCGGAACTGCTTCCTTGGGAGGATATGCTCTGAACTCAGTGGGATCGCTTCCCAGGACCTTCCGGACAAGACCTCGGCTTTCAAGGGAGTACAAGACATCGTATACTTTGCTCCGAGGAACCCCTGAGAGGTCAGCCACGCTTCTAGCTGTGCTCTGACCCAATGTGACGAGCGCCTTGTATGCCTTCGCCTCGTTGAGATGTAGACCAAGACTCATCATGTCGGATATGATAGCATCGCCTGACAAAGTTACACCCATGGATGTAACAAGCTCCAAATCTTTTCAATCCCTTGTCACTTTTGAGGTGACAGCCAGGGTCATGCCTTGTTCTCTAAATCAAGAAACTCTTCAGTCTCCATGAGCCGACCTACTACTTCTTGGCCTTTGTAGGTCAATGCAAGATACGGACTGCCTCTTTCTCCTTTCAGCTGATAGACTAGACCCATTTCAGTAAGTTGGTCTTTGATTTCCTTTAGGCTCTCAGGGCTCCCTCTTACCTTGTCCATTTCATCTTGAAGGTCTCGTTCGAACCGATCTCCCCAGCTCAGTTCTTTCAGAACTACCCATACCTTTGCTTGAAGGAGGAATTGCAGCTTCAATCTTACATCTTGAGAAGAGTCACAACTGTCAGATATGAATCACTCGCTGTTACTCCTGTGGTGACACGAATTTCTTATCTTCACGATTACATGTATCAACTGGTGGTTAGTCTGGCTTCGATGATAGAAATCTCTGACCTTTCTCACATCTATAGTGGGAAAACAAAAGCCCTCGACAAACTCTCATTCTCAGTAGAACGCGGAGAGGTGGTGGGCCTATTGGGTCCTAATGGTGCTGGCAAATCGACAGCTGTGAAGCTGATTACGGGAATTCTACATCCAACCTCAGGTAGCATCAAGGTAGCTGGTTTCGAGGTCGCTGAGAATCTCGCTGAGGTTCGGAAACGCATTGGATTCATGCCGCAAGAAACATCTCTCTATCAGGACCTTACCGCTCATGAAGCCTTAGAGTATCATGCAGATCTCTATGGCGTTCCTAAGGACGAGGTATCTGAACGTGTAGCCAATATGCTTGACCTTGCTGGTTTAACTCACAGAAAGAACGACCGTATTAAGACCTACTCAGGAGGTATGAAGCGTAGACTTGCACTTGTTCGCACTATTCTACATGACTCAGAGCTACTGATACTGGATGAGATGTCACTTGGAGTCGATGTGCACAGTCGGAACCTGATTTGGAATCAAGTTAGAAGGATGCGCGAAGAGGGGCTAACTGTTCTCTTCTGCACAAATTATATGGATGAGGCTGAAGCGCTAGCAGATCGCGTAATTGTAATTGATAACGGGAAACTAGTTGCAGAGGGAACACCTGATGAGTTGAAACAAGAATACGTGGGCAATTATCTGATTGAGGTCTTGTTGGAAGGCCTAGATCCAGAGAACGATGCTTCTTGGCTTGGTGGGCAGCTGGGAATGAAGACAGAGAAACTTAGCAAGCCTCTAGACGGTGGTCCAAGGACTGCGTGGATAAAGAGTCAAGCTGGTCATGCGGACCTCCCACTTGTCATAGAGAAACTGACCGAGCTGGGTCTGAAGGTCAAGCAGGCAGCTCTGAGAGAACCATCTCTGGGAGATGTCTTCCTTGCTATCACAGGTTCAAAGCTGAGGGACTAGGCATGCTGCGTGAGATACTTGCAGTAGCTAGAAAGGACCTCAAACAAGCTAAGCGTGATCCCCGCTTCATTGCTCCTAGTCTGATAGTCCCCTTTGTACTGGCGTTGGTGTACACAATCATGTGGGCACAAGTTGGTGGAGGAGAGTCCTTTGTGTGTGGTCTTGTGGTGGAGGATCAATCATCACAGGCGGATGAAATGGCTGAGATTCTAGAGAACATGGTCTCTACTACGAACTTCACTTGGTTCAAGATGACAAGATACGACTCCGAATCTGCATCTCAGCTGTTTCAAAATGGCAACCTGATTGCCTACATCCTGATACCAGAAGGTTTCGGTGCAAATGTCACATCCGGAGTGAAAGCCACCATTTCGATCTATATCGCAAATCTAAATGACGACATCGTGAAGAACTATGTCCATCGAGTACAAGCGGGAGTGCTTCTCTACAATCAGATGGCTGTCTATCCAGAATTCGATCAGTCAAATGCGCGAGTTGCTTTTGAGGAAACACTGAATCTGCATGAAACTCCAACGAATATTTCGTACATGTATGCAGTAGGTATCATACTATCAATGATTGTCTGTTCTGTTGCCAGTCAAGCAATGGCGACTGCTGCTGACTTCGAAACACAGGCTATCTATGACACGATGAACTCTCCAGCTAGCAGGTTGGCCATAGTGATTGGGCACACTATTGCAGCTATCCCTCGTTCTTTAGTAGTGATGATTATCACAATCCCTGTACTCTTGTTGGGAACTGGAACCTTACCAGTTGGTAATGTGTTTGTACTTGGACTGATCCTGCTTCTCACTCTTCTGGCATTGGCTCCAATAGGAGAACTAATCGGCATCCGCACAAAACAAAGAGAGCAGGCTATTCTCTTCTCGGTCTTGTTTGCTGTGTTTGGATTTCTGACTGGTGGTGGTCTTGCTCCAATTGGCCTCATGCCCACAGAGCTGAGGGCGATCGCCTTGCTATTTCCAACAACTCACTCCATTGCCATGTGGACTCGGGTCTTCTTTCTAGACACGGTATCTGGTCTACTGCCTGGAGTTGTAGCCCTTCTGACAGTGTGGATTGTGATGTCATTGATTACTGCCCAACTGATGAAACGGGAGGTAGAGCGTTCATGAGCGAGTTCATCAGGGTCTTTCGTGCTGGGGTCAAAAAGGAACTGAGGGTGTGGCTTCGCAATAAAAGAAGACTTGGTTTTGTCGCCTTGTTTCCTCTTCTCTATTATTTTGCCTTTGTGCTCCTCATGGGGGGTGTATATGCAGGCCCTGGAGTCGATACTGCTCTGGTCATAGAGGAACAGAATCCTGGAGTCTATACGAATGGATTGGTGGAGATACTTGGAGAGCACGACCCAATTCCGCCCAGCCTCAGACTTATAGAAATGAATGCAGAGACAGCTGATGTTCTATTTGAGAATGGTGAGATTCTCGTCGTCATAACAATCCCTGATGGGTTCGAGGAAGCGGTAACGAATAACGTTTCTACCAGCATTCACATACAGGTCAATAATGCACACGAAGACATGACGAAGAATTTACGAATGCCAGTGATCCGCAAACTAGATTTCTTCTACCAGACATACTTGCCTGATGCCGCAATCTCTGACTTCGAAGTCGAGTTGCTCAATGAATTCACTCCACCAAGGCTGGCGTACATGGCTTGGACGATATTGATCTTCGGAATATCTTTCGGCGGATTATTCCTGTCAGGTTCCACAACAACGCATGAGTATGAGCAAGAAACCCTGGATGAGCTACTGATGTCAAATCAATCGGTTCATGCTATCTTCATGGGAAAGATGTTTAGTGGAGTCATTCTGAGCTACATTTCTGTTCCAGCTGTGTTTCTTCTGGGGTGGGGTCTCTATGGACTCTGGCCCCAAGGTACTGTACTCGCATTCTTGGCACTGACCCTACCCCTATCTATCTACTCAGCAGGACTAGGTGTGATCATTGGAGCTGTAGTAAGAAACTCTGTCTACATGGTACCACTAAGCGCATTGGGAGCCCTGTTTTATTGGATAGTAGGTGGTGGCATAGCTCCCCTTTCACTGGGTGGAATAGGATTTGAAGTTCTCAACGAGTATGTCCCATTCTCCAATGTCTACCGTACAGCAATTGAGATGTTTGTGCAAGGGACCTATACATACCTTCATGTTGACATTTTGGTGATTTGGTCTTTCGCTGTTGCGTTTCTCATGATGTCACCAATCTTAGCTGATAAATTATCAAGAGTTGACTTCGGAAGGAAGATTGAGCAAATTCGCCAGAGGCGCAGACGCAAGGCTAGCCTCTCATAGGAGAACCAATGGCGAAGAGACCATCAGAGAAATCCATTCTGTCCTTACCGAGGACCATTCTCCAGGATGAGCTTTCTTGATACAAGCCAGAAGCTTTGAGAAGCCCCACCGATTTCCTACTGGTTTCCAAAACACCGGTCCTAATCTCCAAACCGCCGACATGTGCTGCAAAATCCTTCAAAATTGACTTAGCTAGTTCAAAATGGCTGCACATGACCCATGGCGCAAGACGGACAAAGCCATGACGCCGACTTCCCATCATGAATCCCGCGATTTGGCCATCGACCTCAAGCAATCTTCCCAACTCAGGATTTGCTGAGAGCGTACTTCCAAGGAACAGGAACCTATTGGCACCAAACTGCTCACGATCGATTGAGAGAATCCGCAGCATATCTTTGTCTTCCAATGCTCTGACTTTTGCTGACACAGCTGGTTCGACACGACCCCTGAGCCTAAGGGAGCGACAGACTTTCTTGAATCCCAATCTCTCATAGAGAGGGACCGCCTTAGATACAGCATCTAGCAATGTGAACTCAGCACCCTTGCTCTTGAGGTATTCCAATCCATGCTCCATCAGTTTAGTTCCATAGCCTTTTCCTCGATACTCGCGCACAAGAATCATGTTACCAAGAGTTCCAAATGGTCCATAGGAGAGTGCGCAAGCCATTCCAATCGAGATGTCGTCCTCTTCTGCTATGAAGCATCCATGCTGATCAAAGAGAAGAAGTTCCTCAAAGTCACTCCTTATGCTCGACCAACCCTCCTCTTCGGTGAGACTAAGGGCGAAATCTATGTCAGACGACTGCATCTCTCTGATTTCCAACACAAGTTCCTCCGTTTTGTGTCATCACTGTTGATTTGTTATCAAACTATTGCTCTACTAGAGAAATCATGCGACATTAATCTAGCTACCCTAACAAAAGCAAAAGGAATTCATCAGTTCGACGCGAAGTCAATCTTCCACATACTTCTGATACTGGTTCTTTACGGGCTTGGTGCCTAAATCATCTTGAAAATGCGAGTATTGAGGTCACCAGTATCCTCTACTACTGGTTTTGCTCCTGTAACGAGTTCTCAAATCCTGCTTCATTGGAAACTTCTCGTCTACTGGCCAATAAGAAAATCAAATAACCCACCAGTGAAAACACAACCGCATTGTACATGATTGGAATGTACGCTGGCCAAATTGAGTATATTACAGCCGCCATTATTGGACCCAGCACCATTGAGAGTGACAACATAGATGTGAGCAGCCCAGACGCAGTCGATCTGTCCTCATTACGTTCAGTCACATACTTCAATGCTCCAACATAGAGACATGCCCAAGAAAACCCTAGTAGGAATTGTGTCGGGATAATCTCCAATATGC
>JAEOTX010000084.1 GCA_016839605.1 Candidatus Thorarchaeota archaeon | reverse complement strand
TCACATACGACATAAGAACCTTTAATATATGCTAGTAACATAGAATATGTGACTGACTCTTCTGAGTCATGAGAAGGTGGGACGCTAAATGACTGAGAGTCTTACCCCTGAAGACAGACTTCGCAGGTATAAGGAGTTCATTTCAGGGCTTTCGCATGCAAACGACTCTGATTCAGAAAGCCGTTCCCCTGCGCCAAACACTACTACTTCTAAACCCAAGAAGCCTCCAGTAAAGCAGGAACTCGTTGCAGCTCTAGCTGTGCTCAAGCAGACCAAGGAAGAGGAAGAGTCTCCTAGGAAAAAGACGGAGTCGGCTCGCAAGAATGTCATGTTACGGGTCAAGGAGAAAGCCCTTGAAGCCTCAATGCTTGAGATAAGAGATGAGAAACGCCTTTTAGAACGCAAGCTGGAGAAAGGCGAGATATCTGAGTTAGTATATCATGCTGAAATCCAGAAGCTTGTTCGCAGAGGGAAGAGTGTTCTAAAGGCACAATCCATTATTGCTGCGAAGAAGAATGGAACTGAATAGACCTCGGTCTCAACTGGCTCAGTAGCAGCTTCTCTCACTTTCATTGTAAACCAGTCATGACAATAGAACAATACAATCATAGAAAAGTGAAAAAGGGCCACATGCGTCAAGAATCCTACTAATTGGGAGGCTGAATGCACTGGCCAAAGGCAAATCTGGCAAAGGTCGCACAGGTCCAAAGTCAGATGATGCCTTTATGCTGCAATTTTGCGAACTGAGCAGACGTGGAGCAATGGACCAGCTTGTCGAATTGATGAAAGGCTATTGGACAGACAAGAAGGCCTATCCACTGCATCGATTGTACAAGATACTGGAGAAGAAATGGAAAAAGTCAGACAATGAGGAGGAAACCATTGAGAGGATCATGCTTGTGCGGGACGGTGTGTTTGGAGCTCTCGACATGCTCTCCCTCTCATTGCCTCTTGACATTAGCGGAGATGCAATCATCCAGAAGCTCATCAAGGGGACTGACTGGGATGACGGCAGGAGACGCGTTCGAAGTGAATGCGCGAAAATCGTCAATGAAATGATTTCTTCTCGGAGAATAGCAGATATCCTGCCCTCAGGATTAGAACGCGACGGCTTCGGATTCCTAGTTCCGGACCTGTCAGAAGCCCTGTTGAAAGACTTCAAGAAGGCGGAGCCAAGAGTCCGAAAAGGTAGTGCAAGCCTCGCAAGACTTTCACGCTCAGTACTTGGAAGGCGGCTATTGAGAGAGCAGATGATAGCTGAAACCAAACTTCCAGAAGGAGATTCAAGACTGACTTCTTTGAGAGAAGCGTATGATAAATTCCTAGTAGAGTTGGAACTGGATCAACAGAGAGCATTCCCTCAAGAGACACTTCAGGTGACTTTCAACGGGAAAGTAGCAGAAGATGAAATGGAATACATGGAGGCTGCTAGGGCTGATGCTAAGCCTACTGGAATCCAGTCTGAGCTAACTGAATACATCACTAGCACCAAAGAGGCAAAGATCAAACCCAAGAAGAAACGGAAGAAGCCTTCAAAGCGTATAAAGAAGAAAGGAGGAGCTTGAGATGTCGCCTGTTTCTGCTGATTTCTTAGCCCTCGAGTCCAAAAAGATAGAAGAGATGCGGAAAGCCGCATGGAATCTTGAATCAGCTCGACCTGAGATGATGTATGAAGCAGCACAATCACTCACAATGTACGGTGTCAACCGTGCTCTTCTTCCGGCCGCAATGCACCATATTCTGGCAGATGACATCTTCGTGCGAAAGATTCTCTTCAGAACAGCTGGCAAGAATATCTATGGTGAGTATATCCCCGAGTTCTTCTCACTCCTACATAATCTACCGCCTGCAGAGGTAGCTCAGGTTCTACAGAGCATCAAGGAAGCCTTCAGGGAAAACGGACCACCTACAGGAAAATCAGAATTGAAAAGATGGATCACCTCATTAGAGAAGCTGGGTCGAGAACATCAGCCGGGTGTAGTCGAGCTTATGGCTGCCTTAGGTAACTACGGATATCGCTGGGTTACTAGGCTAATCAAAGATGAAATCAAGGATCTGAATATAGGTGCAATCGCAAGTATCCGGGAGTTTCCAGAAAAGCGGAGGATTGCTCTAGTTCGTCTTCTTAGTGAGGAAGCCTCGCAGCGAAAACCAAAATTATTGATATATATCGCAGGTATTGCAGAACCAAAATCTGTCAGATACCTGAAGCCGTTTCTTTCCAGCGGCAAATGGAAAGACCGGAAAGAAGTTGCCAGAGCTGTGGGAAATGTAGGAATAACCTCAGCATCAGGACTGGTCAGAGACCTTCTGAATGATCCTGATTGGAGAGTTAAGCAAGAATTGGCTGAGAATGTTGAAGTTGCAAATTCGAAGCTCTCAAGCCTTCTTCGGATAATGGAGATTCTTGCTGCGGATTCTCATACTAGGGTGAAGCGATCAGCTGGTCGGACTCTTCTCAGAATGGGTTTGGAGCCTTGTATTGGTTCCAATTTGAGCGCCCAGCGTGACAAGGTGATGAAGCGATTTAGGGAACATCTCTTGAAGGCTGCACCTTTGAACAAAGATATTGACTCATCTTGGATGGGTGTTGATGTTTCAGGAGCAGATCCCATTCCGTTCATCGCTCCTGATGACCCAGTAGATTCAGCCCGCCCACAGCCTGTTGGGATAGGAGATCTTGCCTCTGCTCTCTCAACAAAGAAGGAGAAAACTTCGAGCGCTGCAAGTGAACTTGACCTCCGATCAACTCTTCTCAAGAAAATGCTGGAAAGCAAAGAACCTGGTGTCTCACCCATAGTCATTGATGCGCCCGAACCGGTCGAAGACGCATCCAGCGATGCTTCAGTAATCGACCTCAGTCTTGCTCCTCCTGCACGATTTCTAGCACTAATGGATAATCTATCGCTGACTCTTGGTAAAGCATTACCAGTCATGGTGATGAAGATTAAAGCGACTGAGATTGAGATGTCATCTGAAGAGTTTGATGAGGTGCTTGGTCAGCTTGTAAAAGAAGGCACAGTCTATATGGTAGACGAAGACACTGTCCGACGAGCCGACATCCTGACTGAATAGAGAGTGCTTGGGCAACACTAATCAGAACTTTGTATTCTTTACCACCAAGGCGAGGAAAGTACAATGCCTGAGAGCACATTGATTCAGGGCGGCTTGATTGTCACAGGTGATAGTAAGGGTACAATCTATCCTGGTGGCTATCTTCGAATCGAAGACAATCAAATTGCGGATCTTGGTAAGGGTAAGCCGAAGGGTAAGGCTGACAAAGTGATAGATGCAAAGGGATGTGTGGTTATTCCAGGACTAATCACAGCTCACACACATCTGTATGGAATTCTTTTGAGGGGTGCGAGTCTGAACATAGAACCACCAACTGATTTTGCACAGATACTTCAAAGAGTTTGGTGGCCTCTGGATGAAACAATGAATTTAGAGGATGCACACGCTAGTGCTCTATCCGCTTCCGCTGATATGCTACGCAATGGCTCAACATTCTTTGCGGATACCTATTCTGGCCCCAACTCAATTGAAGGTGTGCTGGATAGTGTCGCTGATGGTTCGAATCGTGTAGGAATGCGATCCATGCTTGCTTTTGAAATGACTGAGCGTGATAGTGTTGAAATCGGTCACAGGGGACTTGAAGAAAATGTGAGATTCTCTGGATGTGCAAAGTGTGGAGGTCTCGCTTCTCTAATGATGAGCATCCATGCATCATTCACAGTCACCGATGAGCTCATTCAGAAAGCTGTGGAAGAGGCACAAAGATTGGACGTGCCTATCACGATCCACACATCAGAGGGCCTTGTTGATCTATATCATAATCTTGAGCGCTATGGAGAGCGAACAGTGGAACGTCTTGCAAGGCTTGGCGTGCTTGGCCCTAAGACGGTTCTAGCACATTGTGTCCATGTAAACAGCAAGGAACTAGACCTAATCGCTGAACACAAATCATCAGTCGCTCACAATCCTATGTCCAATATGCTCAATGCTGTAGGAACAGCTCCAGTACCTGGAATGCTTGAGCGTGGAATTCCAGTGGGGCTAGGAAATGATGGGTGGATTTACGATCCATTCGAGAACATGAGATGTGCTCTTACTGTTCATCGTCTGGAGAATCGTGATCCCAGTATTATTGGTCCAGATGATATCTTCAAAATGGCTACTCTCGACGGTGCTCGCTGCTATGGCCTTGAAGACCAAATCGGAAGTCTAGAACCAGGAAAGCTCGCCGACATTGCTGTTCTTGATGGTACTAGAGTACCTACTCCACTGACACCCGACTCAGTGATTGGACACCTCATAAACACCTTCGGCGGAAGAGATGTTGCACATGTATTTGTGAATGGTGTTCAAGTTGTAAAGGACAGAGAACTCACTCTGGTATCTGATGAAGAGGTCTCAAAGATATCAAGAAAAGCTAGCGAGAAGCTGTGGTCAAGGTTGTAGAATCAACCAGATGCAAACCGTTTTCAGCCGGTCCTTAGTGGCAAAGAACGGTGCTTTCTCTGAACCCCAATTTTACCTTCAAACATCCAATCTTTGATGCGCACACTCATGGAATTGATCCCGACTCATTGGACCTTCTGGTACGTATTCAGAAGAAGTTCGGCATCCACAAAGCTGTATTGATCTGTCATAGTCCTGCAATCATGGAATACGCTAGAAGTACATATCCTGAACGCTTCATTTTCGCCAAGTATTTCTCAGGCACCATGCGGTTCACTGAAGGCCCGCACAATCTTGCTCGAGAGATTCTGGCTGCCCCCGAAGAGGGATTCGATCTCGTAAAAATGCAATCAGCTCCAATAATGAGGGCAAGAGCTAAGGCTGACCCTGGGGAACTTCGCCTTGATGGTGATGAGATGTCGCCCATGTTCGCTGCCATAAGAGAAGCAGGCATCCCCTTTATTCTTCACTTGTCTGATCCAGACACATACTATGCTAGCAGATATACTGACACTGACTACTTTGGGACCAAGGAGAGAGACCTCAAGGAGCTGGAAGGAGTGCTCTCAAGGTATCCAGCCATTCAATTCCAAATAGCGCACTTTGCAGCACAGCCAGAGATTCACCGTTTGGACAATCTGGCACGCTGGTTTGATTCCTACACTAATTTCAACATCGACACAAGTTCTGCCAGATGGATGTCAAGAGAATTGAGCAAAGATCCTGAACGAGCTCGAGATTTTCTAAGCAAGTATAGTGACCGCATCCAATTTGGAACCGATTGCGTAGCTTTCACTGATGATTCGAGTTATTATGATGGTCGTCATCTATCTCTTAGACTTCTTTTGGAGAGCTCAATTCGCGATGTTCCACTGCCATTCCAAGATGCAGACACGATCAATAGTGGTGGCACCAAGATTAACGGACTGTCCTTGGATAGCTCTGTCTTGGAGCAGATATATTGGGAGAATCCCCACAGATTCTATGATTTGCCGTCACTGTAGCGCGATCGACCTTTGGAACAAATGCCGGATGAATATGCGTGTCTGAGGTTGATTTGCACCGAGTTTCTTTTGACGACTAAGCCGCCAGTTCTGACGGGCTTGACTGCTGCTGAAGTATTAGGTCCTCAGCGAGGTTCAAGATGTATCTGGTTGACTTGTCCTTGCTTGGAAGACAAAGCCTACCAGGATAAGAAACCAGGCAATTACTAGGGAGCTGGTATTCATTGCATCTATTGCACTGAACCAAGGGACACCACCAGGAAGCTCTAAAATAATGCCTGTAAATAGCAAGGCCTCTCCAAAGAACCAGATCAGGAGTCCAAGCAGGGTTACCCATATCCATTTCACTAGGGGGGATCCGCGGATTCTATCCTGCTGAGTGTAACGAAGAGTAGCATACACTGGAATCACAGCCATGTAAAGCACAGAGAGGACGAGTCCCGTAACTAACCATGCTCCACTATACATAGAATAGGAAATAGAAAAGGCACTGAACATGAGTATCTCATAGACGATAGATCCGATGAGGGCTACGATGAATGCCCATTTACGTTCACTGAAGAAGTCCGGAAAGGCCCAGACTATTACGTATATCGCGATTAGGAACGTATAAGCCCCTCTAAAGCCCCAATCGAGATACTGGCCCCAAAGTGTCCAATCAGACGAGGGAAAACCCCTTGAAAGGATTCCCATCCGAGTCAATGTGGTTGTCGACCATGCTACTGCCACACTTACAGAGATTAGAAATGCTACAAATGAGCGAGTCCTGCCTCTACCAGTGCTGGTATAGATACTCCACAACGTTAGGAGAATTAGAAGAAAGACAGGAATCAAACCAAGAAGTGCTATGTTATTTACTAGAAGTTCAAATTGCAT
>JAEOTX010000083.1 GCA_016839605.1 Candidatus Thorarchaeota archaeon | reverse complement strand
TGCCAATCTCTTTAGCCGCATCCTTTAGTTCCTGCAATTTCTCACTGACATATTCAACAGGTTGATCTGACATGAGTCCAGCAATGGGCAGTGGTAGAGAAGCGATGACCTTCTCATTTTTCACAATAGCCAAACCACCCTGCATTCGTACAATTTGAACAGCAGCTGCAATTAGGTCTCTGTCATTAGTTGCTACTGCCACTATGTTATGGCTATCATGTGCGATGGAACTAACCATCGCTCCTTCTTTGAGTCCTAATCCCTTCACAAACCCTATAGCAGTAACATCTGATGCGTTGTGTCTTTCAATAATAGAAATCTTAGCGATGTCCCTTTCAACATCGGGTACAGCAAGTCCATCTTCAACCTTAGTATCTTCAACAAGGTGCTCGGTGATGATCTGATCGGGTATTATACCAATCACATTCATCTGGTCACCTCGCGCTTTTACTTGGAAGTCTTCTGGGTCCAACCATGTTATGTTGACTGACCTTCTGAGGCGTGGAGGGTCTTGGTCGCCAATTTCCCACACAAGTTTCCCTTTGGCTGCGACTACAGTTCCACTCTTGTACACTGTCTCTACGTTGATTTTCTTCAAGTCATCAAGCACCACGAGGTCTGCATGGTAACCGGGAGCGACTGCTCCTCTATACTGCAAACCATAATGACGAGCTGTAGAAATAGTAGCAACTCGAATAGCTTGAATCGGGTCTACACCGTAAGAAATGGCATCACGAACCAGGCTATCAATATGACCCTTCTTGATAAGGTCCAGAGTGTTGCGATCATCGGTGACAAAACTACAGAACATTGAAGTATGTGATTGGATCAACGGAGCTAAGTCTTTCAGGTTCTTGGCTGTTGAGCCCTCTCGAATGTGTATGTGCATACCAACCGCGAGCTTGGCCTGTGCCTCTTCCAAGGTATAGCACTCGTGCTCGGAAGAGATTCTTGCAGCGGCATATGCATTGAGTTCCATGCCCGCAAGGTCTGGTGCATGCCCATCTATCTTCTTTCCTGTGTTTAGTGTTACTCTGATTTTTTCAAGGATGTCGGGATCTCTATAGACCACACCAGGATAGTTCATGACTTCCGCAAGCCCCAATACATAATGCTCAGAAAGGAGTGGCTTGATGTCGAGAAAATCAAGAGATACACCATTTGTTTCCAAGTCAGTAGATGGGACACATGATGGAAGCATGATATAGAACTCAAGGGGTCCACCTCTCATTGACTTGGACATATACATGATTCCTTCCAGTCCCAAGACGTTTGCTATCTCATGTGGGTCTGCAACAACCGCTCCCGTTCCATGAGGGACAACTGCCCTAGCATATTGAAGCGGCATGACCATTGATGACTCCACGTGTACATGGCCATCGAAGAATGAAGGGACGACATACTTACCCTTCAAATCGACTGTATTGCTGCCAACATATTTTCCAATCCCCGCGATGTATCCTTGGTGAATCGCAACATCTCCTTCAATTATATCTCCAGAGAAGACATTGACCACTGAGGCATTCTTCAACACAAGATCGGATCTAGTTCGTCCAGCTGCGACATCTATCATCTGGTCCAGGGGGTATGTGTCTGTTTGTGGCGAGGACATATCCTCTTCACTCCTTTGTTCTCTTTACACCTGCAGACTACAAGAAAGGGTTTCCGGTGGTGACTATCAATGCAGGAAGACTTGAGCTCAGCTCGCAGAATCTTGCCAACTTTCAATATCGATCATTCAAAACACAAAAGTCTCAATCCTGAATGGGAATCTGAAAAAGAATCTATGTAGTCCCTTTTCTTCCATATGCACATGACCCGTGTTGAGGTTAACTTGTTAACCCTCGATCTGAGACCCATGTTAAACATCATCCAGCTAGAGCTAGAGCGGTCATACACGATATCTGAAGCTGAAAAATGCACCACCTACAGGTCCAAAAATGGCAGTCCGTATACTCAGAAATCGAGTACTGGGGATAGTGGAGGTGAATAGGCATTTTCACTTCCTAGATCTAATGGCCGCAAGTCTTTCCGACTTGCTATCATATGAGCTTCCATCAAGACCACTTGAAGCTTTGACATCCTCAAAGTTGGCTGTCTTCAGATAAGTTAGAAAAAAGGAAAAAGGAGAAATTTCCTGCCCGTCATAGGCAGGAATCGAATGAACGCCAACACACTATGCGTAGTAGCATTTTGCAGTAACGAAGGCAACATCCACCCCACTGGGTTCAGTACATGTTAGATAGACAACGACTTTCATGACGTCGTATATACTGCAATCGACAGGAGCGAACAAGTGTTGCATTTTATTTTGCCCTTGAATTCCTTGGTTGTGGGTTGAACCTGGAATTACATGACTCGCATTGAAATTAATTCCCCTTGCATGGAACTCGCGAACAAAATCTGTGGGACTTGCATCTTGCACACCCACTGTCAACCCAGCAATATGCAACCTCCTACCATCACGTCGAGTGGGGAGCGGGAGGACATAAGTCAGATTAACATCTGTATCGTCAATGTTCCTTATGGTCCAGAGACTTGACTCAACTTTGCCCATTGGTACTTCGATCTCAAATACGCAGGGAACCCATTCTTCTTGACCTTGCATTGTAGTTACACCGGCCAAGAATCAAGTATTCATTTTTAATAAGCCTAATTCGTCTACTAATCTCACCAGCAATATCCATACGAAGACATCATAGTAGAATTTTCTTCCATGCCTCATTCTCTCTTCACACCAACAATAGCGAGTCTTCTGGATTCATTATCATATGAGCTTCCATCAAGACCACCATAAGCTTTGACATTTTCAAAGCCAGCTGATTTGAGTAGTGACTTCAATTCTACAGCTGAGTAGAGATAGTGAGTAACGTTCCATTCATGTCTTGTGCCGTCTTTTGCTATCAGAATCCAAGTATTCTGCATCTTGCCCCAATCATCAGTAGGCTTTCTTCGCGCAAGATGAATGCCATAATCCCCCTCACTCCAATCTGCCTCTTGGAATATTCGGGCGAGGACCTCCTTCCCCAGTGTTTCGATGATAAAGCGGCCTCCAGGTCTAAGTGATCTGAAGACATTGTCAAGTACGGTCATCTGCTGGCTGTCGTCATCAAAGTACCCAAATGAAGTGAACATACTCAAGACCACATCAAAGCTGTTCTCTCTCACAAACTCTCTCATGTCCATTTGCACAAACTCAGATGATAGACCTTCATTCTTTGCAGTTCCTCTTCCTATCTCTAGATAGGACTTGGTTCTGTCGACACCCGTTACGCTATATCCTCTTCTTGCAAATTCGTTTGAATGACGACCGATTCCGCAACACAAGTCTAGAATCTTGTCTTCAGTTGATATCTCTAACAGTTCAATGAGACTATCTACTTCAGCGACAGCTATCTCCATCCTTTGTGCACCGAACATGACCTGGCCCATTTTCTCCCAGAGTTCATCTCGTTCATACCAAGGCGTCTTATCATCAGCTGGCAAGCGAATACCACAACAGA